>NC_013521.1:2430521-2734336 GCF_000024925.1 Sanguibacter keddieii DSM 10542
TGCCACGTATCACTCCTTGTCGTTCACCGGACGCCGGCTGAGGGGCGGCGTGAGCAGGGACGGGCGGAACGTCAGGCGAGCTCGATGAGCTCGGCGTAGGAGTCGTTCCAGTGGTCCTCGTCGCCGTCGGGCAGCAGCAGGACACGCTCGGGCGAGAGCGCCTCCACGGCACCGTGGTCGTGGGTGACCATGACGACGGCGCCCTCGTAGGTCTTGAGCGCCCCGAGGATCTCGGCCCGCGACGCAGGGTCGAGGTTGTTGGTGGGCTCGTCGAGCAGGAGCACGTTGGCGCCCGAGACGACGATCGTGGCGAGCGCCAGACGCGTCTTCTCACCGCCGGAGAGCACGTTGGTGCGCTTCTCGGCGTCGTCCCCCGAGAAGAGGAACGACCCGAGGACGGAGCGGACCTCGGTGTCGCTGAGGTCCGGGGCGCTGTGCCGCAGGTTCTCGACGACGGTGGCGTCGAGGTCGAGGGTGTCGTGCTCCTGAGCGTAGTACCCGAGCTTGAGACCGTGGCCGGGGTTGACCGTCCCGCTGTCCGACTCCTCGACACCCGCCAGGATGCGCAGCAGCGTCGTCTTGCCGGCTCCGTTGAGGCCGAGGATGACCACGCGCGAGCCGCGGTCGATCGCGAGGTCGACCCCGGTGAACACCTCCTGCGAGCCGTAGGCCTTGCTGAGGCCCGACGCCGTGAGCGGCGTCTTGCCGCAGGGCGCGGGGGTCGGGAAGCGCAGCTTGGCCACGCGGTCGCTCACGCGCTCGCCCTCGAGGGACGACAGCATGCGCTCGGCGCGCCGGATCATGTTCTGGGCGGCGACGGCCTTGGTGGCCTTCGCGCGCATCTTCTCGGCCTGGACGAGCAGCACGCCCGCCTTCTTCTCGGCGTTCGCGCGCTCACGGCGTCGACGACGCTCGTCGGTCTCGCGCTGCTCGAGGTAGGCGTCCCAGCCGAGGCTGTACTGGTCCATCTCGCCGCGGTTGGCGTCCAGGTGGAACACCTTGTTGACGGTGGCGCGCATGAGCTCG
Source organism: Sanguibacter keddieii DSM 10542 (assembly GCF_000024925.1). NCBI lineage: Bacteria > Bacillati > Actinomycetota > Actinomycetes > Micrococcales > Sanguibacteraceae > Sanguibacter > Sanguibacter keddieii. The sequence goes on from NC_013521.1 coordinate 2,431,548, forward strand.
GTGTCGTGGCTGATGACGATGAAGCCGCCGGAGTACGACTTGAGGTACTCGCGCAGCCACATGATCGAGTCGGCGTCGAGGTGGTTGGTGGGCTCGTCGAGGAGCAGAGTGCCCACGCCGGAGAAGAGGATGCGGGCGAGCTCCACGCGGCGGCGCTGACCACCCGAGAGCGTGCCGAGCTGCTGCTCGAGGACACGCTCGGAGAGACCGAGGTTCGAGGCGATGCGCTCGGCCTCGCTCTCGGCGGCGTAGCCGCCGGCTGCGGTGAACCGCTCCTCGAGGCGCGGGTAGCGCTCCATGGCGGCCATCTGCGTCTCTTCGTCTGCCGAGGCCATCTCGCCCTCGGTGTCGCGCATCTGACGGACCAGCTTGTCGAGGCTGCGCGCCGAGAGCACGCGGTCCATGGCGATCATGTCCATGTCGCCGGACTTGGAGTCCTGCGGGAGGTAGCCGATGTCGCCCGTGCGGGTGATCTGGCCGCCGGTGGGCTGCGTCTCCCCCGCGAGGGTCTTGGTGAGGGTCGTCTTGCCGGCACCGTTGCGGCCGACCAGCCCGATCCTGTCGCCAGGTGCGATGCGGAAGGACGCCTCTTCGAGGAGCACGCGGGCTCCGACTCGAAGCTCGACGGCATGGGCAGAGATCACAGGTAGTCCTCCGTAGGATGCCCACAAGACCCGGGGTGAGTCTTGGGGGCGGGCACAAACGCCACCGATCTTATCGGTGTATAGGCTTCCGACGGCACCTGATATCGCCACGGGCTGACCGTGACGGCCTCACCAGGTCTGCCGACCGGCTCCGACGACAGTCCTCTCTGAGGCCTCGGGCGGATGCTGGGCTGGACAGCGGGCGAGGAGTTCGCTGCATCACACCTGCGACCGTGAGGCACCGATGAGCGGCACGACGACCGGACCGACCGAGGAGCAGCCCGCACCCCTGGGTGAGCGACGGGGCCTCACGAGGTCGAGCACCGCGACCGACGTCGCCCTCGTGGCGACCTTCGCGGCACTGCTCGCGGTCTGCTCCTTCCTCAGCATCGGCATCGGTCCGGTGCCCATCACCCTGCAGACCTTCGCGGTGCTGCTCTGCGGCGCGGTCCTCGGTCCGTGGCGCGGGCTGCTCGCGGTGCTCCTCTACTTCGCGGTCGGCGTGGCAGGCGTCCCCGTGTTCTCGCTCGGGGTCTCCGGCCTCGTGATCTTCACCGGCGTCTCCGCCGGGTACGCCGTCTCCTTCCCGCTCGTGGCCGTCGTCGTCGGGCTCCTCGTCCGGGCGGTCCCCGCCCGCGCCGGCCAGGCCCTCCGCAGCGCGCTCGTGATGCTCGCCTGCGTGGTCGCGACGGTCTTCGTCGTGTACCCGTTGGGGATCGTCGGGCTCATGTGGCGCGCCGACCTCACCTTCGGCGCGGCCTTCACCGTCAACGCGGCTTTCGTGCCCGGCGACCTCCTCAAGTGCGTCGCCGTGGGGATCGTGGCGACCGCCGTGCTCCGCGCCTTCCCGTCCCTGGCGACCGGCTCGCGGCGACACACGTGATCGAGCTCGACTCCGTCTCGGTCTCCGTGCCCGCGAGCGCCGGGGCACGCCGAGGCCAGGACCAGCCCGACGAGGTCACGATCCTCCAGCCGACGACCCTCACGCTCACGGAGCGCTCGGTGGCCGTGATCGGCGCGAACGGCTCCGGCAAGTCGACGCTGGCCCGCCTGCTCAACGGGCTGGTCCTGCCGACCCGCGGCTACGTGCGTGTCGACGGCCTGGACACCCACGACGACGGCCGGGCGGTCCGCAGGCTCGTCGGCTTCGTGTTCTCCGACGCCGAGGCCCAGCTGGTGATGCCGACGCCCCGTGAGGACGTCGCCCTGTCGGTGCGCCGGACCGGCGTCGAGCGCTCCCGGCGTGCGGAGCGGGTCGAGGAGGTGCTGGCCTCGGTCGGCCTCCTGCACCTCGCGGACGTCAGCGTGCACGCGCTCTCGGGAGGGCAGAAGCAGCTGCTGGCCCTCGCCGGGGTGCTGGCGACCGAGCCGCGCGTCCTCGTGTGCGACGAGCCGACGACGCTGCTCGACCTGCGCTGGCGCACGCACGTGACCGCGCTGCTCGGGCGCCTCGAGCAGCAGGTGGTCCACGTGACCCACGACCTCGACGCCGCGCTCCTCGCCGAGCGGGTGCTGGTCGTCGACCACGGGCGGGTCGTCGCGGACGGGGCGCCCGACGAGTCCGTGGCGGCGTACCGCGCGCTCATGGCCACCCGGGTCGGCACCACGGACGAGCCGTGACGCCAGGACCGTCGGACAGCAGCAGCGGGGTGGCGCGCCAGCCCCGCCGCCGTGCACCCCGCACCCGGTGGACGGGGCCGCTCGGCCTCTACTCCCCCGGTTCGACGTGGCTGCACCGCCTGAGCCCTGGGTGGAAGATCCTCACCCTCGCCGTGCTGTCGGTCGCGCTCACCGTGTGGCGCACGCCTGCCGTCGCCCTCACGGCGCTCGGGGTCGCCGTGCTCCTGCTCGTGGTGAGCGGGGCGCCGCTGCGCCAGACCGCACGGGCGCTGCTGCCCGTGACGCTCGTCGCGGCGCTGCTCGGGGTCTTCCAGTGGTGGTCACGCGACCTGTCCGCGGCGGTCGCCGTGTCGGGGACCCTGCTCGCCCTGGTCGTCACCGCGACCGTCGTGACGGTCACCTCGCCCGCAGACCGGGTGCTCGACACCGTCGTGCGGGCCGCCGGGCCGCTGCGTCACGTGGGGCTGTCCCCGGAGGTGGTGGGGCTCACCGTGACGCTCATGCTGCGCTCTGTCCCGCTGCTCGTCGAGCTCGCGTGGGAGGTGCGCGACGCGGCCCGGGCCCGCGGGCTCGAGCGGTCGCCGCGCGCCTACCTGGTGCCCTTCGTGCTGCGCACCGTCGCCCGCGCCCACCGCACGGGCGACGCCCTCGCCGCGCGGGGGATCGTGGACGGGGACGACGTCGAGGAGAGCCGCAGGAGGCCTAGGACCTGAGACGGGACCTCGCCGGCGGAGGACGCCCTCCAGCGGCCGCTCTTCCCCGTCAGCCCGTGGGCTCAGGTCCCGGCTCGACCGGTGCGGGGAGAGCAGGCTCGGGCGTCGAGGGCGTGAGGAACGTCGAGACGACCGTGGGGCCGTGATCGGACCACCACTCGAGGGCGTGCGGCACCGCCACGAGAAGCCCCACGACCATCCCGACACGCACCAGACCGCCCACCAAGGTTCGTCCTCGGCGCTGGTCGCGCTTCCTCGCCGACGGTCGGCGCCTCGGCGGCTGCCCAGCCGCCCGCGTCCTCGCCGGGGCGGGGCTCGACCGTCCCGCACCCGTCCGTCCTCGCCCTGTCGGACGAGCAGGCTCCGAGCGCACCGTGAACCCGGCCCTCGCGAGGGTCTGCGTCGCGAGGTCGGCCGACGTGAGCACCTCGGGCGACCTCGGGCCGCCGAGATCTGTCGCGAGGAACCGGGCGACGTCGGCGACCTCGTAGGCGCTGAGCCGCAGGGGCAGCGACACGAGGTGCTCGACGAGAGCGGACCGTCCGACGACGGTGGTCTGGCCGAGGACCACCGGCTCGACGTCCTGCGCGACGAGGCACAGCACCGGGTGCACGGCGCTGCGGTGCGCCGCGGCGAGCCGTGCGCCGACGGCGGTCGTGGCTGTCGTGGCGGAGGTCGTCTCGCGCTCCCGCGAGTACCCGTTCTGCCGCAGCACGCCGTCGCGGACCACGACCTCACCCGTCCAGTTCTTGGCGTCGACCACGACGACGCCACCGGGGCCCACGGCGATGTGGTCGATGTTGGCCTTCGGCCGGCCGGGCCAGTGGACGTCGTGCAGCGAGACCCAGCCGTACCGCTCGAGGAACCCGAGGGCCTGCGCGACGAGCCGCTCACCCTCGGCGCCCTGGGAGTAGGTGCGGAGCCGCCGTTCGGCCTGCCGCAGCTGCTCGGCGACGGCGGCGTCCGCGCCTTCGCCCATCGCCTGGTCCTCGCGCAGCCGCGCGGCCCGTCTCGACGCGCGCGAGGCCAGCTCCTCGGCCCCGGCACCTGGCAGGTTGGTGTCGTGTGATTCCCCCATGGTCGGTGCATCGGCACGACCTGCCGTGGACCTGAGCACCTGCCGGCGGCCAGCAGCAGGCATATCCTGCCCAGATGCCTCCGACCGACAGCGCAGCCACGCCCCGTCCCGACCACGGGCACGCCCTCCCCTCCGACCAGGTCGCACCGGCTGAGACCGGTCGCCCGACCGGGACGCGACCGTCGCTGGCCCCCGGTGACGCCGTGCCCGTCCGCTGGACCAAGTGGCCCGGGACCGAGCACTGGGAGCACGAGTGCGTGTGGCTCGGGTCGGACGAGCACGGGGACTGGCTGGGCCAACGGGCCGGGACGCGGTCCTGGCGTCCCGGTCGCGACGTGGTGGCCGGTACGGCGAACGTGGTGCTCGTCCCGGTCGAGGGCGACTGGGTGGCGACGTTCTAACCCGCCCGGGCACGAGACGACGATGGAGGTCTACATCGACCTCGGTCGATCCGTGGGGTGGTCGGCGGACGCCCCTGCCGCGGTGGTCGGCATCGACATGGACCTCGACGTGGTGCGAGACGGCCGACGCGGCACCTGGGTCGACGACGAGGACGAGCTGGTCGAGCACGCCGCGCTCTGGGGCTACCCGCCCGAGGTCGTCACCCACCTCGAGGAGGTCGCGCACCGGCTCCGCGACGAGGTGGAGGCCCACCGGGCCCCGTTCAACACCGCGACGCCTTCCGGGTGGCTCGACCGGCTGGCGAGCACCACCAGCCCCACCTGAGCCTCGGCGCGGCTCCGCCCCGCGACGCACCGACGGCCCGGCTCCCTCGCGGGGGCCGGGCCGTCGGTGCGTGCTGCTGGCTCAGAGCTCAGGCGTGCGTGTCCTCAGACGTTGAAGCCGAGGGCGCGGAGCTGGTCCTTGCCGTCCTGGGTGATCTTCTCGGGACCCCACGGCGGCATCCAGACCCAGTTGATGCGGAAGCCGTCGACGAGGCCCTCGAGGGCCTGGCCGGCCTGGTCCTCGATGACGTCGGTCAGCGGGCAGGCCGCGGACGTGAGCGTCATGTCGATGACGGCGTGGTGGTTCTGGTCCAGGGCGATGCCGTAGATCAGGCCGAGGTCGACGACGTTGATGCCGAGCTCGGGGTCGATGACGTCCCGGAGCCCCTCTTCGACGTCGGCGACGTTGACAGGTGCTCCGGCCGTGGCCGGCGCACCCTGCGGGGTGTCGTTCGCGGTGTCGCTGCTCATGTCAGCTGCTCTCCTCGGAAGGTGGGTACGGGTGGGTGGTGCGGGCGTCCAGGGTCACGCGTGCTCGTGCTGGTGCTCGTGGTGGGAGGCTGCGGTCGCTCCCGCTGCTCCGACGCCCTCGAGCACGCCCGAGGTCGCCAGGGTGTCGCGCAGCGCGGACCAGCCGAGCAGCGCGCACTTGATCCGGGCCGGGAACTGCGAGACGCCCGTGAAGGCCGCCGCGTCACCCAGCTCGTCCTCGAGCTCCTCGTCGAGGCCCTTGCCGCGCGAGCCCATGAGGTCGCGGAACACGGACCCCAGGCGCTCGGTGGTCGCGACGTCCTGGCCGGTCACGAGGTCGGTCAGCACCGAGAGGGAGGCCTGCGAGATGCTGCAGCCCTGTCCCTCCCAGCTGATCGACTCCACGACGCGACGCCCGTCCGCGGTCTCGGCGAACTGGGCACGCAGGGTGACCTCGTCGCCGCAGGTCGGGTTCACCTGGTGCGACTCGCTCGCGAAGGCTGCGGTGAGGTCGACCAGACCCTGCCCGTGCGGCTTCTTCGAGTGGTCCAGGATCACCTGCTGGTACAGCTGCTCCATCGAGCTGCTCATGAAAGTCTCCTCATAGTCCGAAGAACGCTCGGACGGTACCCAACGATTCCCGGAAGGCCACGACCTCGTCCACGGTCGTGTAGACCGACGCCGACGCGCGCGCCGAGGCGGCGACGCCGAAGCGTCGGTGCAGCGGCTGCGCGCAGTGGTGACCGACCCGCACGGCGATGCCGGCGTCGTCGAGCACCTGGCCCACGTCGTGCGCGTGCACGCCGTCGACCACGAACGACACGGCGGCGAGCCGGTCGACGGTGTCGAGCGGGCCGAGCACCCGGATGCCGGGGATCTCGGTGATCTTCAGCAGCTCGGCCGCCAGCTCGCGCTCGTGGGCCGCGACACCGTGCATCCCGAGGTCGCCGAGGTACTGCGCCGCGGCGCCCATGGCCACGGCCTGGGCGACCATCATCGTGCCGGCCTCGAAGCGCTGCGGCGGCGGCGCGTAGGTGGTCTCGGTCATCGTGACGACCTCGACCATCGAGCCTCCGGTGGTGACCGGGGGCATGTCCGCCAGCAGCTCGCGGCGGCCGTAGAGCGCGCCGACGCCGGTCGGTCCGAGCATCTTGTGCCCGGAGAACGCCGCGAAGTCGACGCCCAGGGCGTGCAGGTCGACGGGGAGGTTCGGGACGCTCTGGCAGGCGTCGAGCACGGTGAGCGCACCGACCTCGCGCGCTCGCGCCACGAAGGCCGCGACGTCGGTGACCGCACCGGTGACGTTCGAGGCGTGCGTGAAGGCGAGCACGCGGGTGCGGTCGGTGACGACCGTCGCGAGCTGCTCGAGGCGCAGGCGGCCGTCGTCGTCGACCTCGATCCAGCGCACCACAGCACCCGTGCGCGCGGCCAGCTCCTGCCACGGGACGAGGTTGGCGTGGTGCTCGGACTCGGTGACGACGATCTCGTCCCCCGGGGCGAGCGCGAAGCGGCGTGCCGCCGCTCCCCCGCGACCGGCGGTCGCGTTGGAGATCGCGTAGGCGACGAGGTTGATCGCGGCCGTCGCGTTGGACGTCCAGACGATCTCGTCCTCGTCGGCCCCGACGAACGTGGCGACCTGCGCACGCGCGTCCTCGAAGGCGAGCGTCGCCTCCTCGGCGAGCTGGTGCGCCCCGCGGTGCACGGCGGCGTTGCGCTGCAGGTAGAAGTCCTGCTCGGCGTCGAGCACCGGGTCGGGCTTCTGGGCGGTGGCCCCCGAGTCGAGGTACACGAGCGGACGCCCGCCGCGGAGCGTGCGGCTCAGCAGCGGGAAGTCAGCACGGACCGCCACCAGCTCGGCCGCGGAGAGCGGCGCGTGGGTGCCGGCAGCCGTGAGGTCGGTCGCGGTCATGGTCCCTCGATTCGGTCGTGCGACGGGCTGCGCCTGCAGCCAGGGTGCCGTCGCCGGCCCCGCAGGGCCGGCGACGAGGGTCGAGCGAGAGGGTCAGGCCGTCGCGCTCGTGAGGAAGCGGTCGTAGCCCTCGTTCTCGAGGCGGTCGGCGAGCTCGGGGCCACCCTCCTCGGCGATGCGGCCGTCGACGAACACGTGGACGAAGTCCGGCGTGATGTAGCGCAGGATGCGCGTGTAGTGCGTGATGAGGAGGAAGCCGGTGTCGGTGTTGGCCTTCACACGGTTGACGCCCTCGGACACGATGCGCAGCGCGTCGACGTCGAGGCCGGAGTCGGTCTCGTCGAGGATCGCGAACTTCGGGGTGAGGAGCTCCATCTGGAGGATCTCGTGACGCTTCTTCTCACCACCGGAGAAGCCCTCGTTGACGGAGCGCTCGGCGAAGGCCGGGTCCATGCGCAGGGCCTCCATGGCGCCCTTGACGTCCTTGATCCACGAGCGGAGCGCAGGCGCCTCGCCGTCGATCGCGGTCTTCGCGGTCCGCAGGAAGTTCGACACCGAGACGCCGGGGACCTCGACGGGGTACTGCATGGCCAGGAAGAGGCCGGCGCGGGCGCGCTCGTCGACGCTCATCGCGAGGACGTCCTCGCCGTCGAGCGAGACGGAGCCGGAGGTCACCTGGTACTTGGGGTGTCCCGCGAGGGAGTAGGCGAGGGTCGACTTGCCGGAGCCGTTCGGGCCCATGATGGCGTGCGTCTTGCCGGAGTCGATCGTGAGGTCGACACCGCGGAGGATCGGCTTGGGGCCCTCCTTGGTCTCGACGCTGACGTGCAGGTCCTTGATCTCGAGCGTTGACATGTTCGGGTTCTCCTAGGAAAAGGTCAGGGGTGCGTCGACGTCGACGAGCACGCGCTCGCCGTCGATCGTCACGGGGTACACGGGCACGGGGCGGGAGGCGGGGAGGGCGGTCGGTGCTCCGGTCCGCAGGTCGAAGGCTGACCCGTGGAGCCAGCACTCGATGAGGCAGCCCTCCACCTCGCCGTCGGACAGCGACACCGCTCCGTGGGAGCAGATGTCCGAGATGGCGTGGAGCTCACCGTCGGAGTCGCGGACGATCGCGACGTCGACGGTGCCGGACGCCCCCTCGAGCTCGACCTTGAGGGCCGACTCGGCGGGGACGTCCTGGGTCAGGCAGGCGAGCTGGGCGCTCATGCGCCCACCGTCGGCTGCCCGCCCTCGATCACGCTCATCGACTTGGACAGCTCGGCCTCGATGGAGTCGAGCAGGCGCTGCTCGACCGACTCGACACCAATCGCCTGGATGAGCTCGGCGAAGAAGCCGCGCACCACGAGGCGACGGGCGTCGGCCTCGGGGATGCCACGAGCCTGCAGGTAGAACAGCTGCTCGTCGTCGAAGCGACCCGTCGCGCTCGCGTGGCCGGCACCCTCGATGAGACCGGTCTCGATCTCGAGGTTGGGCACCGAGTCGGCGCGCGCGCCGTCGGAGAGGACCAGGTTGCGGTTGAGCTCGTAGGTGTCGGTGCCCTCGGCCTCGGCACGGATGAGCACGTCGCCCACCCACACCGTGTGGGCGCCGGCGCCCTGGAGCGCACCCTTGTAGGTGACCCGCGACTTGCAGCTCGGGACCGCGTGGTCCACGAACAGGCGGTGCTCCTGGTGCTGGTCCGCGTCGGCGAAGTACAGGCCGACCATCTCGACCTCGCCGCCCTCGGCGGTGAACTCGGCGTCCGGGGTGACCCGGACGACGTCGCCGCCGAAGGTCACGACGATGTGCTTGACCTTGGCGTCGCGGCCCAGGCGGATGCGGTGCGAGGCCGCGTGCACGGCACCCTCCGACCAGTCCTGGACGCTCACGAGCGTGAGGTGCGCGCCGTCGTCGACGACGACCTCGACGGTCTCGGTGAGGGTCGCGCGGCCGATGTGGTCGAGCACGACGACCGACTCGCTCAGCGCACCGGCGTGCACGAGCAGGTGGCTCGCGCTCGGGGTGTCGTCGATGCCCTCGACGCGGATCGAGGTGACCTCGGAGGCGACGGCCTGGGCGGGGATCGTCACGACGGTCGCCTCGCTGACCGAGTCCCAGGCGGTGACCGCGGTGCGGTCGCCGGGGACGCCGGCCTTGCCGAGACGCTCGTCGTCGCGGGGGACGATCTGCACCTCGACCTCGGGGGCCTCGACGACCGTGGTGCGGACGCCGCGCGAGCTCAGGCCCGTCTCGAAGAGCGGGGCGAGGCGGGAGACCGGCGAGAAGCGCCACTCCTCCTCGCGGCCCGTCGGGACGGTGATGACCTCGGGGTCGAAGGACGTCAGGCGCTCGGCACGCGAGCCCTGCGGTGTGCCGCCGACCCCGTGGGTGTGCGCGCCGTCGGCCGCGGCACGGGAGTGGTCCGTGCTCAGGCCGGTCGTGGCGTTCGGGGTGGTGGACTCTGTCTGGGTGGTCATCAGCCGACGGACCCTTCCATCTGCAGCTCGATGAGGCGGTTGAGCTCGAGGGCGTACTCCATGGGGAGCTCGCGCGCGATGGGCTCGACGAACCCGCGCACGATCATCGCCATGGCCTCGGTCTCGGCCATGCCTCGGGACATGAGGTAGAACAGCTGGTCCTCGCTCACCCGCGAGACCGTGGCCTCGTGCCCCATGGAGACATCGTCCTCGCGGACGTCGACGTAGGGGTAGGTGTCGGAGCGGGAGATCTGGTCGACGAGCAGCGCGTCGCACAGGACCGTCGAGGCCGAGTGCTCGGCACCCTCGAGGACCTGGACCAGACCGCGGTACGAGGTCCGGCCGCCACCGCGGGCGACGGACTTCGAGACGATCGAGGACGAGGTGTGGGGGGCGGCGTGCACCATCTTGGCGCCGGCGTCCTGGTGCTGGCCCTCGCCGGCGAAGGCGATGGACAGCGTCTCGCCACGGGCGTGCTCGCCCATGAGGTAGATGGCCGGGTACTTCATGGTCACCTTGGAGCCGATGTTGCCGTCGACCCACTCCATGGTCGCGCCCTCGGCGGCCGTGGCGCGCTTGGTCACGAGGTTGTACACGTTGTTCGACCAGTTCTGGATGGTCGTGTAGCGCACGCGGGCGTTCTTCTTGACGATGATCTCGACGACGGCCGAGTGCAGCGAGTCCGACTTGTAGATCGGCGCGGTGCAGCCCTCGACGTAGTGCACGTAGGAGCCCTCGTCGGCGATGATCAGCGTCCGCTCGAACTGACCCATGTTCTCGGTGTTGATGCGGAAGTACGCCTGGAGCGGGATCTCGACGTGGACGCCCGGGGGGACGTAGACGAAGGAGCCGCCGGACCAGACAGCGGTGTTGAGCGCGGCGAACTTGTTGTCGCCCGCGGGGATGACCGAGCCGAAGTACTGCTCGAAGATCTCCGGGTGCTCGCGCAGGCCGGTGTCGGTGTCGAGGAAGATGACGCCCTGCTCCTCCAGGTCCTCACGGATCTGGTGGTAGACGACCTCGGACTCGTACTGGGCCGCGACACCGGACACGAGGCGCTGCTTCTCCGCCTCGGGGATGCCGAGCTTGTCGTACGTCGCCTTGATGTCGGCCGGCAGGTCTTCCCAGCTGGTGGCCTGCTTCTCGGTCGAGCGGACGAAGTACTTAATGTTGTCGAAGTCGATGCCCGAGAGGTCCGAGCCCCAGTTGGGCATGGGCTTCTTCTCGAAGAGCTTGAGCGACTTGAGGCGGAGCTTGAGCATCCACTCGGGCTCGTTCTTCAGCGCGGAGATGTTGCGGACGACGTCCTCGTCCACGCCGCGGCGGGCGAGTGCGCCGGCGGCGTCGGAGTCGTGCCAGCCGTAGCCGTACGACCCGATCGAGGCGATGATCTCCTCGTCGCTCTGCGTCTGCGGAGCGTTCGCGGTGTCTTGCGTGGGGGCGCTCATCTTGTTCCTTCCATGGGCCGTTCGGGGGTGTCGGAGAGGTCTGGGGTGCCGTCGGGCTCGGGGGGCCCGGGCGGTTCGCGGTCCCCGGGCGGTCGGTCGGACCGCGTCCGGGGTGCCGGGACGTGCACGGGCACGTTGGTGGTGCACACGTGCCCGCCGTTGGCGAGGGTCACGAGGCGCTGGGTGTGCGAGCCGAGGAGGCGCGAGAAGACCTGCGCCTCGGCGTCGCACAGCTGGGGGAACTGGGCCGCGACGTGCGCGACCGGGCAGTGCCCCTGGCAGAGCTGGACGGTCGAGGTGCCCTCGACCGGGCGGACCGAGGCGGCGAAGCCGTCGGCCGAGAGCGCGTCCGCGAGCTGGCGGACACGGCCGTCGACGTCGTCGGCGGTCACGACGGCGGAGTAGCGCTCCTCGAGCTCGACCATGCGGGCCTGGGCGAACTCCTCGATCGCGCCGTTCCCGGCGACCTCGGCGAGGAACCGCAGGGCCTGGCTCGCGATGTCGGGGTACTCCCCCGAGATCTCGGCGTGCGCGCGGTCGGTCGCGACGTAGGAGCGGGCCGGGCGGCCGCGTCCGCCGGTCGGGCGCCCGTGGTGGACGGCGACCAGGCCGTCGTCCTCGAGGCAGCCCAGGTGGCGACGGATGCCGGCCGCGCTGAGGTCGAGCGTGCGGGCGAGGGCGGCCGCGGTCACCGGGCCGTCGGCCAGGACGTGCTGGAGGACCCGGGCCCGGGTCGTCGACTCGTGGTCGACGCCCTCTGCCGCCGGGCGTGGCGAGGCGAGACGGGCGGGCGTGGCGTGCGTCGCGCGGGGCGTGATGGTCATGCTCGTCCTCTCGTGCTCGTCGGCGATCTCGTCGGTGCTGGAGCGACCGGCCTGCGGCTGGTCTCGGTGGCCGTTCTCACGGCCTGTCAGGCTCCCTGCGACGGTGTCGAGTCAGACGTCGAGGAGGGGGCCGAGCAGTGGCGCGTCAGCTCGCGCACTTTAGACAACATACTTATGGGCTAAATGCATCCGCGCAAGCAAGGAGAGCCTCACCTGGGCCGATACCGGGGTGACGTTGCGTACACCTCCTGGTGGCGACGACCCGTCAGCACCGCGCCCGACGCGCCCGCGGCGCCCACTAGACTCATCGATCGTGCCCTCCAACCCCGCAGTCGAGATCACCGGCCTCGTCAAGAGGTACGACGGCCGAGAGATCGTCCGCAGCCTCGACCTCACCGCCCACCACGGACAGGTCACCGCCGTCCTCGGCCCCAACGGTGCCGGCAAGACGACGACGATCGAGTGCTGCGAAGGCCTGCGCCTCCCGGACGGCGGCTCCGTCCGGGTCCTCGGCCTGGACCCCGTCACCGACAGCGCGGCCCTGCGCCCGCGCGTCGGCGTGATGCTCCAGGACGGCGGGCTGCCCACGTCGGTCCGCGCCCTCGAGATGCTCCGCCACGTCGCGACGATGTACGCCGAGCCCTGGGACGTCGACGACCTCGTCGAGCGCCTCGGGCTCGCCAGCTTCGCGCGGACCACCGTCCGCAGGCTGTCGGGGGGCCAGCGCCAGCGCCTCGCGCTCGCCGCTGCCCTCGTCGGGCGCCCCGAGCTCGTGTTCCTCGACGAGCCGAGCGCGGGCATGGACCCGCAGAGCCGGCACGCCGTGTGGGAGCTCGTCCGGGCGCTGCGCGAGCAGGGTGTGAGCATCGTGCTCACCACCCACCTCATGGACGAGGCCGAGGAGCTCGCCGACCGGGTGGTCGTGGTCGACCACGGCCAGGTGATCGCCGAGGGCACCCCGGCCGAGCTCGTGTCCGGGTCGACCGGCGCGCTGACCTTCGCGGCCGCGGCCGGCATCGAGACCCTCTCGCTCGCGAGCGCCCTGGGCGCCGGCGTCCGCGAGACCACCCCCGGCAGCTACTCGGTCTCCGGCGCCGTCACACCGGCCACCCTGGTCTCGCTCACCCGCTGGTGCGCCGACAGGTCGATCCTGCTCTCCCGCGTCTCGACCGGGCGCCGCACCCTCGAGGACGTCTTCCTCGACCTCACCGGACGGAGCCTGCGATGAGCACCGCGACCCCCAGCACCACACCGCGCCCCGTCCCCGCACCGAGCACCGCCGGCGCCGCCTCCGCGCGCCGCCGGGTGCTCTCGCAGTCGGCCTTCGAGGCCCGGGCGATCCTGCGCAACGGCGAGCAGCTCATGGTGACGATCCTGCTGCCGGTGATGGCCCTGATCGGCCTCACCCAGACCTCGATCGTCGAGATCGACACCGGCGGCGCCTCACGCATCGACTTCATGACGCCGGGTGTCATCGCCCTGGCCGTGATGAGCGCCGCCTTCACGTCCCAGTCGATCGCCACGGCCTTCGACCGGCGCAACGGGGTGCTGCGCCTCATGGCCACCACACCGCTCGGGCGCGGTGGCCTGCTCACCTCGAAGATCATCGGCGTGCTCACCGTCGAGGCGGTGCAGATCGCCGTCATCACGGTGGTCGCGGTGGTGCTCGGCTGGCGCCCGGACCCTGCGGGCATCCCGCTCGCGGTCGTCGCGGTGCTCCTCGGGACCGCGGCCTTCACGTCGCTCGCGCTCCTGCTCGCCGGGACGCTGCGGGCCGAGGGCGTGCTCGCGGTCGCGAACATCGTCCTCGTGCTCCTCGTGGTCCTCGGCGCGGTGCTCACCTCGGCCGACCAGCTCCCGGGTGCGCTGCGGCACGTCGCGCTGCTGCTGCCGTCCGGGGCGCTCGGCGAGGCCGTCCGCGGGGCCTTCCTCGACGGTGCGATCCCCGCCTTCTCGCTGGTCGTGCTCTTCGGCTGGACGGCAGCCCTCGGCTGGGGTGCTGGCAAGCTCTTCCGCTGGAGCTGACGACCCGCTCTCCCCGGCCTCGGCGCGGCGTCCCGCGGGGCGCCGGCGCCGCCCGACCGGGCTCATCTCACACCCGCCGACCCCCTCAGGATTCCTGGGCGGAGGTCCGTCCCGGCTACCTTTGTCTGGTGACCACCCAGACCCCACCGGACGCCTCGACCACCTCCGGGACCGTCGGACGCTGGCTCGACTCCGCCCGCCGCTTCACCGTCCCGGCGCTCGCCGCGAACCTCGTCGCCCAGATCGTCATCGTGGGCACCGGCGGTGCCGTGCGCCTCACCGGCTCCGGCCTCGGGTGCTCGACGTGGCCGCTCTGCGAGCCCGGCGAGTTCACGCCGAAGTTCCACGAGGCGACGTCGCTCCACCCCTTCATCGAGTTCGGCAACCGGACCCTCACGGGCGTGCTCGGCGTCATCGCGATCGTGGTCGCCGTGCTCGTGTGGCGCGCGCGCGACCGCTCGAAGGCGTTCCGGGTGCTCGGGCTCGTCCCGCTGCTCGGCGTGATCTTCCAGGCGGTCCTGGGTGGCATCACGGTGCTCGTGGAGCTGCACCCCGCGGTGGTCGGCAGCCACCTGCTCGTCTCGATGGCCCTCGTCGCCGTCTCGGCAGTGCTGCTGGACCGTGCCAGGGAGGGCGACGGCCCGCCGAGGCCCCTGGTCGGACCGCGCACCCGGGTGGTCTCGTGGCTCCTCATGGTGGCGCTCGTCCCGGTGCTCGTGCTCGGCGTGATCGTCACCGGCGCCGGACCGCACTCGGGAGACTCCGAGGTCGGCTACCGGTTCGCGGTCGACCCCGCGCACGTGACCCAGTTCCACTCGGCCTCCGTGTGGGTCTTCACCGCGCTGCTCGTGACGCTCCTCGTCCTGGTCTACCGCACGTCGCCCCGCGTGGACCGTGCCCGCCGGGTGGTCCTCGTGCTGCTCGTCGTGACGCTCGCGCAGGGTGCCATCGGCTACGTCCAGTACTTCACGGGCCTGCCCGAGCTCCTGGTCGGCGCGCACATGGTCGGCGCCGCGCTGCTGACGGCAGGCGCAGCCCGGGTGCCGCTCGCGCTCCGCAGCCGCGTCTGACGCGCGACAGCTCCCCTCTGGTGAGCACGGCCGGCACCGGCCGTGCTCACACCCGCGGCAGGACCTCGTAGGAGGAGCCGAGGGTGTGGGGACGACCAGGCTCGAGCACCACGGCGTGCTCCCCGACGTTCGCGGACTCGACGCAGACCATCTCGCGCCACTCCCCCGGGCCCATGTCCCGCATGCCCGCCGCGACCTCGGCACCCGGAGACCACACCACGGTGCTCTGCGACGAGCTCTTCGTGACCCGGACGGTCCGCGCCGCGTCCACCACCTGCACCGGACCCGACGTCCCGAGGTACACCCGGTCGACCTGGCCGCTCGGCACGAGCGGCGCCCCCTCAGGAGTGCGGTGCGGGTCCGTCCCGGCAGCGGCCGTCTTGTCGAGGTAGGCGACCTCCTCGAGGCCGTGCACCGCGGTCGCCTCGACGTCGAGCACGCGCAGGTAGGTGTGCTGCGCCTCCTCGAAGCGCACCGGCACGTCCCGGGTGCTCGTCACCGTGAGCGCGACGTCGAGCGTCCGCCCGACGCGCACCTCGTAGAGGGCGTCGAGTCCGGAGAGGTCCGCGAGCGCGGGGTCGGCCGGGGCCGCGAGCGCGAGACGGAGCACGGTGGTCTCGTGGTCGTCGTGAGCGCCGACGAGCGTCCACACCGTGCGCCGGGCGTAGCCGTGGGCCGGAGCCTCAGGATGGCCGTCCCGGGCACCGAACCACGGGAAGCAGATCGGGATGCCGCCACGGACCGGGACGCCGGGCTCGAAGGCGCTCGCCGAGCTCAGCCACAGCACGGGGTCCTCGCCGGCCGGGGTCCACGCCGTGACGTGCGCCCCCTGGAGGTAGACCTCTGCGGTGCCGTGGGCGTTGGCGACGGTGAGCACCTCCAGGCCGGCGGGCGTCGTCCTCGACGTCACCGTCGGCGGGAGCGCGGGGGCTGTGCTGTCCGTGGTCACGGTGTCCTCCTGGACGCAGGGGTCCTGCGCGCCGTGTCGGGCCCGGCGCCAGGGTGGCGGCTCTCACCCTAGCGGCGCACCCTCCTAGACTTGCGCGGTGACCACCGCCCCTCCGCCGAGCACCACCGCTGCCGTGTACGTCACGGTGCTCGGGAGCACGGCCGTCGTCGGCCCAGGCTCTCGGGCCGAGGTCACCGGGCGGAGGCCCCGCGACCTCCTCCTCACCCTGGCGCTCGCGCGGGGGCGGTCTGTCTCCGCGGACCGGCTCGTGGGTGCGCTCTGGTCGGAGTCGGTCCCGCTGTCCCCGCGGGCGGCCCTGCACACCGTCGTCGCACGGCTCCGGGCCGTCGGGCCCGAGGTCGTCGTCTCGACCCCGCACGGGTATGCGCTGGGCGTGCCGAGCGACATCGACCTCGTCGAGTCGGCGACCCGCGAGGCAGGCGTGCTGATCGACGGAGGACGGCCTCAGGACGCGCTCGGTGTCGTGCGCGACGCGCGGGCCCGCTGCGGCTCCGACCAGCCGGTGCAGACCGAGGCCGAGGTCGAGGTCGACGAGGTCCGCAGCGCTCTGCTGCTCGCGGTCGACCGTGCCGAGCTCGGGGCGCTCGTCGCCCTGGGCGCTGGTGCCGAGGCGGTCGAGGTCGGCGAGTCGCTGTCGGCACGGCTCCCTGCCGACGAGGCCCTGCACCTCACGCTCATGCGGTGCTACGCCCGACTCGGGCGCACCAACGACGCGCTCCGCGTGTTCTCGCGGGTCCGGGACGCGGTCGCCGCAGAGCTCGGGAGCGCTCCCGGTGCCGCGCTGGTCCGGCTCAACACCGAGCTCCTCCGCCAGCCGGACGAGCCGGTCCCAGACGGCCCGGGCCCGGCCGCCCCACCTCCCCTCTCCCACCCCTCACCCGTCTCTCCCACACCTCGGAGGCGCCGGTCGGTCGGCCTGCGCTCCGCCCCCACCCCGATGCTCGGTCGCACCGAGGAGGTCGAGGCCCTGCTCACCCTCCTCGGGTCGACGCGCCTGGTGACCCTGCTCGGCCCCGGAGGTCTGGGCAAGACCCGGACGGCCCAGGAGGCCGCCCGCCGCACGGACGCCGACGGGGTGCGCGTCGTGGTCGTCGAGCTCGCGAGCGTGCGGACCGACGACGACGTGGCGCTCGCGCTGGCCTCCGCGCTCGAGGTCCGCGACGAGGCGGGCGGACGGCGGATCAGCGACCGGCTCGTGCACTCCGACACCTCGACCCGCGTGGCCGAGCGGCTCGGCGAGGAGCCGACCGTGCTCGTCCTCGACAACTGCGAGCACGTCGTCGAGGGGGCGGCCGCGTGGGTCGCGGAGCTGCTCGGCTCGGTCGAGACCCTGTCGGTGCTCGCCACGAGCAGGTCGCCCCTGCTCGTGGGCGGCGAGCAGCTGGTCCGGCTGTCGCCGTTGTCAGCCGTCACCCCGCCCGACGGCGGCGCGGGCCCTGCCGTCGAGCTCTTCGAAGCACGTGCCCGAGCAGTGCGCCCCGATGCTGCGCTCCCGCGCGAGGTGGTCGTGCGGCTCTGCGAGCGCCTCGACGGGCTGCCTCTCGCCATCGAGCTGGCCGCGGCACGGGTGAGGAGCATGACGGTCGTCGAGGTCGAGCAGCGCCTGACACGGCGCTTCGAGCTCCTGACCGGCGGCGGGCGCACGGCCCCCGAGCGTCACCGCACCCTCGAGGCGGTCATCGGCTGGAGCTGGGAGCTGCTCTCCCTCGCCGAGCGGGCGCTGCTGCGGCGGACGTCGGTCTTCCCCTCGGGGTTCTCGGCACAGGCGGCGCAGACCGTCGCAGGGCTCCGCGACGTCGTGCGTACCGTCCCGGTGCCCGCGTCCGTGGACGGCACGGCCTCCGACGACGGCGCGCCCTCCGACGACGCGGTGACGGTCCAGACCCTCGACCTGCTGTCAGGTCTCGTCGACCAGTCGCTCCTCACTGTCCACGAGGACCCGGCCACCGGCGCGGCACGGTACCGCATGCTGGAGACCGTCCGGGAGTTCGGCGCGCTCCGGCTGCGGGAGTCCGACGAGACGCAGGCCGCCGAGGACGCGCTCTTCGTCTGGGCCGTGGAGCACAGCGAGCGGGAGTGGCCGTCGCTCACCGGGGCCGGCCAGGTGGCCGCCCTGGCGCGGGCTCGCCTCGAACAGGAGAACCTCGTGCACGTCCTGCGGCGGTCGACCGCCGCAGGACGTGGTGACGTGGTGATCACGGTCTTCGGGCTGCTCGGTCTGTTCTGGACGCTCTCCGGGGCCCACTCCGACGTCGTGGCCAGCGCCCCCGAGGTGCTGTCCGCGAGCGCGCGGACGCCGGTACCCCCGGAGCGCGCCGGCACGGTCGCGCTCGCCCTCCTGGTGGTGCTCACGACGACCTTCACGACGCAGGAGCACGTCCGCCGGCGTGCGCTGCTGAGGCTGCGCGCGGTGCTCTGCTCGCCGGCCCCGCTGCCGGCCGTGGTGCGCGAGCTCGGCGCGGTCGCCGTCGAGGCCGTCGACCTGTCGGCCGCAGGGTCGGCGCTCGCGCGGGCGCGGCGGTCCGGCGACGGCTTCGTCGCCGCGGTCGCGTGCGTGGTGAGCGCACAGCTCGCGGAGAACGCAGGCGACCTGCTCCAGGCGCAGGAGCACGCCCTGGCGGGCTACGAGCTCGCGGTCGCCCGCCAGGAGACCTGGGGCGCGGCGTCGGCAGCGATGCTGCTCGGTCAGCTGGCGAGCGAGCAGGCACGTCCCGCGGAGGCGCTCGGCTGGCTCGCCCACGCCCGGGAGGGCATGGTGCTGCTCGAGGCGACCGCTGACCTGGACGAGGCCGCCTGGCTCGAGGCGTCGAGCCTCGTCGCGCTGGGCAGGGTGGAGGAGGCCGAGGTCCTGCTCGCCGGGCTGAGCGCGTCGACGGAGGACCCCGCCCGTCCCTCGTCGCACCAGGACGCCGAGAACGCCAGGGCGGTGCACCTGTCCGGACGGGCCGAGATCGCCTTCGTCTCCGGGGACCCGCTGGCTGCGCTGCGTCTGTACGGGCGCGCTCGTGACCACATGCGCGGGACCAGCTCCGGCAGGTCGCCGTGGTTCCTCGTCTTCGGGGCCAGCATCGTCTGCCTGGCCGTGCTCGGTGACGCCCAGGACCACCTCCGGCGCTCGGCGCCGAACCTGCGGGCCCGGACGGTGGCGCAGCAGCGGCTCTCACCCCGCTTCACCGACCACCCGATCCTCGGGACCGCGAGCCTGGCGCTGGGGGCCTACCTCGTGCACGAGGTAGCCCTCGGACGGGTCGAGGACGGGCTGCTGCTGCTCGCGGCCGCCGAGCGGCTCGGGTCGCGCCAGGACGTGCCCTCGCTGCTGCGGAGCACCCACGAGGACGCGGCCCGCCGGCTGCACGGCGACGCGGCGCTCGAGGCGGCCCGCTCGACGGTCCGTGCGGTGCCGGCGGACGGGCTGGTCGGGCTCGTGCTCGACGTGCTGCGCCGGGGGCCCTGGGAGCAGCGCCCCCGGTGACCCCCGGGCGACAGGGGCGGGGTCAGACCTTGCGCATGTAGGCGCGGACGGCGAGCGGGGCGAAGACCGCGACGACGACCGCCGCTCCCCCCAGGGCCAGCAGCACCTCTCCGGTCGCGGTGCCGGTGTTCGCGAGCTCGCGCACCGCGGTCACGATGTGCGAGACGGGGTTGACGTTGACGAAGCCCTGCAGCCAGCCCGGCATCGTGTCGACCGGGACGAAGGCGTTCGAGAGGAACGTCAGGGGGAAGAGCACGAGGAACGAGATGCCCTGGACCGAGGACGCCGTCCGGCCGATCACCCCGAAGAACGCGAAGATCCAGCTGAGCGACCACGAGCACACGATGACCAGGAGACCGGCCAGCACCACCCCGCCGACCCCGCCGCCGGGCCGGTAGCCCATGACGAAGCCGACCGTGAAGGTGAGGGTCGTCGCGATGAGGTACCGCAGGGTGTCGGCGAGGAGGGCGCCGGCGAGCGGCGCGATCCGGGCGATGGGCAGCGACGTGAAGCGGTCGAAGACCCCCTTGTCCATGTCCTCGCGGAGCTGGACCCCTGTGACCACGGAGGTGGTGATGACGGTCTGGACGAGGATCCCCGGGATGATCACCGGGAGGTAGTCGGAGACGCTCCCGGAGATCGCCCCGCCGAAGATGTAGGTGAACATCACGGTGAAGATGATCGGCTGGAGGGTCACGTCGAAGAGCTGCTCGGGGGTGCGCCGGACCTTGACGAGCCCCCGCCACGCCATGGCGAGGATGTTCGAGGCGGTCTGGTGCAGGCTCACGCGGCCGGACAGCTCTCGGTCGGCGCCGGGCACGATCAGGGTGGGCAGCGGTGTGGTCGTGGTCGGTGTGGTGGTGCTCATGCTCGGACCTCGTCTCGGGAGTCTCGGGGGGCGCCGACGGTCGGGTGGGCCGCGTCGTGGGGCGTGGGGGCCTCGGCCGGCTCGCCCTGGGCACCGTGCCCGGTGAGGGTGAGGAACACCTCGTCGAGCGTCGGGCGCGTCATGGAGATCTCGTCCACCTCGACGGACGCGTCGCGGAGCCGCAGGAGCAGGTCCGTCACGGACGCGGGGTCGAGGACCGGCACCGTGAGCCGACGGCCGTCGCCGCCGCTCGTCGCCGGCTCGACGCCGAACACCTCGACCGCGCAGCGACGCGCGACGTCGAGCCGGTCCGGGTCGGCGACCCGCACCTGGAGGCTCTGCTGCCCCACGGAGGCCTTGAGCTCTTCGCTCGTGCCCTCGGCCACGACGCGACCGCGGTCGATCACGGCGATGCGGTCGGCGAGCTGGTCGGCCTCGTCGAGGTACTGGGTGGTGAGGAGCACCGTCGACCCGGAGGCGACGAGGCGGCGCAGCGTGTCCCACATCTGGGTGCGGGTCCGCGGGTCGAGCCCGGTGGTCGGCTCGTCGAGGAAGATCAGCGGAGGCTGTGAGATGAGGCTCGCCGCGAGGTCGAGGCGACGCCGCATCCCCCCGGAGAACTGCTTGAGCGGACGGCCCGCGGCCTCGGTGAGGCTGAACTCCTCGAGCAGCTCGGCGGCCTTGGCCCGTGAGGCCACGCGGCTCAGCCCGGCCAGCCGGGAGAAGAGCACGAGGTTCTCCGTCGCGCTGAGCGTCTCGTCGACGGACGCGTACTGGCCGGTGACGCCGATGAGCTGGCGCACGCGGTGCGGGTCGGTGGCCACGTCGTGGCCGAAGACCGTCGCCGAGCCGCCGTCGGGGCGCAGCAGGGTGGCGAGCATGCGGATCACGGTGGTCTTGCCGGCGCCGTTCGGGCCGAGCACCCCGTACACGGTGCCGGTGCGCACCTGGAGGTCGACGCCGTCGACGGCACGGGCGCTGCCGAAGGTCTTGACGAGGCCGTGCGCCTCGATCGCCCAGGGGGAGCTGGTCATGGTGGTCTCCTTCTGCGGCTCGGTGCGAGCCGCGCTCCCCTCATCGTGGGGCGGAGACCTTTCACGTCGCTGTCAGAGCCCTGTCACCCCTGCGGCACCGCCTTCACGACCCGCTCTGCGGTCTCGCCGAGCGCGGTCTCCGGGGTCTCGCGCTCGGCTGCCGCGAGCCGGCGCCACCCTGGGCGCAGGCTCAGCAGGAGGACACCGGCGACGGTGATGACCCCGAACATCACGACGGCCATGGTGACCGACGGGGTGCCGCCGAGCAGGCCGGTGACGGGCGCGATGCCGGCGCCCACGCCGAACTGCAGGGCCCCCACGAGGGCGGCAGCGCTCCCGGCACGGTGGGCGTTGCGCTCGAGCGCGATCGCGGGGACCGACGGCATGACGAAGCCGGCCGTCCCCAGGGTCAGCACGATCAGGGAGACGAGGACGGCGAGCCCGGCGCCCGCAGCGGCGGCCGCGTAGAGCGCCCCCGAGAGGACGAAGCCGGCCGCCACGGCTCCCGTGAGGATGGTGGTCGGGGCCACCCGGCCCACGAGGGCGCCGTTGATCTGGCTGCCGGCGGTGACGGACACGGCCCCGACGCCGAACAGCACCGCGTACGTCTGGGCGGAGAGGCCGAACTGCCCCTGGAGCACGAAGGTGGAGGCCGAGATGTAGGTGAACATCGCGGCCATGTAAAAGCCCGCGAGCAGCGCGAGGCCGAAGAACGACCAGTCGCGGACGAGGTCGGCGTAGGAGCGCAGCGCCTCCCCCAGCCCGCCCGTGCGACGACGCTCGACCGGCAGCGACTCCTCGAGGCGCAGCGCGACGACCACGAGCAGGATCGCGCCGACGACGGCCAGCGCGACGAACATGAGCCGCCAGGAGCCCAGGCGCAGGAACTGCGCGCCGAGGGTCGGGGCGAGGATCGGCGCGACGCCGACCACGAGCATGAGCCGCGCGATGACCTTGCCGATCTGGAACCCGTGGAAGGTGTCACGGACCACCGCCATCGAGAGCACCATGCCTGCGGCGGCAGAGAGACCCTGCACGAACCGCAGCACGGTGAGCCACACGATGCCGTCGACGGCGACGATCGCGCTCGACGCGAGGACGTACACCGTGAGGGCCACGAGGAGCGGGGCGCGTCGCCCGACGGCGTCGGAGAGCGCACCGATGACCAGCTGGCCGATCGCGAGCCCCGCGAGGGTCGCGGTGAGCGTCAGCTGCACGCGGGACTCGGTCGTGCCCATCTCCGCGACGATCTCGGGGAAGGCCGAGAGGTACAGGTCGATGGTGAGCGGCCCGATCGCGGTGAGCGCCGAGAGCAGCAGGACGAGACCAGCACTGATGCGGTCAGGGCGAGCGACGGCGGGGCGCGCAGCGGCGTGCGGTGGTGGTGTCGAGGGCATGACCTCGACAACCTCTCAGACCGGGCGTCCTGTTCCCGGAGACGCGACCTGACCACGTGCTGAGACGGACCGCCGGGCGCGGGGTCCTCGGAGCGCGAGGTCGACGCCGCACGCGAGGAGCGCGCCGACCGCCCCGAGCAGCAGGTCGGTCCACACGAAGGACGTGCCGAGCACGTACCGGACGGGCCACCACGCCTCGGCGAGCGCTGCCGGCACCCCGGTGGTCTGCGCGAGCTCGACCGCCCAGCAGACGGCCAGCGCGACCGCACCGACCCGCACGGGCTGCAGACGGGGCGCGAGGACCACCACGAGCAGGTAGACGAGCACGGCGTAGAGGACGTCACCGGCGGCCGAGGCCACCGGTCCCCCGGCCAGGCCGCGGACGCCCAGACCCGTCGCGACCACCACCACCGCGACGAGCGCCGCGGTGGCGCGGCGACGAGCCGAAGGCGAGGCCGGAGGCGAGGCCGGGGCTGTTCCCGGCGGACGCTGCGGCGAGCGGTCGGGCTCCGTCGGCTCTGGGCCCGACGGCACCGTCAGTCCTGCGCCTGGCGTCGCTCGGGCCACGGCGCGTCGGCCGGGCGCAGGCTGGCCCACCCGCCGGCGCGCGAGGCGACCGCGGCGAGCACGCCGACCACGGCCGAGGGGTTGTGCAGATCACCGCGGAGCACCGCGTCGGCAGCCTCGTCGAGCGGGACCCAGCGCGGCTCGATGTCGCGCTCCTCGTCCTCGCGCACGTGGCGGTCGGCCTCGGGGACGGGGCTGAGGTCACGGGCGAGGAACACCCGCAGGGCCTCGTTGTTGCCGCCGGGGGTCGTGTAGTAGTCCACGAGGGTGTGCCAGCTGGCCGCGACGAGGTCGGCCTCCTCGGCGAGCTCGCGCGCTGCGCCGATCTGCGCGGCCTCCCCTGCGACGTCGAGGAGGCCGGCGGGCGGCTCCCACAGCTCGCGGCGGACCGGGTGACGGTACTGCCTGAGCAGCAGCACCCTGTCGTGGTCGTCGAGGACGACCACGGCGACGGCGCCGGGGTGGTCGACGTACTCGCGGTGCACCACGGAGTGGTCAAGGTCGACCTCGTCACGGACGAGGTCGAAGATCCGACCCTGCACGAGGACCTCGTGGCCGAGGACCTCTCGCGGTGCGAGCACGTCGACGACAGGCTCGGTGCTGCCTGCTCCCTGGGCGCCGTCGCTCATGTCAGACGCCCTGGCGGTCGAGGGCAGCCCGGACGAGACCGGCGAACAGCGGGTGCGCGCGGGTCGGGCGGGACTTGAACTCGGGGTGCGCCTGCGTCGAGATGTAGAACGGGTGCACGTCCTTGGCCAGCTCGACGAACTCCACGAGGGTGCCGTCGGGCGAGGTGCCGGAGAAGACCAGCCCGGCCTCCTCGAGCTGCGCGCGGTAGGCGTTGTTCACCTCGTAGCGGTGGCGGTGACGCTCCGACACGAGCTCCGAGCCGTACACGCCGGCCGCGACGGACCCCGGCGCGAGGGCCGCGTCGTAGGCGCCCAGGCGCATGGTGCCGCCGAGGTCGCCCGCGCCGTCGACGAAGCTCTGCTGCTCCGCCATGGTCGCGATCACCGGGTGCGGGGTCGCCGGGTCGAACTCCGACGACGACGCGCCCTCGAGCCCGACGACGTTCCGTGCGTACTCCATGACCATGGACTGCAGGCCGAGGCAGATGCCGAGCGTCGGCACGCCGCCCTCGCGCGCCCAGCGCAGCGCGCCGAGCTTGCCCTCGATGCCGCGCACGCCGAAGCCGCCGGGGACGAGGACCGCGTCGACGCCCTCGAGGGACGTCTGGGCGCCCTCTGGGGTCTGGCAGTCGTCGGACGGGACCCAGCGGATGACGACCTTGGTGTCGTTGGCGAACCCGCCGGCGCGCAGCGCCTCGGTGACCGAGAGGTACGCGTCGGGGAGGTCGATGTACTTGCCGACGAGCGCGATCTCCACGCGGTGCGCGGGCTCGTGCACGCGCTCGAGGAGCTGCGACCAGCCGTCCCAGTCCACGTCGTGGAAGGGCAGGCCGAGGCGGCGCACGACGTAGGCGTCGAGGCCCTCCGAGTGGATGACCCGCGGGATGTCGTAGATGCTCGGCGCGTCCATGCAGTTGATGACGGCCTCGTTGTCGACGTCGCAGAACAGCGCGATCTTGCGCTTGGTGCCCTCGGGGACCTCGCGGTCCGAGCGGAGCACGATCGCGTCGGGCTGGATGCCGATGCTGCGCAGCGCGGCGACCGAGTGCTGGGTCGGCTTCGTCTTGAGCTCTCCGCTCGGGCCGATGTACGGCACGAGGGAGACGTGGAGGAAGAACACGTCGTCGCGGCCGAGCTCGTGGCGCACCTGACGGGCGGCCTCGAGGAAGGGCTGGGACTCGATGTCCCCGACGGTCCCGCCGATCTCGGTGATGATCACGTCGACGTCGTCGCTCGCCTGCGCACGCATGCGGCTCTTGATCTCGTCGGTGATGTGCGGGATGACCTGGACGGTGTCGCCGAGGTACTCGCCGCGTCGTTCCTTGGCGATGACCTGGGAGTACACCTGGCCGGTCGTGACGTTCGCCGCCGCCTCGAGGTCGACGTCGAGGAAGCGCTCGTAGTGCCCGATGTCGAGGTCGGTCTCGGCCCCGTCCTCGGTGACGAAGACCTCACCGTGCTGGAACGGGTTCATGGTGCCCGGGTCCACGTTGAGGTACGGGTCGAGCTTCTGCATGGTGACTCGGAGCCCGCGGGCCCGGAGCAGTCGACCGAGGCTGGACGCCGTCAGTCCCTTACCCAGGGAGGAGGCGACACCCCCGGTCACGAAGATGTGCCGTGTCGTCGATTCCGACCGGACTCGGTTGCTGGACTGGAGCCTGTTCACATGGTCTGCCACGGGGTTCCACTCTATCAGTCGACGGGTCGGGCCGGGAGGCCCCCGGCCGGGGAAGGCCGGTGGTACACGGTGGCGAGCTGCGTCACAGCGTCGCCCACGGTCGGGAGCGCGGAGGCCTGGACGAGCGAGCGGCGGCGCCTGTCGGCGAGGGCCTCGGGGTCGGACAGCAGGACCGCGACGGCGTCGGCGAGGGCGGCCGCGTCGCCCACGGGGACCAGCACAGCGGCGTCTCCCGTGACCTCCCGGGTGCCTCCGGCGTCGGTGGCGACCACCGCGGCCCCGACGCGCAGCGCCTCCTGCAGGTTGAGCGGCTGCCCCTCCCAGACCGCTGCGCTGACCACTATGTCGGCGGCCCCCTGGAGGGCGGCGACGTCGTCGCGCGGTCCGAGCAGGTCGACGGGGAGACGCTCGTCACGCACGCGACGGGCCAGCTCGTCGTGCAGCGGCCCGCCTCCGGCGACCACCCACCGCACCCGGTGCTGCGGGGCCGTGCGCCCGACGTGCGCGACGGCGTCGAGCAGCGTCGGCAGGCCCTTCTGGAGCGCGAGGCGCCCGACCGTCACGACCAGACGCTCGTCCGGCCCGAGGC
Source organism: Sanguibacter keddieii DSM 10542 (assembly GCF_000024925.1). Taxonomy (NCBI): domain Bacteria; kingdom Bacillati; phylum Actinomycetota; class Actinomycetes; order Micrococcales; family Sanguibacteraceae; genus Sanguibacter; species Sanguibacter keddieii. The sequence continues at coordinate 2,457,738 of NC_013521.1, forward strand.
CGAGCCCCGCACGCGTCGTGGCCCGGTCGGGGACGTCGGGGGCCTGCTGCTGCGGGGAGGGCACGAGCGCCCGGGCCGTCGACCGGGCCCCGCGGTCGCGTGCGCGCTCGACGAGGTCGGTGCTCACCCCGAGGACCGTGCCGGCCCCGCGGGCGACCACGCGCTCGAGCACACCGGAGACGGTGCGGACGGCACGACCGCCGACCGGCAGGTTGTGGAGCGTCACGACGATCGTGGGCCGGTGTCCCTGCCGCAGCGACCGGGCCGCGATCACGGCGAGGGCACCGGCACGCAGGCCGTGCGCGTGGACCACGTCGGCACGCGCCGAGAGACCGCGCAGCGTGCGCACCGCACCGAGGTCGGCCGTCGGCCGGGGCCGGTCGGTGATCTCGACCGGCACGAAGCGCACGCGCTCGGAGGCGACGAGGGTCCGGACCGACTCCGGTCCCGCGACGACCACGACCGAGGGGGCCGCGCTGCCCGGCGCTCCGAGCGCTGCAGCCAGCTGTCCGACGTGGCGGGCCACTCCCCCGGCGCTCGACCCGAGCACCTGGAGGACCCGGGCCGGCGGGACGTCAGGGAGCGTCGCGAGGCTGCCGGGACCGAGGACGTCGCCGGTCCCGGCGACGGGCACTGCCGCCGGCTCTGCCGCAGTACCTGAGTCCGACGCGGTGCTCGGCTCTGACGCTGCGCCAGGCTCCGGCGCCGTGCCCGCACGCCGGGCGCGGACGAGGTCGCGGACCGAGGTGTCGGCCACCACGAGGGTCCCGGCGGTGACGACGAGCGCGAGCACCCCGGCGGCGACGCCGGCCAGCAACGCCTCGACGACCGAGGCGCCGGTCGGCAGCAGGAGGTCGGCGAGCGCGTGCCCCAGCCAGCCGCCTGCGGCGCCCGCGAGGACGGCCACGACGGCAGTGCGGGGCAGGCCCGCGACAGCGGCGGCGCCTGCCCGGCGGCGCACGGCGCCGAGGAGCGTCACCCCGGCGACGAGCATCCCGGCGGAGCCGGCGGCGCCGAGGGAGGCCAGGGTGAGCGTCTGGTCCTGCGTCCCCGAGGTGAGCACCGCCGGGAGCACCGCGGCGACGGCGACGACCGCTCCCCACCCGAGGGCGGCGCCGACCACCGCGGCGCGACCCGCGTCGAGCGAGTAGAGGGACCGGGAGAGGAGGAAGAGCAGCGCGAACCCGACGAGCCCCGGGGCGGACCACGCGATCGCGACGGCCATGCCGTCTGTACCGCCGGGGGTGAAGGCGTCGAAGAACGCCTCGACGGCGCCCGCGACGCTCAGCAGGACCGCGGCGCCGACCGCACTCACGGCGACGACCGCGCGGGTCGCGACAGCGCTCAGGCGGGCGAACCCGGCACGGTCGCCGGCGTCGGCGCGAGCGGCGAGACGTGGGAAGGCGCTCGTCGCGAGCGGGACCGCGAGCACCGCGTACGGGAGCACGTAGACCGCCTGCGAATACTGGTAGACGTTGAAGGTGTGCTGGCCCCCCGAGGAGAGCGCCGCGTACATCACCACGAGCACGGAGACCTGCTGGGCGACGAGCGCGCCGATGCCGGCCGTCGCGAGCCGCCGGGCGCGCGACCCGACGCCCGCGGGGAACCGGAGGCTGGGGCGCAGCCGCAGGCCCGTGCGCAGCGCGGGGACGAGCAGCGGCAGGCTCATGGCCGCGACACCCGCGGTGGTGCCCCACGCGAGCCAGCCGACGGCCGCGGCCGAGAGCTCGCCCGGGCTGCCCTGCTGCCCGTCGGCGAGGCGTCCGAACACGAGGTACGCGACGATCACCACGACGCTCGAGAACATGGGGGCGGCGGCGGGCCAGAAGAACCGGCGGCCGGCCTGCAGCACACCGGCCAGCACCACGCCGACGCCGTAGAGCGGCAGCTGGATCGCGAAGACCCGCAAGAAGTAGGTCGCGACGTCAGCCTCGGGACCGGTCCCCACACCGGGGAGCAGCCCGATGACGGGCCGCGCGAAGACGGCGAGGGCCAGGCCGAGCGGGACGAGGACGACGACCGCCCAGGTGAGGAGCGCCGAGGCGATCGCGTCGACGTCGACCTTCGCACGGCGCAGGATCGGCCCGGCGAGCAGCGGGACGACCGCTCCGGCGAGCGCTCCGCCCGCAGCCACCTCGAAGAGCACGTTGGGGAGCACGTTCGCGGTCGCGTAGGCGCTCGCGACCCCACCGGTGCCGAGCTCGCTGGCCTGGACGACCCAGCGGCCGAACCCGAGGAGCCGGCTCAGCACCGTGACGAGGGTGATCATCACGGCGGCCCCCGCGAGGGTCTGGCTCGCCGCCGCCAGCCGTGCTCTCACGGCCGCGTGCTGCCGTCCGTGACGGCCGCGCCCGGGCCCTCTGCCGCGGGGCGCGTCGACGGTGCTGCCGGGGCTGTCGGTGCTGGCGGGCGGCCCCAGCGGTCGACGGCGTCGAGCCAGGGGGTGCGGGCGATCACCTGGGAGAAGCTCACGCGCTCGCTCGCGAGGGTCAGGCCGACGAGGACGACCAGGACGGTCCCCCGCGCACGACGGCTGGTCCCCTGCACCACGGCAGAGCCGAGGAGCGCCCCGAGCGCGTTGGCGCCGGAGTCTCCGAGCATGTCGTCTCCGGCGAGGTCGGCCGGGGCTGCTGCGGCGGCGGCGCCGAGCACGGCGCCGGCCGGGCCGGAGGCTGTCGTCCCCGACAGCGCCAGTGCTGCGGCGCTGCCCGCCTTGAGCGCGCGGCCCGGGCGGAGGTCGAGGAGGTTGGCGAGGTTGGCGGCTCCCGCGACGACCGCGCCGTCGACCACGAGGTCGACCGTGCGCCGACCCGGGCCGCAGGGCTCGCGGGGCGGGGCGAGGGCAGCGGCGACCAGACCGGTGGCACCGATGCCGAGGACCTTCAGGCCGCCGGTGGTGAGGTCACCGTGCAGGGCTGCCCCGAGGTGTCCGCGGAGCCCCTTGGAGCGGGTGCTGGTGTCCTCGGCGAGGTCGTCGACGAGACCGAAGACCAGGGCTCCGACCGTGGCGGTCGTGTGACCGAGCCTCGATCGGGTGGAGCCGCCCGACACGAGCGCGCCGGCCGCGAGGCCCGCGGCCACGGCCGGTCCCTCGAGGAGGCTGACCGAGGTGCCCTGGTGGTTCGTCCGGTCCCAGCGGGCGGGCCCGCCGGGCGGGGTGCGCCCGAGACGGGAGCGGACGAGGCTCGTCGTGGCAGCGGCGACGAGCGCGCCGCCGAGCCACCGCCGGGCACTCACCCTGCGTCGCCCTCGCCGGTGGCCGGGTCGCCGGCCTCGCCTGCGGGGTCGACGGGCTCGCCCTCGACGGCGCCCTCCTCGACCGCCTGGCGGACCACCGGGTCGAGCACGACGCGCGGCGGGATCGCCGCGGTCGCACCGGTCCCGGTGCCGAACTGGCCGACCTGCCCCGCGAGACGGGCCGCGAGGGAGAGCGGGACGTTGACCTGGCCGGTCATGGACTCGACGTCGGAGACCGTGGTCGTGGTCCCCTGGAGGTCGCTGTCGGTGCGGATCGTCGAGACGAGGTCGCCCTCGAGCGGGGCTCCCGAGACCACGACGGCGCCCTGCGAGCCGGTCTCGGACGCGGTGACGAGCTTGAGCTGGATCGCGGTGACCGCCGAGCGGTCGGCGACGGCGTCAGCCTCGTCCGAGCCGGCTGCGGAGTCCGCGGTCCCGACGAGGACGATCGCGTCGACGGGGGCGGTGGGGTCGACGGGCATCTCGATGAGCCCGCCGTCGACGAGGCTCCGGCGGACCAGCGCTGCGTTCGACGAGAAGGCGTCCGGGTTCGACGGGTCCACGTCGGCGATCGAGAGCACCAGGGCGCGGGCGAGGACGAGCTCGAAGCCCTCGGAGGCCGCGGTGTCCGGGAGGAACTCTGCGAGGCTCGTCGCGTAGGACTGCCGGAAGTCGGCCTGGTCTGCGGCCGTCCAGGTGTCCGTGATGCGGGTCGTCGCCGTGACGCTCGCCCCGGCGGCCTGCACCTGCTGCTCGATCGCGCTCTGGACGGCGTCGTCGACCGGGCCCAGCTGGATCACGCCGACCCGCCACCCGGGGAGCACGCCGTCGAGGAGCGCGGGTGCTGCACCCTCGACGAAGGCGTCGGTCCCCGCGAGCGTCGCCTGCGTCTCGTCGAGCTCGGTGCGCAGGGCGTCCTTCTCGGAGCGCAGGACGTCGACCTGCCCGGTGAGGGTGTCGCCGATGGACTCCTTGAGCGGGCCCGCACCGAGGATGATCCCGACGGCCAGGGCCAGGAACACCGAGATGAGCGAGACGATGTGGTACCGGAAGTCGATCACGTCACTGGAACTTTCTGTCAGCTGTCAGGGCGGTGGCTGCGGGCGGGGCGCCCATCAGGTCCACCAGGCCAGGGAGACGACCCACGACCAGAGGTCGTCGATGCGTGCCCCGGTCAACCCGAGGAAGGTCTGCCCGACGGACGTCGAGACCATCGCCGCGACGACGGCGGCGATACCCGCGACGGCCAGCAGGATCAGCTGGGCCGTCGAGATGCGGTGCCGGTAGAGGCGCGAGACGCCCTTGGCGTCGACGAGCTTGCCGCCGACGCGCAGGCGGGTGAGGAAGGTGCTCGCCATGCCGGCGCGCCCCTTGTCGAGGAACTCCACGAGCGTGGCGTGCGTGCCGACGGCGACGATCACCTCGGCACCCATGTCGTCGGCGAGCAGCATCGCGATGTCCTCGCTGGTGCCCGCGGCGGGGAACACGACGAAGGGCACGGCGAGCGCCTCGACGCGCTCGAGCCCGGGGGCGCGGCCGTCGCGGTAGGCGTGCACCACGACCTCGGCGCCGCAGCGCAGCGCCTTGTCGGAGACGGAGTCCATGTCGCCGACGATGAGGTCCGGGCTCCAGCCCGCCTCGATGATCGCGTCGGCGCCGCCGTCGACGCCGATGAGGATGGGGCGGAACTCCTTGATGTAGGAGCGCAGCGTCTTGAGGTCTTCGCGGTAGTGGTACCCGCGGACGACGATGAGCACCTGGCGACCGGCGATCTTGGTGGAGATCTCCGGGATGCCGACGCCGTCGAGCAGCAGGTCCCGCTCGCGCCGGAGGTAGTCCATGGTGTTGGCCGCGAAGGACTCCAGCTGGGCGGAGAGGCCCTCGCGGGCCTCCTCGAGGTCGCGGGTGACGCTCTCGACGTCCTGGACGACCCCCTCGGTGACGAGGGTGTCCCCGAGGTACACGGCACCGTCGTCGATGCGCAGGGTCTTGCCCTCGCGCACGGACATCACGTCGGCCCCGAGGTCGTCGACGAGGACGACGCCGGCCTCGACGAGGATGCTGGGGCCGAGGTTGGGGTAGCGCCCGGAGATCGACTTCGCGGCGTTGAGCACCGCGGAGGGCTGGGCGGCCACGAGCGCCTCGGCGGCGACACGGTCGATGTCGAGGTGGTCGATCACCGCGATGTCGCCGGGGCGCAGGCGCTTGGTGAGATCTTTGGTCCGTCGGTCGACCTTGGCGGTCCCCGTGACTCCCTGCAGAGGGTGCGCCGCATCCTTGGCAGTCGATCGTCGTCTGAGCTTCATCACGCTCATGTTCTCACAGCGGCACGCTCGAGAAGCTCCGCCGCGTGGCTGAGCGCGGCCTCGGAGTCCTGCCCCGAGAGCATGCGTGCGAGCTCTTGCACGCGGTCGTCACCTGCGACGATGCGGATGCCCGACTGTGTGATGACGTCGGCGTCCGCGTCCTGCCCGTCGGCGCCCTGCGCGCTGGCCCCCTTGGACACCACGAGCTGGACGTCCGCGTAGGCCGCGACCTGCGCGAGGTGCGTGACGACGATCACCTGCGTGGTCCGCGCGAGGCGGGCCAGGCGCTGCCCGACCTCGAGCGCCGCCTTGCCGCCGACCCCGGCGTCGACCTCGTCGAACACCATCGTCGGGGTGCGGCGCGCGCCGGAGGCGTCGGCCGTGGCGAGGGCGACCTCGATCGCGAGCATCACGCGGGACAGCTCACCGCCCGAGGCGCCCTTGCCGAGGGGGCGGGGGGGTCCGCCGCGGTGCGCGCTGAGGAGCATCTGGACGCTGTCGGCACCCCACGGACCGAGGTCCTCGAGGGTGTCGATCTCGATGGTGAGGGTGGCCCCGGACATCGCCAGCCCGGTGAGCTCCTCGGTCACCGCGTCGGAGAGCGAGACCGCGGCCGCGGTACGGGCGGCGGTCAGTGCGGCGGCACGCTCGACGAGGCGTGCGTCGAGCGCCGCGAGCGACTCGGTGAGGACCTCGATGCGACCGTCCGAGTCGTCGAGCTCGGCGAGCCGCAGCCCCGAGGTCGACGCCCAGGCGAGGACCTCGTCGACGGTCTCGCCGTAGGACCGCGTGAGGTGCCCGAGCTCGGCGCGGCGTGCCTCGACGGTCTCGAGCCGTGCCGGGTCCGCGTCGAGCGCCGCCAGGTACCCGGAGAGCTCGGTGCCGACGTCGGCCAGGGCGTAGGCCACCGACGCCAGGGACTTGCCGACGGCCTCGAGCTCGGGGTCGAACTGGCCGCCGTGCTCGGCGAGCCGACGGGCACGGTCGACGAGCTCGACGGCGTTCGAGCCCGAGCCGACCGCCACGTCGGCGAGGTCGTCGCCCGCGACGGCCAGCAGCGCGTCCTGGGCGGCGGTGCGGAGCTCTTCGGAGTTGCTGAGGCGCTCGGCCTCCTGGGCGAGCTCGGTGTCCTCCCCCGGCTGGGGTGCCACCCGCTCGACCTCCGCGAGGCCGAGGCGGAGCAGCTCGGCCTCGCGGGCGCGCTCCTGGGCACGCCCGACGAGCTCTTCGAGCTCGGCTGCGGAGGCGGCGCGCTCGTTCCACAGCGCCCGGTACTCGGCGAGGGCCGTGGTGACGACCTCCCCGGCGAAGGAGTCGAGGGCCTCGCGCTGGCGCTGCGGGGAGCGCAGGCGCATCTGGTCCGACTGGCCGTGGATGGTCACGAGGTCTTCGGCGAGGTCGGCGAGCACGGCCTGCGGCACGGAGCGTCCACCGAGGTGGGTGCGTGAGCGTCCCTGCGCGGCGACGGTGCGGACGATGAGCAGGCTGCCGTCGTCGTCGAGGACGGCGCCGGTCTCGTCGACACGCGCGGCGAGCGAGGCGCTGTCCGCCACGACGCGTCCCTCGACCACGGCGGCGTCGGTACCGGTGCGCACGACCTGCGCGTCGGCCTTGCCGCCCATGAGCAGGCCGAGGCCGCTGAGGATCATGGTCTTGCCGGCACCGGTCTCACCGGTGATCACCGTGAGACCGGGCGAGAACTCGACCCGGGTGCGGCTGATGACGCCCAGGTTCTCGATGCTCATCTCGTGGAGCACTGTGTCACCTCGTCTGTGAAGTCTGCGGGGTGTTCTCGGTGTCGGGCTGGGGTTCTGCCGTGCTGCTGGCGGGCTCGTCACGGTGCGCTGCGGCCTCGTCGGCGAGGCCGCGCCAGCCGACCACGGGAAGGTTGAACTTGCTGACGAGCCGGTCGGTGAACGGTGCCTGGTTGAGACGGGCGAAGCGCAGCGGCGTGTCACCGGTGCGCACCTCGACCCGCGACCCGACGGGCAGCGAGGTCCGGCGACGGCCGTCGGCGATGAGCACGCCGCCGGCACCCGAGCGCGTCGCGACCTCGACCGCGAACATCGACCCCGGGCCGACCACCAGGGGCCGTGCGAAGAGTGCGTGCGCAGACAGCGGCACGAGCAGCTTGGCGTCGACGTCGGGCCAGATCACCGGGCCGCCGGCGGAGAACGCGTGGGCGGTCGAGCCGGTCGCGGTCGCCATGACGACGCCGTCGCACCCGAAGGAGGACAGCGGGCGGCCGTCGACCTCGATGGCGACCTCGATCATCAGGGTGCGCTCGTGCTTCTCGATCGTCGCCTCGTTGAGCGCCCAGTCGCGCACCGGCTCGGAGCTGCCCGGCAGGTAGGTGCGGACGTCGAGCACACCGCGCTCCTCGACGACGTAGTCGTTGTCGGCGAGCCGCTGGACGGTCTCGGTGAGCTTCTCGCGCTCGCTCTCGGCGAGGAAGCCGACGTGCCCGAGGTTCACCCCGAGCAGCGGGACCTGGGTCCCGTGCGTGATCTCGGCGGCGCGCAGGATGGTGCCGTCACCGCCGAGCACCATGACGAGCTCGGTCCCGTCCAGGAGGTCGCGCGCCTCGTCGAGCACGAAGGACCCCGTGCCCATCTCGGCGGCGAGGTCGTGGTCGTGGAGCGCGACCTCGAACCCGGCCGCGCACAGCGCCGGGACGGCCTCGCGCAACCCGGCGACGGCTTCCTGCCGGCCGCCGTGGGTCACCACGAGGATCTTGCGTGTCACGAACGGCCTCCAGCGGGGTCGGCGTCGTCGGCCGTCACCCAGGTGACAGCCGCACCAGCCTCGACCGGGTGGCCGACGGCTCGTCCGATCGTGTCATCCGACGGTGACATCTGCGCAGCGGCACGCGAGAACCACACGAAGAACTCACGGTTCCCGTTCGGTCCGGGCAGCGGGCTGGGCACGATCGCCCGGGTCCCGAGGCCGAGACGGTCCGCGGCGTCGACCACGCCGCGCACGGCACGGGCGTGGAGCGCGGTGTCGCGCACCACTCCCCCGGACCCGAGGTGCTCGCGGCCGACCTCGAACTGCGGCTTGACCATGAGCAGCAGCTCGGCGTCGTCGGGGACCGAGGCGACGAGCGCGTCGAGCACGAGCGTCAGCGAGATGAAGGAGATGTCCGCGACGACCACCGAGGGGACCGTCGGCAGCGCGGCGGCGGTGAGCTCGCGGGCGTTGAAGCGCTCGACGACGTGGACCCTGGGGTCGCTGCGCAGCGGCTCGACGAGCTGTCCGTGGCCGACGTCGAGCGCCACGACGCTGCGTGCACCACGACGGAGCAGGACGTCGGTGAAGCCACCGGTCGAGGCCCCGAGGTCGAGGCAGTCGGCGCCCGAGACCCTCGGTCCCTGGTCGCCGAGGGCCACCAGGACGCCGTCGAGCTTGAAGCCGGCCCGCGAGACGAAGCCGGGGTCGTCGGCGTCGGCCTCCACGGTGATCTCCGTGGAGGCGGCGACCACGGTCGAGGCACGTCGCACGACCTCGGAGCCCACGGTCACCGCACCGCTCTTGACGAGGGCGACGGCCTGGCCGCGCGAGCGCGCGAGGCCGCGCCGGACCAGCTCGGCGTCGAGACGCTGCTCTCCCTGCGGTGCGGCGTCCGGGGAGCTCCCACCGGGCGCGCCGGCGGGTGCCGCGGTGCGGGCGGGGGGCTGCGTGGGGTGCGAGGTGGTCATCAGCTGTCAGGCTCCGTGAGGGTGCGTCGTAGTGACTCGTGGACCGCCTCGAAGACGGCGGGGTGCTCGTCGACGGGACGGTCGACGAGCGTGTCGAGGGGACGCAGGGCGTCGTCGAGGGACGCGAGGGTCCGCTCGGTCTGGTCGGGCACGGGGCCCGGCACTGCCCGGGGCGCAGGGCGGGGTGGCTCCTGGGTCACGGTGTCGTCTCCCTGTCGTGGTGCGGGTCCGGACGGCGCCCTGCGTGAGCAGCGCGCCGTGGTCGCCGGGCTGCCTCAGGGCAGTCCGGCGACAGCCGGGCGTGGTCGTCTGGCGACCACGCTACCGGCTGCCGGCCAGGACCAGGCGCTGCGCACAGCGATCAGACCTCGATCAGACGTCGCTCTCGGCAGGGACGGCCATCTCGGGGACGGACGCCGGGTCGAGCGTCCCGCCCGCGTCGACGTGCGCCCAGGCGGCGGAGCACGCGGCCCGGACGAGGTCCACGGGGTCGGAGCCGTGCGGTCCGGCCTGCACCTCGAGCTGGTCGCCGACGACGCGGGCGGACGCCTCGCGGCAGGTCCACCAGCCGTCGTCGCCCACGACCGGGAGCGGGTGCGGCTCGAGCAGGCTGCGCAGGTCCGCCCCGATGAAGTCGGGACGCTCCCCCGGGTGCGCGAGCACGTCGTCGCGGGCGCTGTTGACGCCGGTGAGGACGTGCAGACCGGGGTACCCGCCGGAGCGCGCCCCGGCGAGGTCGGTGTCGAGCCGGTCGCCGACGACGAGCGGACGCTCGGCGCCCACGCGCTCGACCGCCATGGCGTACATGGCGGGCGACGGCTTGCCCGCGCTGGACGGCTCGACGCCGGTCGCGGCGACGACGGCCCCGACGAGCGCTCCGTTGCCCGGTGCGAAGCCCCGGGCCGTGGGCAGCGAGAGGTCGCGGTTGCTCACGACGTACGCGGCACCCGCGGCGACCGCGTAGGCGGCCTCGGCGAGGTCCTTCCAGCCGAGCGACGGGTCGAAGCCCTGCGCGACGGCGTCGGGACGGTCGTCGGCGCTCGTGACGACCTCGTAGCCGGCCTCGGTCACGGCGGTGACCAGGCCGGCCCCACCGACCACGAGGACGCGTGCGCCGGGAGCGACGTGGTCGGCCAGCAGACGCGCGCAGGCCTGTGCGGCCGTCATGACGTCGGCCGGCTCGGCCGGGATGTCGAGCGAGGTGAGCTGGTCGGACACCGAGCCGGGCTCGCGCGAGGCGTTGTTGGTGACGAACACGAGGCGCAGGCCCCGCTCACGGGCTGAGGTCAGCCCGTGAGCGGCGTGCACGATCGGCTCGTGCCCCTTGTAGGCCACGCCGTCGAGGTCGACGAGGGCGAGGTCGAAGGCCTCGGCCAGCGGGAGGTCGCTCCCGCGCAGCACGGCGCTCACGCGTCGTCCTGCTCGTCGTCCTGGCGCTCCTCTGCGGTCGTGGCAACGGTCGCGGTCGGCGTGGTCGTGCCAGCCGGGCTCTCCGCCTGCGCGTCGCCCTCGGGGACGTCCGCCGCCTCGGCCTCGGCGTCAGCGTCGTCATCGGACTCGTCGGCGTCAGACACTTCGTCGTCAACCTCTTCGTCACCGAGGTCGAACACGACGACGTCCTCGTCGGGGGCCAGGACACCGATCTCGGTGCGCTCCTTGGTGGTGAGGGTCGCGAGGAGCGCCGCAGCGTCCTCGGTCCGCCCGGCAGCCTCGAGCACGCCGGCGCGGGCCTCGATGACGCGCACCTGCAGCGGGCGGTCGCCCTTGGGGACGGTGATCCCGGCGAGGACGGACTCTGCGGCCTCGAGCTCGCCGAGGTCGACCCGGGCGCCGCTCACCACGATGGCGAGCTCCACCTTCTGGTCGTCCTCGAGGGTCTCGGCCTCAGGGGTAGCCGCGAGGGCGATGGCGCGCTCAGGGCGCCCGAGCCCACGCTCGCAGTCGGCCATGATGGCGAGGTGCTCGGACGAGCCGTTGAGGCGACGCACGGTGCGGAGCTCCCGGAGGGCTTCCGCGAAGCGCTCGGTGCGGTACGCGGTGAGCCCTGCGGCCTCACGGACGATGTCGACACGACCGGCGCGACGGACGGCCTCCTGGGCGTGCTCGTAGGCCAGCTCGGGCTCGGTCTCGAGGAGGAGTCCGGCAGCGACCAGGTGCAGGCCGACGGTCTCGGCGTTCTCCTTGGTCAGCGTGCGCAGGCGTCCACGGGCGTCGCGGTCCAGGTCCGAGAACGTGATGCCCTCGGGCAGCTGCGGAGCTGCGTGCCGGACCGAGGCGTCGTCACGGAAGGTCCGCGTCGCCGGGGCGCTCTCCTCGCGAGGAGCACGGTCCCGAGGCGCCTCGGAGCGCGCGGGGGCACGGTCCTGGCGGGGGCGGTCCTGACGGGGACGGTCACCCTGGGCACGGTCGTCGCGGCGCGGGCCGCGGTCGCTGTAGGAGGGACGGTCACCCTGGGGGCGGTCGTCGCGACGGGGAGCACGGTCACCGGTCGCGGGACGGTCGCCGTAGGACGGGCGTCCACCCTGGGGGCGGTCGTCGCGGCGCGGGCCGCGGTCGCCGTAGGAGGGACGGTCACCCTGGGGGCGGTCGTCGCGACGGGGAGCACGGTCACCGGTCGCGGGACGGTCGCCGTAGGACGGACGTCCACCCTGCGCACGGTCATCACGACGGGGACCGCGGTCACCGTAGGAGGGACGGTCACCCTGGGGGCGGTCATCACGACGCGGGCCGCGGTCACCGTACGACGGACGGTCACCGGAAGCCGGACGGTCGCCGTAGGACGGACGTCCACCCTGCGCACGGTCATCACGACGCGGGCCACGGTCACCGTACGACGGACGGTCACCGGAAGCCGGACGGTCGCCGTAGGACGGACGTCCACCCTGCGCACGGTCATCACGACGCGGGCCACGGTCACCGTACGACGGACGGTCGCCCTGGGGGCGGTCGTCGCGGCGCGGACCACGGTCGCCGTACGAGGGGCGGTCACCCTGGGCACGGTCGTCACGACGGGGACCGCGGTCACCGTAGGACGGACGGTCGCCGGACGTCGGACGGTCGCCGTACGACGGGCGTCCGCCCTGAGCGCGGTCGTCGCGGCGCGGGCCGCGGTCGCCGTAGGAGGGACGGTCACCCTGGGGACGGTCGTCGCGACGGGGAGCACGGTCACCGGACGCGGGACGGTCGCCGTACGACGGACGTCCGCCCTGCGCGCGGTCATCGCGGCGCGGGCCGCGGTCGCCGTAGGAGGGACGGTCACCCTGAGGGCGGTCGTCGCGACGGGGGCGGTCGCCGTACGACGGACGGTCACCCGACGTGGGACGGTCGCCGTAGGAGGGGCGTCCACCCTGCGCACGGTCGTCGCGACGGGGGCCGCGGTCACCGTACGACGGACGGTCACCCTGGGGGCGGTCGTCGCGACGGGGGCGGTCACCGTAGGCCGGTCGCTCGCCCTGGGGGCGGTCGTCGCGACGGGGACCGCGGTCGCCGTAGGAGGGACGGTCGCCCTGGGGGCGGTCGTCGCGGCGCGGGCCGCGGCTGTCGGGGCGCGAACCTGAAGGGCCTCCACGTCCTGCTCCGCCGTTGTTCCGGCCGTAGCCTCCAGCTCTGCCGTCCTCGCGGCCTCTGCCGGCGCCCGATCGGTCCTGGTGGTCGCTCACGTGTACTCCCTCTTCAAGTTGACCCTGCATGACTATCATCGCATCCGCTCGCCGCAGCGAGAAGGTCTCGAGCTGCGTCGCGCGGTGTGCGGTCGTGGTACGGCGGTGGTGACCTGCAGCGACATGGTGCGCTTGAAGTTCATCACAACGACGAAGGCCCACCCCAAAGTGGGGTGGGCCTTCGTTGAATGATTGTCCGGCGGCGACCTACTCTCCCACACAGTCTCCCGTGCAGTACCATCGGCGCAGAGGGGCTTAGCTTCCGGGTTCGGAATGGGACCGGGCGTTTCCCCCTCGCTATGACCGCCGTAACTCTATTGGGTTGTCAACCGGTTCTCGGCCGTTACCCGAGAACCGCACAGTGGACGCGTAGCACACAAAAATTGAGTGTTATCAAGTTATCGGCTTATTAGTACCGGTCAGCTCCGAGAGTCGTTAGTCCTCTCTTCCACGTCCGGCCTATCTACCCAGTGGTCTGCTGGGAGCCTCTCGAGGGTCAAGCCCTCATGGAAACCTCATCTTGAAGCAGGCTTCCCGCTTAGATGCTTTCAGCGGTTATCCCTTCCGAACGTAGCCAACCAGCCGTGCTCCTGGCGGAACAACTGGCACACCAGAGGTTCGTCCGTCCCGGTCCTCTCGTACTAGGGACAGCCCTTCTCAAGTTTCCTGCGCGCGCAGCGGATAGGGACCGAACTGTCTCACGACGTTCTAAACCCAGCTCGCGTACCGCTTTAATGGGCGAACAGCCCAACCCTTGGGACCTACTCCAGCCCCAGGATGCGACGAGCCGACATCGAGGTGCCAAACCATGCCGTCGATATGGACTCTTGGGCAAGATCAGCCTGTTATCCCCGGGGTACCTTTTATCCGTTGAGCGACGGCGCTTCCACAAGCCACCGCCGGATCACTAGTTCCGACTTTCGTCCCTGCTCGACCTGTCAGTCTCACAGTCAAGCTCCCTTGTGCACTTGCACTCGACACCTGATTGCCAACCAGGCTGAGGGAACCTTTGAGCGCCTCCGTTACATTTTAGGAGGCAACCGCCCCAGTTAAACTACCCATCAGGCACTGTCCCTGATCCGGATTACGGACCGAGGTTAGATGTCCAGAGCGACCAGAGTGGTATTTCAACGTTGACTCCACGAACACTGGCGTGCCCGCTTCACAGTCTCCCACCTATCCTACACAAGCCGCACCGAACACCAATACCAAACTATAGTAAAGGTCCCGGGGTCTTTCCGTCCTGCTGCGCGTAACGAGCATCTTTACTCGTAGTGCAATTTCGCCGAGTTCACGGTTGAGACAGCGGAGAAGTCGTTACGCCATTCGTGCAGGTCGGAACTTACCCGACAAGGAATTTCGCTACCTTAGGATGGTTATAGTTACCACCGCCGTTTACTGGGGCTTAAATTCTGAGCTTCGCACAAGTGCTAACCCGTCCTCTTAACCTTCCAGCACCGGGCAGGCGTCAGTCCGTATACATCGTCTTGCGACTTCGCACGGACCTGTGTTTTTAGTAAACAGTCGCTTCTCCCTGGTCTCTGCGGCCCTTGCACGCTCGGCCAGCTAGTGGCTTCACGCTCCGGGCCCCCCTTCTCCCGAAGTTACGGGGGCATTTTGCCGAGTTCCTTAACCATGATTCTCTCGATCGCCTTAGTATTCTCTACCTGATCACCTGAGTCGGTTTAGGGTACGGGCGGCTTGAACCTCGCGTCGAAGCTTTTCTCGGCAGCATAGGATCACCAAATCCCCACCTAGGGTGGGTCCCGTCAGATCTCAGGCTATATGAACAGCGGATTTGCCTACTGTTCGCCCTACGTCCTTAGACCGAGACAACCGTCGCTCGGCTTGGCTACCTTCCTGCGTCACTCCTGTTAATACGCTTACCTACTACTGGTTCGGGTCCCGCGCTCCCCTGAGTCCTCAGCCCCGAAGGGCCTGTAGACCAGGCTTGGGCGGTTAGCATCACCGGGCTCGGTATGGGCGGTTCTTCGCCGGTAGGAGAATATCAACTCCTTGTCCATCGACTACGCCTGTCGGCCTCGCCTTAGGTCCCGACTTACCCAGGGCGGATTAGCCTGGCCCTGGAACCCTTGATCATTCGGCGGACGGGTTTCTCACCCGTCTTTCGCTACTCATGCCTGCATTCTCACTCGTGTAGGCTCCACCACTGGGTTCCCCCGCAGCTTCACTGCCCACACGACGCTCCCCTACCCATCCACACACCTGGACCACGAAGGCCTGGTTATTATGTGAATGCCACAGCTTCGGCGGTGTACTTGAGCCCCGCTACATTGTCGGCGCGGAATCACTTGACCAGTGAGCTATTACGCACTCTTTCAAGGGTGGCTGCTTCTAAGCCAACCTCCTGGTTGTCTGTGCAACTCCACATCCTTTCCCACTTAGCACACGCTTAGGGGCCTTAGCTGGTGGTCTGGGCTGTTTCCCTCTCGACTACGGAGCTTATCCCCCGCAGTCTCACTCCCGCGCTCTCACTTACCGGCATTCGGAGTTTGGCTAACGTCAGTAACCTTGTAGGGCCCATCGGCTATCCAGTAGCTCTACCTCCGGCAAGAAACACGCGAGGCTGCACCTAAATGCATTTCGGGGAGAACCAGCTATCACGAAGTTTGATTGGCCTTTCACCCCTACCCACAGGTCATCCCCCCAGTTTTCAACCTAGGTGGGTTCGGTCCTCCACGCGGTCTTACCCGCGCTTCAACCTGCCCATGGGTAGATCACTTCGCTTCGGGTCTAGACCCAGCGACTCTGACGCCCTATTCGGACTCGCTTTCGCTACGGCTTCCCCACACGGGTTAACCTCGCCACTGAGCACTAACTCGCAGGCTCATTCTTCAAAAGGCACGCTGTCACCCCTGCTAAGGAGGCTCCAACGGATTGTAGGCACACGGTTTCAGGTACTATTTCACTCCCCTCCCGGGGTACTTTTCACCTTTCCCTCACGGTACTTGTCCGCTATCGGTCACTAGGTAGTATTTAGGCTTATGAAGTGGTCTTCACGGATTCACACGGGATTTCTCGGGCCCCGTGCTACTTGGGATCCCCTTCGGGAGGCCACATGATTTCGTCTACGGGGGTCACACCCTCTACGCCGGGCCTTTCAATGCCCTTCGACTATCACATGACTTTCTGACTCCCTGACAAGCCGGCAGACTCATCTGAAAGGTCCCACAACCCCGCCCATGCAACCCCTGCCGGGTATCACACATGAACGGTTTGGCCTCATCCGCTTTCGCTCGCCACTACTCACGGAATATCTCTTCCTGTCGGTACTGAGATGTTTCACTTCCCGACGTTCCCTCCACACACCCTATATATTCAGGTGCAGGTAACACGACATAACTCGTGCTGGGTTTCCCCATTCGGAAATCCTCGGATCACAGTTCGTTTGCCAACTCCCCGAGGCTTATCGCAGGCTACTACGTCCTTCATCGGCTCCTAGTGCCAAGGCATCCACCCTGTGCCCTTAAAAACTTGACAACAATAAAATTGCAGAGAACAAAGATAAATCTTTGATCTTACAAAGATGCTCGCGTCCACTGTGCAGTTCTCAAGCTACGGACGATCCCACCCAACACCACCGCCTACCCCCGAGCTAGGCTCAAGAGCGGTTCAACTGGTTCAGGGTGACCCGTGTCGTGGCAACACACCGTTCATGCCAGACCTTGCGGCCAGCCGGCGTGCGCCTGAAGTTCACTTGCGTCAAGACGCCCGTGCCTTCAGGACCCAACAGTGTGCTCATGTCCCCACCCATCGACCCGCTCTCTTCCAACCAGACGAAGCTGGTGTACTAGCAGCGGACCTCAACGTGAGTCCTAGTCAATGTTCCACCCGTGAGCAACCGCCCACACCCTCATTCGGAGTGTGGAAGCGGCCACCTGAACCCGACCGGGGTAGTCCCCGACTCGAGCCAGTGTGTAGCTCCTTAGAAAGGAGGTGATCCAGCCGCACCTTCCGGTACGGCTACCTTGTTACGACTTAGTCCCAATCGCCAATCCCACCTTCGACGGCTCCATCCCACAAGGGGTTAGGCCACCGGCTTCGGGTGTTACCGACTTTCGTGACTTGACGGGCGGTGTGTACAAGGCCCGGGAACGTATTCACCGCAGCGTTGCTGATCTGCGATTACTAGCGACTCCGACTTCATGGGGTCGAGTTGCAGACCCCAATCCGAACTGAGACCGGCTTTTTGGGATTCGCTCCACCTCGCGGTATCGCAGCCCTTTGTACCGGCCATTGTAGCATGCGTGAAGCCCAAGACATAAGGGGCATGATGATTTGACGTCATCCCCACCTTCCTCCGAGTTGACCCCGGCAGTCTCCTATGAGTCCCCACCATGACGTGCTGGCAACATAGGACGAGGGTTGCGCTCGTTGCGGGACTTAACCCAACATCTCACGACACGAGCTGACGACAACCATGCACCACCTGTACACCAGTCCGAAGACGCGACCATCTCTGGCCGATTCCGGTGTATGTCAAGCCTTGGTAAGGTTCTTCGCGTTGCATCGAATTAATCCGCATGCTCCGCCGCTTGTGCGGGCCCCCGTCAATTCCTTTGAGTTTTAGCCTTGCGGCCGTACTCCCCAGGCGGGGCACTTAATGCGTTAGCTGCGGCGCGGAACTCGTGGAATGAGCCCCACACCTAGTGCCCAACGTTTACGGCATGGACTACCAGGGTATCTAATCCTGTTCGCTCCCCATGCTTTCGCTCCTCAGCGTCAGTAGTGGCCCAGTGACCTGCCTTCGCCATCGGTGTTCCTCCTGATATCTGCGCATTCCACCGCTACACCAGGAATTCCAGTCACCCCTACCACACTCTAGTCTGCCCGTACCCGATGCAAGCTCAAGGTTGAGCCTTGAGTTTTCACACCAGACGCGACAAACCGCCTACGAGCTCTTTACGCCCAATAATTCCGGACAACGCTTGCGCCCTACGTATTACCGCGGCTGCTGGCACGTAGTTAGCCGGCGCTTCTTCTGCAGGTACCGTCACTTTCGCTTCTTCCCTACTGAAAGAGGTTTACAACCCGAAGGCCTTCATCCCTCACGCGGCGTCGCTGCATCAGGCTTTCGCCCATTGTGCAATATTCCCCACTGCTGCCTCCCGTAGGAGTCTGGGCCGTGTCTCAGTCCCAGTGTGGCCGGTCGCCCTCTCAGGCCGGCTACCCGTCGACGCCTTGGTGAGCCGTTACCTCACCAACTAGCTGATAGGCCGCGAGTCCATCCTTGACCGAAAAACTTTCCAGACGCCGACCATGCGGTCGCGTCTCGTATCCGGTATTAGCCCCGGTTTCCCGGAGTTATCCCAGAGTCAAGGGCAGGTTACTCACGTGTTACTCACCCGTTCGCCACTGATCAACCAGAGCAAGCTCTAGCGTCACCGTTCGACTTGCATGTGTTAAGCACGCCGCCAGCGTTCGTCCTGAGCCAGGATCAAACTCTCCGTAAATGTTTGCTATCAACCAGCCGAAACCAGTTAACAACCATACGAAGCAAGCCTCCCTGCAAAGAGAGAACTTGATTAATCAAGGCTACAAACCGAAAACTTGCGTTTTCAATTCATACCAAATAAACCTCGTCCAACATCAGCCCCAACCGAAAGATCAGGTACCAACCCAAGACGAGGGGTCTTGGCATTGACTATTAAGCACACTGTTGAGTTCTCAAGGAGCGGACGCGCATCACCCGTTCACTCATTACTGAGCGTCTGGCGTGAGGCAACCGTTCAAACTTACCCGACTCGCAACCCTGCGTCAACCCGCCGTTTCCAGCGCATTAACCCGGTGAAGCGGGCCTGGTGAAGACTACCTGGTCTCGGCGGCTGTCCGAACCACTCTCACGAGTGATCCGCACCGCATCCGGTCCAGCGTCTCCGCTGTCCGAACCAGGCTCTCCACACTACCGGTTCCAGGCGGACCTGTGAACCCTCTCGTGCGGAGCGGTGTCGAACCCCGGGACCAGCCACTTCGCGCCGGCTCCGAAGAGCTTCGCAGTGGTGTCTGTGCCTCCCTGTCGGGCTGACGTCCAGAACATTACGGGGGTGCGAACAGGAGCGTCAAGCCCGCGACCGGTGACCGCCATCACTGCCGTCCCCGTCCCCCAGACGCAGTCCGGCCCCCGTCCGTCAGGACGAGGGCCGGGCTGCGCCGACGACGGCGCGCGGGCTCGGGTCAGGCCTTGGCCGTCACGACCCCGAGCGTCTTCTTGCCCCGGCGCAGCACGGCGGCCCGTCCCTGCAGCAGGTCCGCGGCAGCGAGGGTCGCGTCGTCACCGACGACCTTGACGTTGTTGACGTAGACACCACCCTCGGCGACGGCGCGACGGGCAGCACCCTTCGACGCGACGAGCTGCGTCTCGACGAGCAGGTCGACGACGAGGTCGCCCGGCGCCCCCTCAGCAGAGGGCAGCCCCGCGACGGCCGCGACGAGCGTCGCCTCGTCGAGGGCCGACAGCTCCCCCCGCCCGAAGAGCGCCTGGCTCGCGGCGACAGCAGCCTCGGTCGCCCTGGCTCCGTGGACCAGCGACGTCACGTCGCCGGCCAGCGCGCGCTGCGCCTCGCGAGCAGCCGGACGCTCTGCCACGGCGACGGCGAGCTCGTCGATCTCCTCGGCCGAGCGGAACGTGAAGATCTTCAAGAACCGCACGACGTCGGCGTCGTCCGCGTTGAGCCAGAACTGGTAGAAGGCGTACGGGCTCATCATCTCGGGGTCGAGCCACACGGCTCCCCCCTCGGACTTGCCGAACTTGGTGCCGTCGGCCTTGGTGATGAGCGGCGTCGTGAGCGCGTGCACGGAGCGCTGCTCCGACTTGCGGACGAGCTCGACCCCGGACAGGAGGTTGCCCCACTGGTCGTTGCCGCCGGTCTGCAGCGTGCACCCGTGACGACGGTTGAGCTCCAGGTAGTCGATCCCCTGGAGGATCTGGTAGCTGAACTCCGTGAAGGACAGCCCCTCGCTGCTCTCGAGCCGGCGTGCGACGGTGTCCTTGGCGAGCATCGTGCCCATGCGGTAGTGCTTGCCGATGTCACGCAGGAAGTCGATCGCGGTGAGCTCACCGGTCCAGTCGAGGTTGTTGACCATCTGCGCGGGGTTGTCGCCGTCGAAGTCGAGGAACCGCGAGATCTGGGAGCGCAGGCGCTCCACCCACTCGCCCACCACCTCACGGGAGTTGAGCACCCGCTCCCCCGACATGCGCGGGTCGCCGATCAGCCCGGTCGCCCCACCCACCAGGGCGATCGGCCGGTGCCCGGCGAGCTGGAGGTGACGCAGCAGCACCAGCTGCACGAGGTGGCCGTGGTGCAGGCTCGGCGCAGTCGGGTCGAAGCCGCAGTAGTACGTGACCGGGCCGCCGTCGAGCGCTTCGCGGAGCGCGTCCATGTCGGTGGTCTGGCTGATCAGCCCACGCCAGGTGAGCTCATCGAGAACGTTGGTCACTGCTGCTCCTCGTCTAGGGGTTGGCCCGACCATTCTGCCCTCTTCAGCGTCGGCGCGGGGACACCGCCCGGTAGGCAGAGACCGTCGGCTCGTCGGCGAGCCAGAGCCGCCAGGGGAAGAGGGCTCCGTCTCCCCCAGCCCCGCTCACCCCGACGCGGGGACCCCGGCGGACCTCACCGTCCGCCGGCCCCGCGCCGGGCACCCGGAGCTCCAGGCCCCCTGCGGCGTCGAGCAGGTCGGTGCCGTCGTGGTCGACGCCTGCCCCGAGGGCGACCGTGAGCCGGGCCGGACCTCGAGCCAGGTCACGCTCCTGCCGGACGACGCCGCGCTCTGTCCGTCGGGCGAGGGCGAGCTCGCCGCCGCTGACCACCTCAGCGCCGCGCAGCAGCACCGCTGCCGGTTCCCCCTCCGGTCCGGTCACGACGTTGAGGCAGGTGTGCAGCCCGAGGTGCCGGTAGGCGTAGAGGTGGCCGCCGGCCAGTGCCATCGACCGGTTGCGCACGGTCACGCCGCGTGCGGCGTGGGACCCGGGGTCGTCCGCTCCCCCGTAGGCCTCGACCTCCGTGAGGCGCAGCGTCACCGTCCCCTCGGGTGTCCGGTGCGTCAGGTGCGTGCCGAGCAGGTCGGCCGCGACGTCGAGCACGGGACGCTCGAACCACGCCCGGTCCGGGAGAGGACCTGCCGGCGTGGCCGGCTGGTTCACGTCGACTCCGTCGGCCCGAGCCCTGTGACGTGACCCGTACCGTCGAGCCGCACGTGGCTGCGCTCGACCGTGCGGTGCTCGGCGTAGAGGCGTCGCTCCTCGACCATCCAGGTGTCCCAGTGGTCGCGTGCTCCGTCGCCGTCACGCGCCATGCCCCGGGCGAGGCGGACGTCGTCGGGGGCCTCGACCCAGATGATCACCGGCGAGTACGGGGCGGTGGTCAGCGCCGCAGAGTTGCAGCCCTCGACGACGAGGGTGTCGCCGAGCGGCACCGAGTGCCGCTCGGCGTAGAGCCCGAGCGGCCAGTCGTAGCGGCGGTAGCGACCGGGACGGCCGTGGGCGAGCGGCTCGAGCACCCACTCGTGCAGCTTCTGGGCGCCCTCGGCGAGCCCGGACCACCCCGGGTAGAGGTCGTCCATGTGGATCACCTGCGCCGGCAGGGCCCGGCCGAGCTGCTCGGCGAGCGTGGTCTTGCCGGAGCCTGCCGGGCCGTCGACGCAGACCAGCCGCATGCCGCCGAGACCGGCGGGAGCGTCGGCGACCTGCTCGAGGACCAGGTCGAGGACGTCGTCGGGGACGGTCATGAGCGCCGTCCGTCGTGCTCGCTCATGACCGTCCCCGTCCGTCGTGCGTGCCGTGCTGCTGTTCCTGTCGTGCAGTGGTGCTCAGTGCTCAGCCGTTGACCCAGAACCGGTACTCGGCGACCTGGACCTTGGCGGCCTCGAGCTGCTCGGCGACGCGGACCGGTGCGGTCCCGCCCGCCGCGTCGCGCGAGCGCAGCGACCCCTCGACCGTGAGCACCTCGCGGACACCCGGCGTGAGGTGCTCGGAGATCGCGGCGAGGTCGGTGTCGCTGAGGTCCCAGAGCTCGATGTCGCGCTCCTCGCACACCCGGACGCACGCACCGGCGACCTCGTGGGCCACCCGGAACGGCACGCCCTGACGGACGAGCCACTCCGCGATGTCGGTCGCGAGCGAGAAGCCCTGGGGGGCGAGCTCGGCCATGCGCTCGGTGTCGAAGGTGAGCGTCGAGACCATGCCGGCGAAGGCCGGCAGCAGGACCGTGAGGGTGTCGACCTGGTCGAACACCGGCTCCTTGTCCTCCTGCAGGTCGCGGTTGTACGCGAGCGGCAGACCCTTGAGGGTCGTGAGCAGGCCGGTGAGGTCGCCGACGAGACGCCCGGCCTTACCGCGCGCGAGCTCGGCGATGTCCGGGTTCTTCTTCTGCGGCATGATGCTCGACCCGGTCGAGTAGGCGTCGTCCAGGCGGACGAAGCCGAACTCCTTGGTGTTCCAGACGATGATCTCCTCGGCGAACCGCGAGAGGTCGATGCCGAGCATCGCGGACACGAAGGCGAACTCCGCGACGACGTCACGGCTGGCCGTGCCGTCGATCGAGTTCTCGACCGCACCGTCGAAGCCGAGGTCGGCGGCGACGGCCTCGGGGTCGAGACCCAGCGACGACCCGGCCAGGGCACCTGACCCGTAGGGCGAGCGTGCCGCACGGACGTCCCAGTCGACGAGCCTGTCGACGTCGCGCAGCAGCGGCCACACGTGCGCGAGCAGGTGGTGCGCGAGCAGCACCGGCTGCGCGTGCTGCAGGTGCGTCCGGCCGGGCATCGCGGCGTCCGGGTGCGCGGCCGCCTGCTCGACGAGCGCGTCGGCGACGTCGAGCACGAGCCCGCCGATCACCTTCGCCTCCTCGCGCAGGTACATGCGCACGAGGGTCGCGATCTGGTCGTTGCGCGACCGGCCAGCACGGAGCTTGCCGCCCAGCTCGCTGCCGGCGCGCTCGATGAGGCCGCGCTCGAGGGCGGTGTGCACGTCCTCGTCGGCGAGCAGCGGAAGGAAGTCCCCCGACGCCACGTCGGCTGAGAGCACGTCGAGCGCCTCGAGCATCCCGGCGAGCTCGTCGTCGGTCAGCAGGCTCGCCGAGTGCAGCACGCGCGCGTGGGCCCGTGAGCCCTCGATGTCGTGCTGGGCGAGCCGCCAGTCGAAGTGCGTGGACTGCGAGAGCGCGGCGAGGGCCTGGGAGGGGCCGCCGGCGAACCTGCCGCCCCACAGGCTCACCGGCGCACCGCCGGCCGCACCGACCTGCGTGCCCGCAGCCGCCTCGACGGCTGCGGGCTCGACGGGCGCGGTCTGGTCAGCACCGGACGGGGTGAGGTCCGTCATCTCAGGCCTCGGCCCCGGGGAGGTCGGCACCCGTGAGGTCCACGCCGTTGCCGAACTTCACGTCGCGGGCCGCCGAGAGCTTGGCGGTGAGGCCGAAGATCTCGATGAAGCCACGAGCCTGCGACTGGTCGAAGCTGTCGCCCTCGTCGTAGGTGGCGAGGTTGAAGTCGTAGAGGCTCGCCTCGGAGCGTCGGCCCGTGACGGTCGCACGGCCGCCGTGCAGGACCATGCGGATGTCGCCCGACACGTAGCGCTGGGTGTCGTCGATGAAGGTCTCGAGAGACTTCTTGAGCGGCGAGAACCACATGCCGTCGTAGACCAGCTCGGTCCAGCGCTGCTCGACGGTCCGCTTGAAGCGGGCCTGCTCGCGCTCGACGGTGACGTTCTCGAGCTCCTGGTGCGCGGCGATGAGCGCCATCGCACCGGGTGCCTCGTAGATCTCGCGGGACTTGATGCCCACGAGACGGTCCTCGACGATGTCGATGCGGCCCACGCCCTGGGCGCCGGCACGACGGTTCATCTCCTGGATGGCCTGGAGCGGCGTGACCGCGACACCGTCGAGCGCCACGGGGATGCCCTGGTCGAAGGTGATGACGACCTCGTCCGCCACGGGCGGGAAGGTCGGGTCGTCCGTGTAGCTGTAGACGTCCTTGGTCGGGCCGTTCCAGATGTCCTCGAGGAACCCGGTCTCGACGGCGCGGCCCCACACGTTCTGGTCGATCGAGAAGGGGTTGTGCTTGGTCGTCGCGATCGGGAGCTTGTGCTGCTCCGCGTAGGCGATGGCCTTCTCGCGGGTCAGCGCGAGGTCGCGCACGGGCGCGAGGCACTTGAGGTCGGGCGCGAGCGAGGTGATGCCCACCTCGAAGCGGACCTGGTCGTTGCCCTTGCCGGTGCAGCCGTGCGCGACGGTCTGCGCGTCGAACTGGCGGGCGGCACGCACGAGGTGCTTGACGATGATCGGGCGGGAGATCGCCGAGACCAGCGGGTAGCGGTCGAGGTAGAGGCCGTTCGCGCGGAGCGCCGGCATGCAGTACTCCTCCGCGAACTCGTCGCGGGCGTCGGCGACGTACGCCTCGACGGCGCCGCAGTCGAGGGCACGCTGACGGATGACCTCGAGGTCCTCACCGCCCTGGCCGACGTCGACGGCCACGGCGATGACCTCGGCACCGGTGCGCTCGGCGATCCAGCCGATGGCGACCGAGGTATCCAGGCCGCCGGAGTAGGCGAGCACGACGCGTTCTGTCATGGCACTTCACTTTCTCAAAGGGTGGTGATGGGCAAGTCTGTCATCCGTGGTCGACCCGGGTGGCCCGGTGGTCGTCTGACGGACGGTGCTCGGCCGGAGGTCCCGGGCCGAGCGGGTGCGGCAGCCTGACGATGACGTCAGGTGCAGCCAGGTGCGGTCAGGTGCTGTCGCTCGCCAGCCCCACGAAGCGCGCGGCGAGCTCGTCCCCGCCGCTCACGTCCCGGGCGATGACGAGGACGGTGTCGTCCCCCGCGATGGTGCCGAGCACCCCGGTGAACACCGAGTGGTCGATCGCGGAGGCGAGGTACTGCGCCGCC
This sequence comes from Sanguibacter keddieii DSM 10542, assembly GCF_000024925.1. Taxonomy (NCBI): domain Bacteria; kingdom Bacillati; phylum Actinomycetota; class Actinomycetes; order Micrococcales; family Sanguibacteraceae; genus Sanguibacter; species Sanguibacter keddieii. Next base: position 2,482,537 of record NC_013521.1, read on the forward strand.
CCGGGCGGGGTGCGCAGGACGACGAGGTTCCCGGAGGCCTCGGCCGAGACCAGGAGCTCCCCGCAGAGCCGGGAGAGCCTGGCGGCGAGGAACTCCGCGTCGGCGGTCGCCTGGACCGTGCGGTCGCCGCCCTCCCCCGGGATCGCGTAGACGAGCACGCCCGAGGTGGTACGCACCTTCTCGGCACGCAGCTCGATGAGGTCCCGGGACAGCGTCGCCTGGGTCACGTGGAGACCGTCGGCGGCGAGCGCCCTGGCCAGCTCGGCCTGGGAGTGGATCTGCTCGCGGGCGAGCAGGTGCACGATGCGGGCGTGCCGCGCCGCCTTGGTGGCGGGCACGGTGCCGACAGGGACGGCGGAGAAGGTCATGACCGCCCCAGGAGCCACGTCATGAGCGCCTTCTGTGCGTGCAGCCGGTTCTCGGCCTCGTCCCACACGACCGACTGCGGGCCGTCGATCACCTCGGCGGTGATCTCCTTGCCACGGTAGGCGGGCAGGCAGTGCAGGACCAGAGCGTCCGGGGCGGCGTGCGCGAGGAGCGCCGCGTCGAGCCGGTACGGCACGAAGGGCTCGGCGCGCTCGGCCGCGGTGGCCTCGTCCCCCATGGAGACCCAGGTGTCGGTCGCCACCGCGTCAGCCCCGGCGACGGCGACGGCCGCGTCGGAGGTCACGGTGACCGACCCGCCGGTCTGCTCGGCGATCGCCTGGGCCGCGGCGAGGATCTCGGCGTCGGGCAGGTAGCCCTCCGGGGTCCCGACACGGACGTGCATCCCTGCCGTGACACCGCCGAGCAGGTACGAGTGGGCCATGTTGTTGGCCCCGTCGCCGACGTACGCGAGCGTCTGCCCGGCGAGCGCGGCGACACCGCCGCGGTGCTGGGCGATCGTCACGAGGTCGGCGAGGATCTGGCACGGGTGGAAGTCGTCGGTCAGCGCGTTGACGACGGGGACGCCGGCGAGCGCCGCCATCTCCTCGATGCGCGACTGCGCGTGGGTGCGCCACACGATCATCGAGACCTGGCGCCCCAGGACGCGGGCCGTGTCGGAGATGGACTCACGGACCCCGATCTGCGCGAGGTTGCCGTCGAGCACGAGGGGGTAGCCGCCGAGCTCCGCGATGCCGGTCGCGAAGGACACCTGGGTGCGCAGCGTCGGCTTGTCGAAGATCACGGCGACGGCCTGCGGGCCGGCGAGCGGCTTCTCGAGGTGACGGTCGGCGCGCAGCGCGAGGGCGAGCTCGAGCACCTCGGCCTGCTCGGCGGGGCTGAGGTCGTCGTCCCGGAGCATGTGGCGGGTCGGCTGGGCAGTCATCGTCAGGCCTCCGTGGTGAGGTCGGCGGGGTCGGTGGGCAGCGCGGCCAGGAAGGCGACGAAGTCGTCGGCCTGCTCGCGGGTGAGGATGAGCGGCGGGGCGAGGCGCAGAGCCGTCGGCGTCACCGGGTTGACGATGAAGCCGGCGTCGAGGGCACGTGCCGCCACGACGGCGGACACCGGGGCCGACAGCTCGACGGCGACCAGCAGTCCCTCGCCGCGGGTCGCGACGACGAGCGGGTGGCCGAGACCCGCGACCCGGGTCCGGAGGTGGTCACCCACGGTCCGGACGGAGGTGAGCAGTCCGTCGCGCTCGATCACGCCGATCGTGGCGAGCGCCGCAGCGGCCGCGACGGGGTTCCCGCCGAAGGTCGTGCCGTGCTGGCCGCGGCCCAGGAGCGCAGCCGGACCGTGGCCGTACGCCACGACCGCACCGATCGGGAACCCTCCGCCGAGCCCCTTGGCGAGCGTGACGACGTCGGGCACGATGCCTCCGCCGATCTGCGGGAGGTGGTGCGCGAGCCAGGTCCCGGTGCGCCCCATCCCCGTCTGCACCTCGTCGAGGATCATCAGCGCGCCGTGCTCCCGCGTGAGCTCGCGGACCCGCTGCAGGTAGGTCGCGGAGACGGGACGGACCCCGGCCTCGCCCTGGACCGGCTCGAGGAACACCGCGGCGACGTCGCTCGTGGCGGGGTCGCCCGCGAACGCGGCCTCGAGCGCGTCGAGGTCGCCGAAGGGCAAGAACTCGACGCCACCGGGCAGCGGCTCGAAGGGCTCGCGGTACGCGGCCTTCGAGGTGAGGGCGAGCGCCCCCATGCTGCGCCCGTGGAAGGAGCCCTCCAGCGCGAGGATGCGCGGTCGCCCGGTGCGGCGCGCCATCTTGAAGGCCGCCTCGTTGGCCTCGGTGCCGGAGTTGGAGAAGAAGACGCGCGAACCCTCGGGAGCCGCGGAGAGGTCGAGGAGCCGTTCCGCGAGCGCGACCTGGGTGGGTGTGCCGAAGAAGTTCGAGACGTGCCCGAGCGTGCCGAGCTGCGCGCTGATCGCGGCGGTGAGCGTCGGGTGCGCGTGGCCGAGGGAGTTCACGGCGATGCCGCCGAGCAGGTCGAGGTAGCGGCGTCCGTCGGCGTCCCACACGTAGGCGCCCTCGCCGCGGACGAGCACGCGCTGCGGCGGGCCGAAGGTGTCCATGACGGCGCCGCTGTAGCGGGCGGTCCACTCGGCGCCGCTGCCCGGGCCGGTGAGGTCGGCGGAGGTGTCGGTGCGGGGGTCGAGCGCGCTCACTGCGGGTCTCCGTCGGTCGTGGGGGTGCTGGTCGTCGGTGTGGAGATCGTCGGCGGGTTGAGCCGCCCGTCGCTGTCGGGGACGACCATCGTGCCGATGCCCTTGGTGGTGAAGACCTCCATGAGTACCGAGTGCGCGACGCGCCCGTCGATGACGTGGGCCTCGCGGACTCCCCCGCGCACGGCACGCAGGCAGGCCTCCATCTTGGGGACCATGCCGGACTCGAGAGACGGCAGGAGCGCGTCGAGCGCCGAGGCGGCGATCTCGCTGACGAGCGACGTGCGGTCGGGCCACGAGGTGTAGAGGCCCTCGACGTCGGTGAGCACGATGAGCTTGCGGGCGCGCAGCGCGACCGCGAGCGCGGCGGCGGCCGTGTCCGCGTTGACGTTGAGCACCTGGGTGGGGTCGAGGATGTCGGGGGCGACGGTCGAGACCACGGGGATGCGCCCGGCGTCGAGCAAGTCCTGGACGGCACGCGGGTCGACGTCGACGACGTCGCCCACGAGACCGACGTCGACGGCCTCGCCGTCGACGGTCGCGTGCCGGCGGCGCGCACGGAGCAGCCCGCCGTCTTCGCCCGAGAGCCCGACGGCGTGCGGGCCGTGGGCGTTGAGCAGGCCGACGAGCTCGCGGGAGACCTTGCCGGTGAGGACCATGCGGACGACGTCCATGGCCTCGGGCGTGGTGACGCGCAGCCCGCCGCGGAACTCGCTCTCGATGCCCAGGCGTCCGAGCATCTCGGAGATCTGCGGTCCGCCGCCGTGCACGATGACGGGGCGCAGGCCGACCTGGCGCAGGAAGACCATGTCCTCGGCGAAGGCGGCCTTGAGGCGGTCGTCGATCATGGCGTTGCCGCCGTACTTGACCACGACGAGCGCACCGTGGAACTGGCGCAGCCACGGGAGGGCCTCGAGGAGCACCTCGGCCTTCTGGGAGGGGCTGAGGTCTTCGCCGACGTCGATGCCGCTGAGGTCGAGCGGGGCGTCGGGGGTGCTGGAGGTCTGCTCGCTCATGAGGAGTACGCGCTGTTCTCGTGGACGTAGTCGTGCGTGAGGTCGTTGGTCCAGACGATGGCGGTGGCGTCGCCCGCGTGCAGGTCGACGAGCACGCGGACCTCGCGCTGGGCGGCGAGGTCGACGAGGTCGCGGTCCTCCCCCACTCCCCCGGCACGGCACACCTGGACGCCGTTGATCGACACGTCGAGGGTGGTCGCGTCGAAGGCGGCGACCGACTCGGGCACGGTGCCGACGGCGGACAGCACGCGTCCCCAGTTGGGGTCGTTGCCGAAGACGGCGGCCTTGAAGAGGTTGGAGCGGGTCACGGCGCGGGCCACCGCGACGGCGGCGTCCTCGGAGTGCGCCCCGACCACCTCGACGGCGATGTCGTGGCTGGCGCCCTCGGCGTCGGCGACGAGCTGGCGGGACAGCGAGGCGCTCACCTCGGTGACGGCTGCGGTCAGCTCGTCGAGGGTCGGGCTCTGGCCCGAGGCACCGGAGGCGAGGAGCACGACGGTGTCGTTGGTCGACATGCAGCCGTCGGAGTCGACGCGGTCGAAGGTCGCGGTCGTCGCGGCGCGCAGGGCGGCGTCGGCGGTCGCGGCGTCGACGGCCGCGTCGGTCGTGATCACGGACAGCATGGTGGCCAGGCCGGGGGCGAGCATGCCGGCTCCCTTGGCCATGCCTCCGACGGTCCAGGTGCCGGAGGCGGTCTCGACGGTGACGACCGCGGTCTTGGCGACGGTGTCGGTCGTCATGATGGCCTGGGCCGCGTCGCTCCCCCCGTCGGCGCTCAGCGCGGCGACGGCCGCGTCGACCCCGGGCAGCAACTTCTCCATCGGCAGGCGCACCCCGATGAGCCCGGTCGAGCAGACGACCGTGTCGCCGGCGGAGACGCCGAGGGCGTCGGCCGTGTGCTCGGCGGTGCGGTGGGTGTCGAGGAACCCCTCGGGGCCGGTGCAGGCGTTGGCGCCGCCGGAGTTGAGGACCACGGCGCTCGCGCGGCCGTCGGCGACCACCTGGCGGGACCAGGTGACGGGGGCGGCGACCACGCGGTTGGAGGTGAACACGGCGGCGGCGACGTCGAGGGGCCCGTCGTTGACGACGAGGGCGACGTCCGGCTTGCCGGTGGACTTCAGCCCTGCGGCGGTGCCGGCGGCCCGGAAGCCCTGTGCTGCGGTGACGCTCACGGTGCCACTCCTTCGGTGGTGAGGCCCAGGGTCTGCGGGAGCCCGAGCGCGGTGTTGATCGACTGGAGGGCGCCGCCGGCGGTGCCCTTGACGAGGTTGTCGATCGCGGTGACGGTGACGACGCGTCCGGCGCGGCGGTCGTAGGCGACCTGGACGAGGGCGGTGTTGGACCCGACGGTCATGGCGGTCGTGGGCCACTGGCCCTCGGGGAGCAGCTCGACGAAGGGCTCGCCCTCGTAGGCCTCGGACCAGGCGGAGCGGAGCTGGTCGAGAGTGGGCTCCTCTGCTCCCGGGGCGAGGCGCGCCGTGGCGGTCGCGAGGATCCCCCGAGACATCGGCACGAGGACGGGCGTGAAGGAGACCGTCACGTCGCCGGCCCCGGCGACCTGGAGGTTCTGGACGATCTCGGGGATGTGGCGGTGCGTGCCGCCGACCGCGTAGGGCTGCGCGGAGCCGAGCGCCTCGGAGGCCAGGAGGTGGTTCTTGAGGCTCTTCCCGGCGCCCGAGTAGCCGACCGCGAGGACGGTGACGAGGTCGTCGGTGCTCAGCAGGCCGGCGGCGACGCCAGGCTGGAGCCCGAGCGTGACGGCGGTGACGTTGCAGCCCGGGACGGCGATCCGCCGGGTGGAGGCGAGCAGCTCGCGCTGCTTGGTGTACTCGACCTGGCTGTCCACGGTCGAGACGCGCAGCAGCTCGGGCAGGCCGTAGGTCCAGGTGCCGGCGTGCTCGGAGCCGTAGAACTCGGCCCAGGCCGCCGGGTCGACGAGACGGTGGTCGGCTCCGAGGTCGACCACGAGCACGTCGTCGGGGAGCTGCGCGGCGATCGCGCCGGAGGCACCGTGCGGGAGGGCGAGGACGACGACGTCGTGGCCCAGGAGGTGCTCGACGGCGGTCGGCAGCAGCTCGCGGTGCGCGAGGGAGCGCAGGTGCGGATGGTGCGCGCCGAGCAGGGTCCCGGCATTGGAGTGGGCGGTGACCGCCCCGACGGTGAGCTCTGGGTGCCCGGCGAGGAGCCGGAGCGTCTCGCCTCCGGCGTACCCACTGGCTCCGGCAACTGCCACGGTGAACGTCATGTGCATAACAATACACAAGACTGCGAGTTGATACACCGTGGGTCTCGCAGGGCTCTACGCTGGGACGATGACCCCCACCCCCCTCACCCTCGCACCCCGTCCGGCCGCCGACCACCGGGGTTTTGTCCTGGTGCTCCCCGGCGGGGGCTACGCCCACCGCGCCGAGCACGAGTCCGTCGACGTCGTCGCCTGGCTGTCCGAGCACGGCGTCGCGAGCGGCTACCTGGACTACGCGATCGCCCCCGAGCGCTACCCCACCGCCCTCGACCAGGTGCTCACCGCGCTCGCCGAGCTGCGGGCCGGGGTGCACGGCGAGGTCACCGGGCCCGTCGCCGTCCTCGGCTTCAGCGCCGGCGGGCACCTCGCCGGGACCGCGCTCACGGCGACCCCCGACGAGCTCGCCGCCGTGCAGGCACGCTCCGCGCCCGGCCTCACCGTCGCCCGCCCCGACGCCGCGGTGCTCTGCTACCCCGTGACGTCGCTGGTCCGGACCCCGCACGTGGGCTCGCGCGAGAACCTCCTCGGCGACCGCGCCGACGACGCGGCGCTGGCCGCGGGCCTCAGCACCGAGCAGCGCGTGGACGCCGCGACCGCCCCGACCTTCCTCTGGCACACCGCCGACGACGAGACGGTCCACGTGAGCCACAGCCTGGGGCTCGCCGCAGCCCTCGGCGACCAGGGGGTGCCCTACGAGCTGCACGTGTACCCCACCGGGCACCACGGCCTCGGGCTCGCGCCCGGCAGCGGTACGGTCGAGGAGTGGACCACCGCGAGCCTGCGGTGGCTCCGCGAGCAGGGCATCGGGCCCGTCGGCGACGACTGAGGAACCCGGCGTCCCCACCCCGCGGAGCACCGCGCCGCAGGACCGGACCAGCAGACCGGACGCACGACCCGGCCGACACGAGCGAGGAGCACCATGACATCTGTCCAGCCCCCTGAGCACCCCGAGCCCTCCGTGACGCAGTCCTCCATGCGCGCCGTCGTGGCGACCGCGGCCGGTGGGCCGGAGGTCCTGAGCCACGCCACGGTCGACGCTCCCACCCCCGGGCCCCACGACGTCCTCGTCCGGGTCGCCGCGGCGGGCGTGAACTTCATCGACACGTACCGACGCTCTGGCGTCTACAGCATCGAGTACCCGAGCGTCCTCGGGTCCGAGGGGGCCGGCGTCGTCGAGGCGGTCGGGTCCGAGGTGACCGACGTGGAGGTCGGCGACCACGTCGCCTGGTCCGACGCGCCCGCCTCCTACGCCGAGCTGGTCGTCGTGCCGGCAGCCCGCACCCTGCCCGTCCCCGCGGACGTCGACCTCCAGGTGGCGGCCGCGATCCCGCTGCAGGGCATGACGGCGCACTACCTCGCGACCTCGACGTACCCGCTGGGCCCCGACGACACCGCCCTGGTGCACGCGGGTGCCGGCGGGGTCGGGCTGCTCCTCACCCAGCTCGCCGTGGCGCGCGGGGCCCGCGTGATCACGACGGTCTCGACCGCCGAGAAGGCCGCCCTGTCGCGGGCCGCCGGGGCCAGCGAGGTGATCGACTACCGCCAGATGGGCGACCTCACCACCGAGCTCCCGGCCCGGGTCAGGGAGCTCACCGACGGCCAGGGCGTCGACGTGGTCTACGACTCCGTCGGCAAGGACACCTTCGACGCGTCGCTCGCCTCCCTCCGTCGACGCGGGATGCTCGTGCTCTTCGGCGGGTCGTCCGGTCAGGTCCCGCCCGTCGACCTCCAGCGCCTCAACGCCGGAGGGTCGCTCTACGTCACCCGCCCCTCCCTCGGTGACTACGTCGTGACCCGCGACGAGCTCGTCCGCCGTGCCGAGGAGCTCTTCGACGCCGTCCGGGCCGGCACGCTCGACGTCCGGGTCGGCCACACCTACCCGCTCGCCGACGCCGCCGAGGCGCACCGTGCGCTCGAGGGTCGTCGCACCACCGGTAAGGTGCTGCTGCTGCCGTGACGCGCCACCGGCGCGTCGGCGCACGTCAGCCCGACGTGGCACGGCAGCCGATAGGCTCGACGGCATGAACCACTCCTGGGCCGACGGCGGCTACGACGAGAGACGACCCGGCCCCTCACGGGGCGCACGCGTCGCCCTGACCGCCCTCATCGTGCTCAGCACCGGGCTCGGCGCCGCGTGGTACGCGAAGGTCGGCATGGACCAGTCCCGGCTCGCCTGCTACCAGGACCGCCCGCCGGGCGTCAGCACCGAGGACGTCACGACGACCTTCCGGTGGCTCCCGCCCGGGTACGACTGCAGCTACGCGCCCGACGGGACCGTCTAGCCGACGACAAGAGGGCCGGGCCTGCAGGATCACTCCTGCGGGACCGGCCCTCTCGTCGTACCTGGCGCTGCCTGGCGTCAGGCGCGCAGCTCCGCGCCGACACGCGCTGCGGCGGAGGCGACAGCAGCCTCACGGACGGCCACGGTGTCCTGCGCCGTCAGCGTCCGGTCCTGCGCGCGCAGGCGCAGCGAGAAGGCCAGCGACTTCTTGCCCTCGCCCACCTGCTCGCCGGTGAAGACGTCGAACAGCCGGAGGTCCTCGAGGAGGTCGCCGGCCCCGTCGCGCACCGCGTCGAAGACGTCCTGCGCCGGGACGCCGGCGTCGACGACGAGGGCGAGGTCCTCCTTGGCGAGCGGGAAGGTCGACACGAGGCCTGCCTGCCGAGGCTCGGTCGGCGCGGCCGAGACCAGCGCGTCGAGGTCCACCTCGAAGGCCACCGTGCGTGCGGGCAGCGCGAGCTGCTCGACCACCTTGGGGTGCAGCTCACCCGCGTGACCGACGACCGTGCCGTCCGTCAGACGGACCTCCGCGCAGCGACCGGGGTGCCACGGAGCACGGTCGCTCGTCGACGAGACGACGATCTCGGCACCCGCACGCTCGGCGACGAGACGGACCGCGGCCAGCGCGTCGGTCCAGTCGGCGGCCCGACCGGTCCCCCACCAGCCCGGCAGCTCGAGGCTCCCCGCCAGGACCCCGGCGACGTGCCGGGGCTGGGCGGGGACGGCTGCTGCGACGGCCGCGAGCTGCTCGTCCGAGGGACGCTGACCCACCGGGAGCGCCGGGGCCGCGGGGGCGCCGGCGACGGGCAGGGTCACGAGGCCGAGCTCGAAGAGCGCGAGGTCGCTGCGTCCGCGCGCGACGTTCCGGCGTGCCGTGTCGAGCAGCGTCACCAGCAGGGACGACCGCATCTGCCCCTTCTCGGCCGAGATCGGGTTCACCAGCGAGAGCATCGTGCGACGCTCGTCGTCCGCGGGGAGCCCGAGCTCGTCCAGCTGCGCCTGCCCGACGAACGGGTAGCTGAGCACCTCGGCCAGCCCGTGCTCTGCGAGGCCGCGGGCGACCGAGCGCCGTGCCCGCTGTCCTCGCGTCAGCCCGCTGCCGGCCGGTGCGACCGGGAGGACCGACGGGATCTGGTCGTAGCCGACGAGGCGGGCGACCTCCTCGACGAGCTCGGCGGCACCGGTGAGGTCGGGGCGCCACGTGGGCACGGTCACGAGCAGCGTGCCGGTCGCCCCCTGCTCGACGACGGTGCACCCGATCTGCTCGAGCGTGCCGACCACCTGGTCACGCGTGTAGTCGACGCCGACGAGGCGGGCCGGCTCGGTGAGCGCCATCTCGACGACGGGCCGCTCGGGCACCGCGTCGAGGTCGCTCACCGCGGGGTCGGCCGTGCCGCCGCCGTGCTCGACGAGCAGGTCGACGACGCGCTGGGCCGCGACGGCCGCGAGGCGCGGGTCGACCCCGCGCTCGAAGCGCTTGGCCGCCTCGCTGGGCAGGCGGTGGCGTCGGGCGGTCCGGGCGACCGAGATCGGGTCGAAGTGCGCGGCCTCGACGAGCACGTCGGTGGTGGAGTAGGACACCTCGGTCTCCGCACCACCCATGACCCCGGCGAGGCCGAGGACGCGTGCGCCGCGTCCACCGGCGCTGTCGGTGATGAGGAGGTCCCCGGTGTCGAGGGCCCGGTCGGTCCCGTCGAGCGTGACGAGCCGCTCCCCCGTGGTGGCGCGGCGCACGACGACCGGCGCGACGAGCGTCGAGAGGTCGTAGGCGTGCAGCGGCTGACCGAGGTCGAGCATGACGTAGTTGGTCGCGTCGACCGCGAGCGAGATCGGGCGCATGCCGGCCTGGGTCAGACGGCGCTGCATCCACGCGGGAGAGGCGGCCGAGGCGTCGACACCGCGCACGACGCGCGTGACGAAGCGGTCGCAGCCGGCGACGCCGTGGACCGGGGCGTCGTCCTCGACGACCACCTCGAAGCCGTCGGCCGTGGCCCCGGGCAGGGAGCCCGAGGGCAGACCGGGGTCGGTGAAGCGCGCGCCCGTCGAGTGCGAGTACTCACGGGCGACTCCGCGCATCGAGAAGCAGTAGCCGCGGTCGGGGGTCACGTTGATCTCGAGGACCTCCTCGCCGAGGCCGAGGAGAGCGATCGCGTCGTCGCCCGGCTCGACGCCGGCGTGCACGGCCGGGTCGAGGACGATGATGCCGTCGCCGCCCTCACCGAGCCCGAGCTCGCTCGTCGAGCAGATCATCCCGTCCGACACGTGGCCGTACGTCTTGCGGGCCGCGATGGGGAACGGCCCGGGCAGCACGGTGCCGGGGAGCGCCGCGACGACGAGGTCGCCCTCGACGAAGTTGTGCGCGCCGCACACGATCCCGCGCGGGACCGTCGGCCGGCCGTCGTCGTCCAGGGTGTTGTGCGCACCGGCGTCGACCTGGCACCAGTTGATGACCTTGCCGTTCTTCTGCGGCTCCTTGACGAGGCTCAGCACACGGACGACGACGAGAGGACCCGTGACGGCCGCGCCGTGCACCTCCTCCTCCTCGAGCCCGACGCGCACGAGGTCGACGGCGAGCTGCTCGGCCGTGAGACCGGCAGGGAGCTCGACGTGCTCGCCGAGCCAGGTCAGTGGGATGTTCGGCATCAGAGATCCATTCCGAAGTGCTGGGAGAAGCGGACGTCGCCCTCGACCATGTCGTGCATGTCGGCGATGCCGTGGCGGAGCATGAGCGTGCGCTCGATCCCCATGCCGAAGGCGAAGCCGGTGTACTCCTGCGGGTCCACGCCCGCAGCCAGGAGCACGTTGGGGTTGACCATGCCGCAGCCGCCCCACTCGATCCAGCCCGCGCCGCCCTTCTTCTGCGGGAACCACAGGTCCATCTCGGCGCTCGGCTCGGTGAACGGGAAGAACGACGGGCGCAGCCGGGTCTTCGCGTCGGGGCCGAACATGGCCTTGGCGAAGTGGTCCAGCGTCCCGAGCAGGTGAGCCATGGTCAGGCCCTTGTCGACCGCGAGCCCCTCGACCTGGTGGAAGACCGGGGTGTGCGTGGCGTCGAGCTCGTCCGTGCGGAACACCTTGCCGGGGCACGCGATGTACAGCGGGAGGTCACGCTCGAGCAGCGTGCGCGCCTGGACGGGCGAGGTGTGGGTGCGCAGGACGAGACCGGAGTCGCCGTCCTCGGTCCCGGGGGTCCGCGCGAAAAAGGTGTCCTGCATCTGGCGCGCCGGGTGGTCGGGGCCGAAGTTCAGGGCGTCGAAGTTGAACCACTCGGCCTCGATCTCCGGGCCCTCGGCGATCTCCCAGCCCATCGACACGAAGAAGTCGGCGACGCGCTCCTGGATGAGCTCGAGCGGGTGGCGTGCACCGGCGAGCCGACGGTCGACGGGGAGGGTCACGTCGACGGCCTCCTCGACGAGCACGCGCGCGTCCCGCTCGGCCTCGAGCTCGACCTGACGCGCAGAGAGCGCCTGGTTGACCCGGCCACGTGCCGGACCGAGGATCTTGCCCGCGGTCGCCTTGTCCGGTCCCTGGAGCCCGCCGATCTCCCGGTTGGCCAGGGCGATCGGGCTGCGGTCGCCGGTCACCGCGGTCCGCACGGCACGCAGCGCGTCGAGGCTGTCGGCCCCGGCGACCGCCGCGAGGGCGGCGTCGACGGCCGCCGAGACGGCGTCGGCGTCGAGCGGCGAGATCGCTGCGGGGGTCGCAGCAGAGGTCGACGTGGGTGCAGCCTGCGCTGCGGGATCAGGGGTAGACATACGTGCCTTCCGGGCTCGGTCGTACGGGTCGTCGCGGTCGGGTGGACCCGCGTCGATCTTAGTCGGAGAGTCGTGCGCCCCGGCGGCGTCGGCCCTGCTCACGGACGACGTAGACCGCCGCGACGAGCACGAACAGGCCGACCGTCGCCACGAGCTGCTGGCGGGCGGTGTCGTCGAAGAGCATGAGCACGACGATCGCGGCGAGGGCGACGAGGGTCGCCCAGGTCAGGCCGGGGAACGCCCACATCTTCAGGGTGAGGGTGCCCTCGCGCTCGAGGCGCGGGCGCAGCCGCAGCTGGGACACCGCGATGAAGGCCCAGATGCCGAGCAGGGTCGCGCCCACCGCGTTGAGCAGGATGCCGAGGATCTGCTCGGGGAGCCAGGCGTTGAGGCCGACGGACACGAGCCCGAAGACGATCGACGTCCACACGGCGCGGTTGGGCACCCCGCGCCGGCTCACACCGAGGAAGAACCGTGCGCCGTCGCCGCGCTGGGAGAGCGAGAAGACCATCCGCGACGTGCCGTAGACGTTCGCGTTGAAGGCCGACAGGAGCGCGATCACCACGACCGCCTCCATGACCCGGCCCGCACCGGGGACGCCGGCGATGTCGAGCACTGAGACGAAGGGGCCGGCGACCAGCTCGGGTGAGCTCCACGGCATGACGAGGATCATCACGGTCACGGACCCGATGTAGAAGAACAGGATGCGCCAGACGACGCTCGCCGCGGCCCGCGCGATCGAGCGGGCGGGGTCCTCGGACTCGGCCGCGGCGATCGTGACGATCTCGATGCCCCCGAAGGCGAAGAGGACGGCGAGCAGCCCTGCGGCGATCCCGGCGATGCCGTTGGGTGCGAAGCCGCCGTCGCTGAGCATCGCCTGGATCCCGACCGGCTGACCGACGTCGATCACGCCGGTCAGCACGAGCGCCCCGACCACGAGGAACCCGATGATCGCGACGACCTTGATGGTCGCGAACCAGAACTCGAACTCCCCGAAGCGCCGGACGCCGGCGAGGTTCACGACGGCGAAGAAGGTGACGAACACCAGCGCGACGACCCACTGCGGCACCCCGGGGAACCACCCGGAGACGATCTGCGAGGCACCGGTGATCTCGACACCCAGGACCATGACGAGCATGAACCAGTAGACCCAGCCGACGGTGAACCCGGCCCAGCGGCCGATGCCGACCTCGGCGTACGTCGAGAAGGCGCCGCTCGACGGGACGGCCGAGGCCATCTCGGCGAGCATGCGCATGAGGAGCACGACGAGCGCACCGGCGACGACGTACGAGACGAGCACCGCGGGTCCTGCGGCGGAGATCCCGACGCCCGTCCCGAGGAAGAGCCCGGCACCGATCGCTGAGCCGAGGCCCATCATCGTGAGGTGCCGGACACGGAGACCGTGCCCGAGCGGGGCCTGGTCAGCGGTCATGGGTGGTCCTAGCGTTGGGCGCGAGAGCTCGCGTAGAGGCAGACGGTGGCGGCGGTCGCGAGGTTGAGCGACTCGGCGAGCCCGCGGATGGGGACCCGCACCACGGCGTCGGCCAGACCGCGCTCGTCCTCGGTGAGCCCCCAGGCCTCGTTGCCGAAGACCCAGGCGGAGTGTGCTGCCAGGTCGGGGACACCCTCGGGGGCGCTCCCCGCGACGTCGAGCAGCTCGTCGAGGTCGTGGGTCCCCACGCCGTCGGCTGCGAGGGTCTGGAGGCCGTGCGCGGAGAGCGCGGCGACGACCTGGTCGAGCGGCACCCCCGTGACGACGGGCAGGTGGAACAGGGAGCCGGCGGTCGACCGCACCACCTTGGGGCTGTGGATGTCGACGCTGTTCGTGGTGAGCACGACGAGGTCCGCGCCGGCGGCGTCGGCGGCGCGGATGACCGCACCCGCGTTCCCGGGGTCACGGACGTTCGACAGCACCGCGACGAGCCGCGGTGCTCGGGCGAGGGCCGCGTCGAGGGCGGCCTCGGGACCGTCGCCCGGTGCGGGGAGGTCGAGCACCGCGAGCACGCCCTGGGAGTCGGGGCTCATGGCCTCGATCACCTCGGGCGTGGTCACGTGGAAGTAGACGCGGGCGGCCTCGGCGTCCGCGACGATCTCGCGGTAGCGGTCGCGGGACTCCGCCGTGAGGTAGACGTCACGGACGGCCTCCGGGCGGTGCCGGACTGCCTCGCGCACACCCTGCGGTCCCTCGACGAGGAACCGGCCGGTGCGGGAACGAGCAGGACGCCCAGACAACGACCGGACCATCTTCACCCGATCGCTGCGGGTGCTGGTGATCTCGGTCATCGTCTGGGCGTCCTCGAGTCTGGTTCGGCGTCACGCAGGTGCGTGGCGCCTGCCACGACTGTCGTCAGGCCGCGACCTTGGGCGCGTTGACGTCGGCCGGCAGTGCGGCCTTGGCGAGCTTGACGAGCGCGTTGAACGCGGCGACGTCGGAGACGGCGAGCTCCGCGAGGACACGACGGTCCACGAGGATCTCAGCAGCCTTGAGGCCCTGGATGAACCGGTTGTACGTGATGCCCTCGGCGCGAGCCGCGGCGTTGATGCGCTGGATCCAGAGACGACGGAAATCGCCCTTGCGCTTCTTGCGGTCACGGTACGAGTAGGTGAGGGAGTGGGTGACCTGCTCCTTCGCCTTCCGGTAGAGGCGCGAGCGCTGGCCGCGGTAACCGCTGGCCTGCTCGAGGATAGTACGACGCTTCTTGTGGGCGTTGACCGCCCGCTTCACGCGTGCCACGTGTAGCTCCTTGCAGTTCGGGGCTGGAAATGAGGTCTGTCAGCGAGCCGTGGCCCGCCGGAGGTCACTTGCCGAGCAGCTTCTTGATCTTCTTGACGTCGGCGGCGCTGACGACCAGGTCGCCAGACAGGCGGCGCTTGCGACGGCTCGACTTGTGCTCGAGCAGGTGGCGCTTGTTGGCCTGCTCGCGCATGACCTTTCCACTACCGGTGATGCGGAACCGCTTCTTCGCGCCGGAGTGCGTCTTGTTCTTCGGCATGGCTGCCGTTTCTCCTCAGGTCTGGTCAGGTGTCAGGTGCAACACTCGACGTCGGTCTGGTCGGAGCCGGTGGGCTCCGCCTCGGTCAGGCCTCGGACGTGCGTCCGAGGACCGGCCAGGTGGTCGTGCAGCGTCACTCGCTCTTCTGCGGAGCGGGCTTTGCGCTCGGCCTGGGTGCTGCCGGCCGGGCCGCGGGCGGCTTCGGCGTGCTCGGCTTCGCAGCAGGCTTCGGGGTGGCTGCAGGCTTGGGGGCTGCAGCAGGCTTGGGAGCGACGACCGGCTTGGGCGCAGCAGCAGGCTTGGAGGCCGCTGCAGGCTTCGACGCGGGCGCTGCCTTGGCCGGTGCTGCCGCAGCAGGCGCCGGAGCGGCAGCAGCAGGAGCGGGCGCCTCGACCGGGGCGGCCTTCGGGGCAGCCTCGACGGCCTCGGTCGCGGCTGCGACCTGTGCCTCGAAGTCCTCGGAGGCGGCCTGGTCCACAGGCTCCTCGGCGCGGGCCGGGCGGGCCGCACGGGGCGACTCCTCCTGGTTGCGCTTGCGCTGCTCGTTCTTGGCCTCGGCCTTCTTCTTGGTCGGCCCGAGCACCATGATCATGTTGCGACCATCCTGCTTGGGCATGCTCTCGATGAAGCCGAGCTCCTGGACGTCCTCCGCCAGGCGCTGGAGCAGGCGGACGCCCATCTCGGGACGCGACTGCTCACGACCGCGGAACATGATCATGACCTTGACCTTGTCGCCGGCGCTGAGGAAGCGCTCGACGTGGCCCTTCTTGGTCCCGTAGTCGTGCGGGTCGATCTTCAGGCGGAAGCGGATCTCCTTGAGAACCGTGTTGGCCTGGTTGCGGCGAGCCTCACGAGCCTTCATGTCCGACTCGTACTTGAACTTGCCGTAGTCCATGAGCTTGCACACCGGCGGGCGTGCGTCGGGGGCGACCTCGACGAGGTCCAGGTCAGCGTCCTGCGCAAGGCTCAGGGCGACCTCAATGCGTACGACCCCGACCTGCTCTCCACCTGGTCCGACGAGCCGGACCTCGGGGACGCGGATCCGGTCGTTGATGCGAGGCTCGCTGATGTGATGCTCCTTGTGACGTGTCGGAAGCTCGTCAGGAACGGGAAAGGCCCCCATCCCTGAGCACAGGGTGGAGGCCTGGACGTCCGGGTCGCACGGTCCGTCCGGAGACGGTCGCGGGCGACGCTACGACGGGTCGCACCGAGGTGCTGCTCGTCGTTCGGACCAGAACCCGGACTCTGTCGCTACTGCGTGCTGGGCACGTGGCAGGCTGTCGAGACTCGGGTGGGAGTGGCTCCACTTGTGCACCGGTCGACCGTCGCTCTTCCTCGTCACGTCCACCCTGGTGGGGGCGGGGCTCGGAGACCGCTCGACGATCATTCGGTCGGTCAGCCGCTAACTGTACCCCACGAGGGCGTGGGACGGAACCACGACCCTGCAGGCCTCGCCGTCCCCGACACGCCGGACCCGTTCCAGTACTGGAACGATTCCAGAAAAAATGCTGAGATGGACCCATGACCACCCCCGAGCTCACCTCCGAGCGTCCTGCCGCGGACGACCAGCTGCTGCGCAGCCACGGTCTGCGCGTCACGGCGACCCGGCTCGCGGTGCTCGACGCCGTCGCCCGGTGGCCGCACTCGACGACGGACACGATCCTCGCCCACGTGCGAGCCAGCCTCGGCACCGCCTCGACCCAGGCGGTCTACGACGTCCTCGCGGTGCTCACCACGGCGGAGATCCTCCACCGGATCGAGCCCGCCGGTCACCCGGCCCGCTACGAGCGGCGGGTCGGCGACAACCACCACCACGTCGTCTGCCGCAGCTGCGGCACCGTGGCCGACGTCGACTGCTCGGTCGGCCACGCCCCCTGCCTGGTCCCCTCCACCGACCACGGGTTCGTCATCGACGAGGCCGAGGTCGTGTTCTGGGGCACCTGCGCCGACTGCCAGGCCATGACGACAGGACCGCGCCCCGGCGCCGTGCCCACCACCTGAGCGTCCGGCCCCACCCGCTCCCGCCGGACCAGCGTCCGACGGACCAGGACCCTCCGACACCCCCGACGTACCACTCGCCGCATCCCCGAAGAGAAGGAAGCCCCCATGACCGACCGCTTCACGACCTCCCAGACCGGAACCCCGATCGCCAGCGACGAGCACTCGCTCACCGCCGGACCCGACGGCGCAGCCGTCCTGCACGACCGCTACCTCGTCGAGAAGCTCGCGCAGTTCAACCGCGAGCGCATCCCGGAGCGCATCGTCCACGCCAAGGGTGGCGGCGCCTTCGGCACCTTCGAGGTGACCGGTGACGTCTCGGCGTACACCTCGGCAGCCGTCTTCCAGCCCGGCACCGTCACCGAGACGCTGCAGCGCTTCTCGAGCGTGGCCGGCGAGCAGGGCAGCCCCGACACGTGGCGCGACGTCCGCGGCTTCTCGGTGAAGTTCTACACCTCCGAGGGCAACTACGACATCGTCGGCAACAACACCCCGGTGTTCTTCATCCGCGACGGCATCAAGTTCCCGGACTTCATCCACTCGCAGAAGCGCCTGCCGGGCTCCGGCCTGCGCGACGGCGACATGCAGTGGGACTTCTGGACCCTCTCCCCCGAGTCCGCGCACCAGGTCACCTACCTCATGGGCGACCGCGGGCTCCCCCGCTCCTGGCGCGAGATGCCCGGCTTCGGGTCGCACACGTACCAGTGGATCAACGCCGCGGGCGAGCGCTTCTGGGTCAAGTACCACTTCACCTCGAACCAGGGGAACATCGAGATGGAGAGCGCCGAGGCCGAGCAGATCGCCGGCGCCGACGCCGACTACTACCGCCGCGACCTCTACGAGGCCATCGAGGCCGGGAACCACCCGTCCTGGGACGTCCACGTCCAGGTGATGCCCTACGAGGACGCCAAGACCTACCGGTTCAACCCCTTCGACCTGACGAAGGTCTGGCCGCACGCGGACTACCCGCTCATCAAGGTCGGGACGCACACGCTGAACCGGAACCCCGAGAACTTCTTCGCCGAGATC
This sequence comes from Sanguibacter keddieii DSM 10542, assembly GCF_000024925.1. Lineage (NCBI taxonomy): Bacteria > Bacillati > Actinomycetota > Actinomycetes > Micrococcales > Sanguibacteraceae > Sanguibacter > Sanguibacter keddieii. The sequence continues at coordinate 2,500,437 of NC_013521.1, forward strand.
GAGCAGGCTGCGTTCTCCCCCGCGAACACCGTCCCCGGCATCGACATTAGCCCCGACAAGATGCTCATGGCTCGCGTGTTCTCCTACCCCGACGCCCAGCGGTACCGCGTCGGCACCAACTACAACCAGATCCCGGTGAACGCTCCCAAGGCACCGGTGCACAACTACTCGCAGGACGGGGCGCAGCGTCACGGCTTCAAGGCGGCCTCCGACCCCGTCTACGCCCCGAACTCCTTCGGCGGACCGGTCGCCGACGCGTCCCGCGCGGCAGCCGGCTCGTGGGAGAGCGACGGCGAGCTCGTCCGCACCGCGGCGACGCTGCACAGCGAGGACGACGACTTCGGCCAGGCCGGGACGCTGTACCGCGAGGTCTTCGACGACGCCGCCAAGGCACGGTTCGTCGAGACCCTCGTCGGGCAGGGCTCGGGCATCACGGTGCACCGCGTCCGTGAGCGCTTCTTCGGGTACTGGACCAGCGTCGACGCCACCCTCGGCGCGACGCTCCGCGAGAAGGTCGGCTCCATCGAGACGGCCAACGAGTCGGCCGAGCCGATCGGCATCGGCGCCGACCACGCCTGACGATGCCTGAGCGGGCCTGAGCGGGCCTGAGCAGGCGCCCGGCGCAGCAGGCTGGCGCCCACCGCTGACGCCCACCACGGGGCCAGGACCGGACGGTCCTGGCCCCGTGGTGCGTCCGGGCACGGCCCGAGGAGCGCCGGAGGTCGCCAGACCGGGGCGTCCTCGTGGACACTAGACCCATGACCGCAGAGCACACCCACGAAGCACACTCCGTCGACGACCTCGCGCCGCAGGCCACGAGAGACATCGCCGACGTCGCCGCCGTCGAGGTGATCACCACCGCCGCCGTCCACCTCATGAGCGCGGCCGCGGTGAAGTGCGGTCTCGCGGACGGCCCCGAGGCAGCCGACCAGCTCGACCTCGACGAGGCCCGCAAGCTCATCAACGCGCTCGCCGCGCTCGTGACGACCGCCGCGCCAGACATCGGCAACCAGCACGCACGGTCCCTGCGCGACGGGCTGCGCAGCCTGCAGCTCGCGTTCCGCGAGGCGTCGATCTACCCGGACGCCCCGGGCGAGGGCCCGGGTGAGTCGTTCACCGGCACGGTCAGTTGAGCAGCCCTGGCGAGGACCGCGCCGACGGCACCGACGCCGTCCCGCCGTCCTTCCCCCCGGCCGCACGCACACGGACCAGCGGGCACGTCGCGGCGGAGGCCAGGACCCCGGTCGAGCCGGCGCTGCACCCGGACGACGTGCGGTCCGGGTCTCCCCGCTCGGGCGAGGCGCAGTCTGACGACGCTCCTCTGGCCGACCACCTCGTGCTGGACGACGTCGCGAACGAGCCCGAGCCCGCTCCGGCTGACGCGTCGTCCGCGCCGACCGGTCCTGGCACGGCCCACCACCTCGAGCGACCCCGGCGACGACGTGGCGCGACCGTCGCGATCGTCCTCCTGTCGGTCGTGCTCGTCGCCGCGCTCGCCGGCGGGGGCTATCTCGGCGTGCTCTCGCACCAGTGGAACGAGCGCTCGGGCGAGTGGGAGGCGCAGTCGCGCGAGCTCGGGCAGCGGGTGGCCGACCTGACGACCGACCTCGAGGGGATCACCGGCGACCTCACGAGCACCCGCGACCAGCTCACCACCGCGCAGCAGCGCATCACCGAGCTCGCCGACGAGAAGGCCCAGGTGGGCGACGACCGCGAGAGCCAGCGGATCGCCGTCTCCGACTTCCAGGCGGTCGCCGAGGCCGCGGTCGACGTCTCGTCGAAGATGGGCGACTGCGTGACGGCGCAGACCTCCCTGCTCGGCTTCCTCTCGGCGCCGGACTCGACGACCCCCGAGGGGCTCCAGCAGGCCACCGACGACACCAACAGCATCTGCAAGGTGGCGATCGACAGCTACAACGCCCTGCAGCGCGACCTGTCGCAGCAGTGAGCCGGCCGACCAGGGCGCGCACCGCGCTCACCACCGGCGCCCTGTGCGCGCTCCTCGTGGCCGGGTGCGGCACCGTCCCCGACCTCCCCGGGCCGATGCCCGACTCCGTCGTGCCCACGCGGGGCTCCGGCAGCGTCCCCGACGAGACCGGGTTCCTGTCGCCCGACGGCTTCGACGCGGCCCGCCGCATGGCCGTACGGGTCCGGAACGTGGGGTGCGAGGGCGTGATCCGCGGTACCGGCTTCGCGGTCGGCGAGCGGCTGCTCATCACCAACAAGCACGTGGTCGAGGGGAACCAGGACCTCCAGCTGAGCACCTACGACGGCCGCGACGTGAGCGTGACCGCCTCGGAGAGCGCCGACCTCGCCGACCTCGCCGTCATCCGGACCGCCACCGACCTCGACACCTTCCCCCAGCTGGCGCCCGAGGACCCCGAGCCCGGGGACTCCGTGACGGTCGTGGGCTACCCGAACGGAGGGGCGCTCACGGTCACCAAGGGCACCGTCATCGAGTACACCTCGGACCCTCTCAACGTCACCCTCGGCCAGGTGCTCCTCACGGACGCCAGCGTCGAGCCGGGCAGCTCGGGCTCTGCGGCGCTGGACTCTGCCGGTCAGGTGATCGGGATCGTCTACGCCAAGAGCTCGGACGACCTCAGCTACCTCGTGCCTGTCAGCACGCTCCAGGAGCTGCTGGCCGACGACTCGGGGTTCGTGGAGCAAGAACCGCTGACCTGCTGAGCCTGTCGCGCGGCTGACCGACCGACGACCAGCGCGTCAACCGGCCCGGCCGATCCGCAGCTCGAGCGAGTCGACGCGCTCGCCGACGACGTCGTCAGCACCGAGCGCGGCGTTGACCTGTGCGAGCACGGCGTCGAGGCCGGCACGGGTCAGGCCCGGGTCGATCGCGAGGACCACGGCGACCTCCTTCGAGCGACCAGGCTCTGCCCGGACGCTGGCGACCGACGGGATACCCGAGACCGCCTGGACGACCGCGTGCGCCACGTCCGCGTCCACCGCGCCGTCGACGACAGCCGGGACCCACGACCGTCCCTGGGCGACGGCCCAGACGGCGGGACGGGGCACGAGCGCGCTCGCCGGACCTGCCGGGTCGACCACGAGCAGCGCCCAGTCCTCGCTGACCGCGGACAGCGCGGCACGCACGGCGTCGGCCGGGACGGGGCGCGCGGCCGGGTGCCAGGCGGTCATCGCAGCGACGGAGGAGAACACCGGGAGCGCGCGACGTCCGTCGGGGGCCTCGAGCGCGACGACTCCCGCCGAGGCCTCCTTGTCGACCCGCAGGCCGTCGTCGGTCGTCCCCTCGGCCTCGACCTCGGCGAGCACCGGGATGAGCACCCGCACCTGCGCGAGCCGTGCGACGACCGCGGTCAGCGGCGCGGTGCCCGCCGCGTGCTCGACGAGCAGACGGGCGAGCTCCGGGTCGGCCGACCCGTCGTCACCGGCGAAGGGTGACGCCCCGGGGAGCGCCTTGCCCCCGCCAGCCGCACTGCCGCCGTGCTCCTGGGCGGCCCCGTCGTGCGGGTGATCGGGGTGCTGCGTCACGGGCGACCGGCGACGTCGAGCGCCTGCGGCAGCGTGAAGGCGCCTGCGTAGAGCGCCTTGCCCACGATCGCGCCCTCGACGCCGGACCCGACGAGCTCGCGCAGCGCGGCGAGGTCGTCGAGGCTCGAGATCCCGCCCGAGGCGACGACGGGCGCCGAGGTCTTCGCCGCGACGTCGCGCAGCAGCTCGATGTTCGGGCCGCGCAGCGTCCCGTCCTTCGTCACGTCGGTGACGACGTAGCGCGAGCACCCGGCCTGGTCGAGGCGCTCGAGGACCTCCCAGAGGTCGCCGCCCTCCTGGGTCCAGCCGCGCGCCGCGAGGGTGGTGCCACGGACGTCCAGGCCGACGGCGATGGCGTCGCCGTGCTCGGCGATGACCCGGGCGGTCCACTCGGGGTTCTCGAGGGCGGCCGTGCCCAGGTTGACCCGGGCGCAGCCGGTCGCGAGGGCGCGCTCGAGCGAGGCGTCGTCGCGGATGCCGCCCGAGAGCTCGACCTTGACGTCGAGGCGCGCCACGACGTCGGCGAGCAGCTCGGCGTTGGAGCCACGGCCGAACGCGGCGTCGAGGTCGACCAGGTGCACCCACTCGGCGCCCCCGGACTGCCAGTCGAGGGCGGCGGTCAGCGGGTCGCCGTAGGAGGTCTCGGAGCCGGCCTCGCCCTGGACGAGGCGGACGGCCTGCCCCTCGGCGACGTCGACGGCGGGCAGAAGGACGAGACGGTCAGTCATGACGAGATCCTCTCGGGGACCGGTGGGCGTGGCTGGAGCAGGGGGCGTGCAGGGGCGGAGCGCACCCGGCGGGACGGTGAGGTCGCCCCGGGTGCGCTCGTGCCGGTCAGAGCGTGCCGAGCCAGTTGCGCAGCAGCTGCGCACCGGCGTCGCCCGACTTCTCGGGGTGGAACTGCGTCGCGGAGAGCGGGCCGTTCTCGACCGCCGCGACGAAGCGGCCGCCGTGGTCGGACCACGTGACCTGCGGGGGCTTGAAGCGACCGTCGACGGGCTCGTCGGTGCCGAGGCTGAAGCTGCGGGCGGCGTAGGAGTGCACGAAGTAGAAGCGCTCGTCCTCGACGCCGTCGAAGAGCGCCGAGCCGGCGGGCGGCTCGACCGTGTCCCAGCCCATGTGCGGGACGACGGGGGCCTCGAGCCTGTCGACCACACCGGGCCACTGGGCGAGGCCCTCGGTGTGCTCGCCGTGCTCGTCGCCGGCGTCGAACATCACCTGCATGCCGACGCAGATGCCGAGGACCGGCCGTCCGCCCGAGAGGCGACGCTCGATGATCTGCCCGCCGCGGACCTTCTCGAGCCCCTGCATGACGGCGGCGAAGGCGCCGACGCCGGGGACGAGAAGGCCGTCGGCGACAGCGGCCACCTTCGGGTCGGCGGTGAGCTCGACGGCGGCGCCGACGTGCTCGAGGGCGCGGACCGCCGAGCGGACGTTGCCGAAGCCGTAGTCGAGGACGACGACGGTGGGTCTGCCGGCCACGTCAGCGCCTCCCGCGGGGAGCGCGACGCGAGGCGGCCAGGCTGCGAGCAGCCTTCCACCTCGACATCCCCTTGCTCGACACGGCTCCCTCGACCTCGGAGGCCGCGACGGAGCCGAGCAGGACGTCCTCGAACTCGTGCGGCGCCCCGTCGAGGACGAGCGCGGCGGGGAGGTCCTCGCCGCGGACGCCCGCGAGCCACTGGCTGGCCGTGATGTGGCCGTCGGTCGCCTCGAAGAGGATGAGCGGGACGGTCTTGACCAGTCCCGACACCGCGGAGGCCAGCTCGGCCGGGCGGTCGCCGGACGGGTCGACGAGGACCGCGTAGGCACCGATCGGCGACGGGACGGCGTCGACGACGTGCTTGCCGATCGCGCAGGCTGCCGCGAGCGCCTCGGCCGTGGCCACCTGGGTGAGGATGGCGGCGACGGTCGTCCCGCTCGTGCGCGAGGGGGCCTGCTCTGACGTGCTCTGGTCGGGTGTGCTCTGGTCGGGGCTGCTCACAGCGCTCCCTTGGTCGACGGGATGCCCTCGACGCGCGGGTCGGGCTCGACCGCTGCGCGCAGGGCGCGGGCGAGAGCCTTGAACTGCGCCTCGACGATGTGGTGGGGGTCGCGGCCGGCGAGGACGCGCATGTGGATGCAGATCCCGGCGTGGTGGGCGATGGACTCGAGGACGTGGCGGGTCAGCGAGCCGGTGAAGTGCCCGCCGATGAGGTGGTACTCCTGGCCTGCGGGCTCGCCGGTGTGCACGAGGTACGGACGGCCGGACACGTCGACGACGGCCTGCGCGAGCGCCTCGTCGAGCGGGACGAGGGCGTCGCCGAAGCGGCCGATCCCCGACTTGTCGCCGAGCGCGATCCGCAGCGCCTCGCCGAAGGCGATGGCGGTGTCCTCGACGGTGTGGTGCGCGTCGATGTGCGTGTCGCCGGTCGCCTTGACCGTGAGGTCGATGAGCGAGTGCTTGCCGAGCGCCGTGAGCATGTGGTCGTAGAAGGGCACCGTCGTCGAGATGTCGGTGCGCCCTGTGCCGTCGAGGTCGATCTCGACGAGGACGCTCGACTCGCTCGTCGTCCGCTCGACGCGCCCGCGGCGCGTCCCCTGTGCAGCCTTCACAGCCCTGCCACCTCCACCAGTGCGTCCTTGAACGCGATCATGTCCTGCGGTGTGCCGATCGACACCCGGAGCCAGCCCTCGGGTCCGGTCTCCCGGATGAGGACACCTCGGTCGAGAAGACCCTGCCACACGGCGTGCCGGTCGTCGAACGTGCCGAAGAGCACGAAGTTCGAGTCGGACTCGGCTGCCTGGAGCGGTCTCCCGTCGAGGGTCTGCGAGCGCAGCCACGCGACCGTGGCGTCGCGCTCGGTCCGGAGCGAATCTACCTGGGCGAGGAGGGCGGGCGCGTGCGCGAGGGCGGCACGCGCCGTGGCCTGCGTCACTGCCGACAGGTGGTAGGGCAGGCGGACGATGCGCAGCGCGTCGACGAGGTCGGTCGAGCCGGCCAGGTAGCCGACCCGTGCGCCGGCGAGCGCGAAGGCCTTGGACATGGTGCGGCTGACCGCGAGGTTCGGGTAGCGCTCGAGCAGCTCGAGGGCCGAGGGCACGCCCGCCCGGCGGAACTCGGCGTAGGCCTCGTCCACGACCACCACGGCCGGCGACCCGTCGACGTCGAGCTCGAGGGCCGCCTCGCAGACCGCCTCGACCGTCGAGAACGGCATCGCGGTGCCGGTCGGGTTGTTGGGGCTGGTGAGGATGATGACGGACGGGGTGTGCTCGCGGATCGTCGCGACCGCGACGTCGGGGTCGAGCGTGAAGTCCTCCTCGCGGCGCCCGGCCACCCAGCGGGTGTGGGTGTCGCGGGCGTACTCGGGGTACATGGAGTACGTCGGGGCGAAGGACAGCGCCGTGCGCCCGGGGCCGCCGAAGGCCTGCATGAGGTGCAGCATGACCTCGTTGGAGCCGTTGGCCGCCCAGACCTGCGCGGGGTCGACCCGGACCCCTGACTCCCCCGCGAGGTAGTCGGCGAGGTCGGCGCGCAGCGCCGGGAAGTCGCGGTCGGGGTAGCGGTTGAGCGTGCCGGCGGCGGCGGAGACGTACGCGGCGAGGGTCGCGACGACCTCGGGCCCCGGCGGGTAGGGGTTCTCGTTGACGTTGAGCAGGTGCGGGACGTCGATCTGGGGGGCGCCGTAGGGCACCTCCCCCGCGAGGTCGCGACGGAGCGGCAGCGTGATCGGTGTGTCGGCTCGTGAGGTCACCGCTCCATTCTAGGAAGCATCCGGGCGGGGAGGTGCCGATGTCCACGCGGAGGTGCGGTGCCGTCCGGGTGCGGAGGCCCGCAGGCCTGCCTCGTCGTCCCCAGGCGCACCGCAGTCGTCGAGGATCCCCGACGACAGGGACGACGGGCACACGGGCGTCGAGAAGTCCTTAGGCTGGTCGTATGACCCCCTCTGGCGACAGCACCCCGGCCGGTCGTGAGCACGACGCTCCCGACGGCGCACCACCCGCCCCGGAGGGCGACGTCCCGCAGGGCGCGTCGTCGCCGCTGCCCTTCAAGCCCAAGGGCCCCAAGCGCTGGGGTGTCGAGCCCGACTGGTCCAAGCTCCCGTCCACGCCGCGCCGTCGCTACGTCGCGGACGACGGCCCCGGGTGGGGTGCGTCGTCGATGGACGCGCGCCGGCTCGTGCAGGCCGACCCGGTCGAGACGCCGGGACCGGTTGCGCCCGGCCCCGTGGCGGATCCGCCCGCTCCTTCCTGGCAGACACCGGGGTTCGCGCCCGAGCCGGAGCCCGAAGCCCCCCTCGCGCCGCACGACGGGCCCCCGGCGGGAGGCAGCCCCGTCTCGCAGGGGACCATCCCCGACGAGGACGACGAGGACGACGAGCTGCTCGACGAGGACGACCTCTTCGACGAATCCGCAGCCCCAGCCCCAGCCCCAGCCCCAGCCCCAGCCCCAGCCCCAGCCCCAGCCCCAGCCCCAGCCCGCACGATGATCGACGACCCGAGGACGGCAGAACCCTCCATGACTGGCTCCACCCCCACCGACCCCTACGGCGACGACCCCTATAAGGACGTCCCGTTCTTCGACGAGCCGGTGGACGACGCGTGGGGCGAGGAGATGGCCGCGGCGTCGGCCGGACGAGCAGACCGTGCCGGGAGCACCGGGAGCACAGGGAGCACGCCGCCGAGCCGACGCCCGTCCGCCCCGCCCGCTCCTGCTCGCCCCGCGGCGGTCCGGGTGCGTCCCGGGGCCGACGAGGACCTGCGCCCGGAGGCCGAGGCAGCGCTGCGCCGCCTGGTCGGCCGGGACGACGCGGTGCTCCGCGACGACCAGTGGACCGCGATCCACGCGCTGGTCGCCGAGCAGCGTCGCGCCCTCGTGGTCCAGCGCACCGGGTGGGGCAAGTCGGCGGTGTACTTCGTCGCGACGTCGCTGCTGCGCGCCCGGGGGTCGGGCCCGACGATCATCATCTCGCCGCTGCTCGCCCTCATGCGCGACCAGATCGCCGCTGCTGGTCGGGCCGGGGTGAAGGCCGCGACCATCAACTCGGCGAACGTCACCGAGTGGGACCAGATCCACGAGCAGATCGCCTCCGGAGACATCGACGTCCTTCTCTGCTCTCCCGAGCGCCTCAACAACCCGGGGTTCCGGGACGAGGTGCTGCCGCGCCTGGCGGCGGACGCCGGCCTCGTGGTCATCGACGAGGCTCACTGCGTGTCGGACTGGGGTCACGACTTCCGGCCGGACTACCGACGGATCCGCACGCTGCTGGCCGAGCTGCCCGAGGGCATCCCGGTGCTGGCGACGACCGCCACGGCGAACGCCCGCGTGACCCAGGACGTCGCCGAGCAGCTCGAGGTCACCGGAGAGGGCGCGGGACGCAGCGAGGTCCTCGTGCTGCGCGGCGGCCTCGACCGCGAGTCGCTCCACCTCAACGTGCTGCGTCTCGGCGACCAGCCGACGCGGGTCGCCTGGCTGCTCGAGGCGCTGCGGTCGACCGAGGGGTCGGGCATCGTCTACTGCCTCACGGTCTCCGTGGCCGAGCAGGTGGCCGCCCAGCTCAAGGCGGCCGGTCTGCCCGTCGCCGCGTACACCGGTCGCACCGACCCGACCGAGCGCGAGTCGCTCGAGGCGGACCTCAAGGCCAACCGGGTCAAGGCCCTCGTCGCGACGTCGGCGCTCGGCATGGGCTTCGACAAGCCCGACCTCGGCTTCGTGGTGCACCTCGGGGCGCCGAGCTCACCCATCGCGTACTACCAGCAGGTGGGCCGTGCGGGACGTGGCGTCGACAGCGCGCTCGTCGTGCTGCTGCCGGGCGAGGAGGACCAGCGCATCTGGGAGTACTTCGGGTCGCTCGCCTTCCCCCGGGAGGACCAGGTCCGGGCGACGCTCGACGCGCTGTCACGCGGCGGGACGCAGTCTGCCCAGGCCCTCGAGACCCAGGTCGACCTCACGCGGTCCCGGCTCGAGATGATGCTCAAGGTCCTCGACGTCGACGGCGCGGTCAAGCGTGTCAAGGGCGGCTGGGAGTCCACCGGGCAGGGCTGGACGTACGAGGCCGACCGGTACGCCCGCGTCGAGCAGGCGCGGCTCGCCGAGCAGCGCACCATGCTCGACTACGAGTCGACGGACGGCTGCCGGATGGCCTTCCTGCGCCGCACTCTCGACGACCCCGACCTCGCCGCCGACGAGCGCTGCGGACGGTGCGACAACTGCGGCGGCTCCACCCTCCCTGCCGCCCCGAGCACCGAGCACGTGGCCGAGGCCCGCAAGGCGATGGACGTCCCCGGGGTGGTCGTCGAGCCGCGGAGCATGTGGCCGACCGGGATGCCCACGCTCGGGATCGACCTCAAGGGCAAGCTCTCCCCCGCCGAGAAGACCGAGCCGGGACGAGCCGTCGCCCGGCTCGACGGGCTCGGGTGGTCCCAGCCGCTGCGCGAGCTCTTCGCGTCCACCACGCCGGACGGCGAGGTGCCCGTCCACCTGAGGCGGGCCGCGGCGCAGGTCCTCGACGCCTGGTCCGGGCTCTCCGTCGACGGGGTGGTCTGCATCCGCTCGACGACCCGTCCCGTGCTCGTCGAGCACCTGGCCCGCGGGCTCGCCAAGTACCTCGACAAGCCCTTCGTCGGCACCGTCGGGCCGCTCGCCGGGCACGAGGCACCGCCGCGCCACGACGTCAACTCCGCCATGCGGCTCGCCGGGGTCGCGCAGCGCCTCGGGCTCGAGCTCTCGCCCGCGGCCTCGGGTGGTCTCGCAGGCCGCTCGATCCTGCTGGTCGACGACCGCGTCGCCTCCGGGTGGACGCTCGCCGTCGCCGGGCGACTGCTGCGCGAGGCAGGGGCCGGAGCCGTGCTGCCCTTCGTGCTGGCACAGCAGTAAGGGCGCTGAGGGGCGCCAGCGACCTCAGGCGTCCGAGCCGCGCGCGGCGTGGTGCGGACCAGGAGCCGGCGCCCCGGTGCGTCGTCCGTCACGTCCGGCTCTCCGCACCCCCGAATGGGACGTAGGTCCTATGCGCCGGAGGGGTCTGACCTGGACACTTGCGTCGCCCTGGCACGGCCCCGCCCCGGCGAGACCCCACGGCCGCACCGGTAGACCCGACGGGTCCCGGTACGGCGGGGGTCCGCGCGGTCGACCGCGCCACCTCACACCTGGTCACCACGACCACGCTCGGAGAAGATCCCATGACGTCCTCGACGCCCACCCCTGCACCGCGTCTCATCGCCGACCCCGGCCCGCTCGGGCTCGCCGCCTTCGCGCTCACCACCTTCGTGCTCTCCGTCTTCAACGCCGGCATCCTCGACCCGAGCCTCGAGCCCGTCGTCCTGCCGCTCGCGCTGTTCTACGGGGGGCTCGTCCAGCTGCTCGCCGGCATGTGGGAGCTCCTCAAGAACAACACCTTCGGTGCCCTCGCCTTCTCGTCCTACGGCGCGTTCTGGATGTCCTTCGCCGCCTACGTGAAGCTCGTCGTCCCCGGCCTCCCGGCCGACACGGCCCACCAGGCCACGGGCCTGTTCCTGCTCGCCTGGACGATCTTCACGGTCTACATGACCGTGGTCACCCTCAAGGTCTCTGTCGGGCTCATGAGCGTGTTCGTGCCCCTCTCGATCACCTTCGCGCTGCTCACCGTCGGGGCTCTCGCCCAGGCGGAGACCGTGACCCACGTGGCCGGCTTCGTCGGGCTCCTCACCGCCGGCACGGCCTGGTACAACTCCTTCGCCGGCGTCCTCAACATCACGTGGAAGCGCGACGTGCTCCCCCTCGGCGTCCGCGGCTGAGCCGGACCACCCTCCCCGCAGCGCACCACCGCCCGTCGCCCAGACCTCCTCGTGAGGTCCGGCCGGCGGGCGGTGTGCGTCTCAGGACTGCTCGACGACGACTACTCGACGACGGTCGGCAGGTCGACGGTGAACGCCGTCCCGATGCCGACCTCGCTGGTCACGTCGAGGCGTCCGCGGTGCGCGACCACGATCGCCTTGGTGATCGCGAGACCGAGCCCGATGCCCGGGACCGAGGCGGAGGTGGCGGTGGAGGCCCGGAAGAACCGGGTCGTCAGCTGGTCGAGCTCGGTGTCGGGGATCCCGATCCCGGTGTCGCGCACCGTGATGGTCGCGCGCTCGTCGTGCGCGACGAGCGAGAGCGTCACCTGACCGCCGGCCGGTGAGAACTTCACGGCGTTGGACAGGAGGTTGTCGACGGCCTGCCCGAGACGGGTGGCGTCGCCGCGGACGACCGTCGACAGGCTCTCGTCCATGACCACGCGCAGCCGGACCGACGCCGCTGCGGCGACGGGCTCGAAGGTCTGCGCAGCGGCGCGCAGCACCGACTCGAGCTCGGTGCTCTGGTGGACGATCGGGAACCGCCCCGCCTCGACCTGCGCGGTGAACAGCAGGTCCCCCACGAGCCGCAGCAGGCGCTGCGCGTTGCGCTCCGCCACGTCGAGGTACTGCGTCTGCTCCGCCGTCAGCGGGCCGTCCTCTTCGTCGCGCAGCAGCTCGAGGTACCCGAGGATCGAGCTGAGCGGCGTGCGGAGCTCGTGCGAGATCATCCCGACGAACTCGTCCTTGAGCCGCTCGAACTCTCTCGCCTTGGTCATGTCGGTCGCGACGAACAGGTACCCGACCACGGCGTCGTCGTCGCCGATGCGCTGCGTGGCGGCGACCTGGACCGGGAGCCGGGAGTCGTCGGGGCGGACGTAGGTCCACTCCCGGACGTCAGCAGACCCGGGGCCGACGTCCCGCACCAGCGCCGTGAGCGCAGCCTGGGCGTCGAGCGGCGTCGAGTCGCCCACGGCGGCCACCCGCTCGCGGAGCTCCTCGGCGACGTGCACGTCGGTGATGACGAGCCCGGCCTCGAGGGCCTCGTGCTGAGCCACGCCGAGCATCTTGCAGGCGCCCGGGTTCCAGGAGTCGATGCGCCCCGTGAGGTCGGTGCCGATGATCGCCTGCTCGGTCACGGCGTCCCACAGGCCGGAGAGCTGCCGGGACACCGCGGTGGCCCGGGTCTCGCTCGACCGTGCCTCGGCCGACGCCCGCACGGCGTCGACCAGGAGGGAGTCGCGCTGCGCCACGGTCGCGCGTGCGTCGGCCAGCTGGAGACGCAGACGACGCGCGATCTCGTTGATGACCAGGGCGACGAGGCCGTAGACCAGCGGGGAGAAGAGCACCCGGACGAGGTCGGAGGTCGAGCGCAGGTCGGTCAGCAGCAGCCCGGGCCCCTGCGACGTGGCGACGAGGGCGACAGCCGCGACGAGCGCGTTGTGACGGCCGGCGGCCAGCGCGATCCACACGAAGGGCACGAAGAGCATCGCGGAGTACGGCGACCCCACCCCACCGGTCCCGTACCGGACGAGCCCGAGGCCCACGAGCGACACCACCGGGACCAGCACGACCCAGCGGTCGTCGTAGGTCTTCCAGGGGAGCACGAGCGCGGCGACCGAGACCGCGACGACCACGAGCGTCCCCGTGACCACCATCGTCGTGCTCGAGAGCACCCCGGACAGGGGAAGGGTGCCGAGCGCGAGCACGAGCACGGCGAGCGTCGGGAGCTGGTAGAGCAGCACCCCGGAACGCCCCTCCGAGACCCGACCGAAGAGCGGGTCAAGCGTCACCCGGTGCTCCGATCATCGACCGGATGATCTCGGACAGCGTCCGAGGGCTGAACGGCTTGCGCACGAAGGTGTCGGCGCCCGTGAGGACCGCCGACTGACGCTCGAGCAGGTACACGGATGCGGAGACCATGATGATCCGCACCTCGGCGAGGGACGCGTCCCCCCGGATCCGCTCGGCCACCTCGACACCCGTCAGCCCGGGCATGGAGATGTCGAGGACCGCGAGGTCGACGCCCCCCTGCGCGATCCGCTGCCAGGCGTCGTCACCGTTGTCGAAGGAACCCACGATCTCGACGCCGGCGCGACGCGCGGCGATCGAGACCAGGCCGAGGATGTCGGCGTCGTCGTCGGCGATCACCGCCCGGGGGACCGCGCTCATACGAACCACACCTCTCGCACCACGAAGAAGACGCCGATGACGGCGACCGCGAGCAGGGCGAACGGGATCATGAGCCACTCCGCGCGGCGATCACGGTCGATCTCGCGCTGCAGCTGCTCCCGGGTCGAGCGGTTCATGCGAGGATCCGTCCTGTCTTCTCGGTCTTGTCCCACGACGCGTCGGCGTGCCGCAGCTCCTTGACGTAGGAGTCGACGGTGATCGCACACAAGATCGGCCCGTAGCCCACGAGGTACACGAGCAGCGGAGAGACGAACCGGCCGGCTCGGGTCCCGTCGATCTTCTTGATGAGCCATGCCCCGACCATCGAGAGCGTGATCCAGGAGTACACGAACAGTGTCCACCATCGCAGCGCTCCGTCGCTGACCTCGACCCCGAAGATCGCGGGCACGTCGTCCGAGACCAGCCCCGGGAAGAACGTCTCTACGGTGATGAGCACCGAGACCAGGCCCGGGAAGAACACGGCCTCGCGCAAGGTCTTGCGTGCCGTCGTCGGGTCGAGCGCCAGCGACATGACCATGGTGAAGACGTAGGTGCACGCGGCGAGCGCCCAGATCGTGCGGAACACCTGAGCAGACGTCGTGCTCTCCAGGAGGTACAGCCCGACCAGACCGACCGACGACAGCACCATGGCCACCGGCTGGAACGCCACGCCGAACCACACGAGCCCGAACGCGATGCTCCCGAGGCGGTTCCCCTCCTGCGGCCGGAACCAGAGCCTGCGGTACATCCGGGTGATGTGGACGTTGCCCCGGCCCCAGCGCAGTCGCTGCTTCCACAGGGCTGCGACGCTCTGGGGTTCCTCGGCGAGGACGACCGCGTGCGGCTCGAAGACGACCTTGCGTCCCGCGAGCTGGGTCTTGAAGGTGGTGACGGTGTCCTCCGCGAGCGAGCTCGTGTCGATGCGCCCCCCAAGGGCCTCGAGGTTGGCCCGCGAGTGGAGCTGGGCCCCTCCCGCGAGGCACGCCACCGCCCCCATGACGTTCTGGGCGCGGCGCGACGCCGCCTGGGACAGCGCGTACTCGAGAGCGATGAACCGGGTCAGGTAGTTCTTCTCCGCGCTCCCCTCCCGGATGTACGCGGTCACCGCACCCACCTGCTCGTCGGCGAGGTGCCGGGTCATCTTGCGCAGCGAGTCCGGCAGGTAGACCACGTCGGCGTCCATGATGAGCAGCGCCTCCATCCAGTCGTCCTCGAGGATGACGGCGAGGCCGTGGTTGAGCGTGTGGGCCTTGCCCTCTCCACCCTTCTCACGTCGCAGGTGGAACACCTGCCCGGGGTACTGCCGGGACTTGGCGAGGACGACGTCTGGGGTGTCGTCGGTGCTGGCGTCGTCGACGACGTAGACCCGCAGCGCGTCAGCCGGGTAGTCGAGGCGCATGAGCATGTCGACCGAGTTGCCGACCACCGCTCCCTCGTTCCAGGCGGGGATCACGACGGCGACGCGCGGCAGGTAGGGCGCTGCCTTGGCGTAGTGGTTGCGGAAGGCGTGCAGCGGGATGAGCACGAACTGGTAGCCCATCGCCACGATCGGGAGGGCTCCCAGCGCCACCAGCACCAGGAGGACGTAGGTGAGCGTGGTCCCTGCGACGCTCGAGGGGTCAAGCACGGTCGCCTGCTCCCTCGAGCGCGGCCGGCGCCCCGGGTACGGACGCCGCCGCGAGGATCGACGGGACGCGCACGTACCGACCCACGTCGCGGGCGTCGTGGCTGTCGGTCGCGACCACGAGGCTGGCGCCCGCCAGGAGGGCTGCGCGCACCGCGCGCGGTCCGGGGCAGGCCCACTTCTCGTTGACCTCGAGCGTGCTGCCCGTCTCCCGGGCGGCGCTCGCCCAGGCGTGCAGGTGCTCGTCGGTGAGGTCGGCCTCGCTCAGCCCGACCTTCGGGAGGATCGAGAACCAGTGGGCGAGCTGGATCCCCGGCTGGGCGACCATGGCCGCGACGCTCGCCGCGACGAGCTGGTCGACGGCGTCTGCCGCGCTCAGGCCGTCGGCGAGGCGCGCCCGGGTCTGCGAGGGCGACCAGGGGCCGTCGGTGCCGGGGAACTGGTGGTCGCCGACCAGGACGACGTCGAGCCCTCCGGTGCCGACGACGGCGTCACGCGGCAGGTCGAGCCGGCCGTGGACGTCGAGCAGCTTGGTCTCGACGCCGCAGCGGACCTCGAGCCCCTCGGACACCGAGAGCGCACGGACGGTCGCGACCATCTCGGGCACCCACGCGGTCGTGGACCGCACGTGGTCGACGAAGGTGACCGACGTCAGGCCCGTGGCGACGGCCGCCGCGAGGTTCTCGTCGACGCTGCTCACGGCGTCGTCGGAGAAGGTCGAG
The DNA here is from genome assembly GCF_000024925.1 of Sanguibacter keddieii DSM 10542. Classification (NCBI taxonomy): domain Bacteria; kingdom Bacillati; phylum Actinomycetota; class Actinomycetes; order Micrococcales; family Sanguibacteraceae; genus Sanguibacter; species Sanguibacter keddieii. The sequence goes on from NC_013521.1 coordinate 2,516,256, forward strand.
TGGACGTGCCCGTCGACCGTGGTCGAGGGCAGGAGGAGGGGCGTGACGGGAGGGACGGGCTGCTCGGACCGCTCGGCCGTCACTGCTCCGCCCACGCCTCGTCGCGCCCGGTCACGGTCGAGGTGACGATCTCGTCGACGGGGACGAACACGTCCTCGAGGTAGCGGACGTTCGCGATCTCCTCGAAGTCCACCCGCTCGGGCACCGGGATGCCGAGCAGCAGGTCGAGGTACAGCGACGGCATGTCGACGCCCGCGGCGATCGTCAGCGGCATGGCACCGGGGAACCGGGGGTTGATCTCGAGCAGGGCGGGACGACCGTCCTTGTCCCGGCGGAGCTGGACGTTGGCCACCCCCACGAGTCCCACGGCCCGCGCAGCAGCCGCGGCGGCCTCCACGAGCTCGGCGTCACGGACCGTGCGACCGGCGATGGAGACGCCCGAGTCGACGCGCTCACGCGTGCGCGGGACCGCGGCGATCACGTGGCCGTCGGTGCCCGCGAGCACGTCGACCGAGTACTCCGCGCCCGGCAGGTGCTCCTGGATGATGAGGTCGGAGCCCGTGCCGATGTCCTCGAGCTCGTCCCGGTCGTCGACGAGGCGGACACCGCGCGACCCAGCCCCACGGCGGGGCTTGACGATCACCGGGAAGTCCCAGGGAGCCGCGACGCCGTCGGCGTCGAGCAGCTCGGTGGCCGGGACGCGCAGCGCGCCGGCGCAGGCCAGCGCGAGCGCGTGCTTGTCGAGGGTGCTGGCGAGGGTCTCGGCGCTCGGGGCGGCGATCTGGATGCCGTGCGCGGCGAACTCGGTGCGTCGGGCGACGAGTCCCTCGAGCTCGACGTCGACGGTCGGCACGAGGACGGTCACGCCGTCGTCACGGCACATGTCAAGCACGGTGTCGACGAACTCCGGGGCGGCGCCCCGGGGCACGATCCGCCGGTGGTCGGCGTCGACGAGGTAGAGACCGCTGGCCCAGCCGTCCATGTCGGCCGAGAAGACCTCGACGTCGTCGCGGCGCAGGAGCGAGCGCACGACGGCGACCCCTGCCGGTCCGCCGGTGCCTGTGACGAGTACTCGGGTCATGTGTCGATCCGTCCTGCGTGAGAGTCGGCCAGGCGGGACGCGCCTGCCCTGGAGCCTGGGGAGATGTCGGCCGTGTCGTGCACTACCTCGAGGGGTTCGCAGTAGTCACCACCGCCGAACCTCGACCAGTAGCGTGCCGTCGCGATGACGAAGCCCGGCTCGAGGTACCCGCGGATGTCGACCTGCGAGCCGTAGCTGGAGAGCAGCCTGAGCTTCGCGTCGGTGAAGTCGTCGATCGGCACGAAGCGCGTCGGCCGGAAGTCGATGGTCGCGGAGGGCGACTGGAAGCAGCAGACCGTGCGCACGCTGCGGGTGGCCACGACCGCCGCGGAGTGCACCGCGCGGTGGTCCTGGTGCCGGTCGTTGATGCTGTGGGTGTAGACGATGTCGGGACGGACCTCGGCGACGACCCGCTCGATGATCCCGACCGTCGGGTCGGCGGCGCTGATGCGGGTGTCCTCGAGGTCTTCGAGGAACAGCCGGGCGCCGAGGCGCTCGGCCGCCAGGAGCGACTCGTCCTGCCGGTCGCTCGCCTCCCCGCCGCGCGAGCCGCGCGACATGGTGAGCACCACCACGGTGTCACCGGCTGCGCGGTGCGCCGAGAGGATGCCGCCGACGCCGATCTCGACGTCGTCGGGGTGCGCCCCGATCGCGAGCACCACGGTCGGTCGCTGCGCGGCCTTCTTGGCCCGGGCGGCCTCGACCAGGCGAGTGACGACCTCGACGAGGGTGGCGGCGGAGATGGGCTTGGTGAGGAACTCGTCGGCGTCGCTGCGCAGCGCCGTCACGGCGTAGTCGACCGAGGCGTGGGCGGTCATGACGACGACCGGGATCTCCGGCGACTGGGCCCGGAACCTGGCGAGCAGCTCGAGGCCGCTCACGCCGGGGAGCTCGATGTCGGTGAGCACGAGGTCGGGCTCGAAGCCCTCGATCGCGCCCGGGAGGTCCCGGGGGTCGGAGATGGCGAGCACGGTGGCACCCGCACGCTTCTCGAGCACCGTGGTGAGGAAGAGCAGGACGTCAGGGTCGTCCTCGATCACGCAGACCCGGTAGGCCCCTGTCGTGCCTGGCATGGTGTCCCTTCGCTCGTCGTCCGGTGCTGACCGCGCACCGTGCACTGCTACCTGATCGTCCCGTGCGCCCAGATCATGACGGATCGGCGCGACGCGATGAGATGTGACGCGCGGCACTGATCACGCTACGTCCGATTCATCCCCACGAGGAGGACGGCCGGGGATGAACTTCCCGGTCGTCCTCGGCGCTGCGGGGCTGCGCTCAGAACCGCACCTGCACGGCCTCGCCGTGCGCCGGGAGGTCCTCCGCGTTGGCGAAGGCGACGATCTTCGACGCGATCTCCCCGAGCGCCTGCTCGGTGTACTCGACCACCTGCACGGCCTTGATGAAGCTGTGCACTCCGAGACCGCTCGCGAAGTGCGCGCAGCCTCCGGTCGGCAGGACGTGGTTCGAGCCGGCCATGTAGTCGCCGAGGGCGACGGGCGAGTACGGGCCGACGAAGATCGCCCCGGCGTTGGAGATGCGCTCGGCCACGGCTGCGGCGTCGGCCGTCTGGATCTCGAGGTGCTCCGCCCCGTAGGCGTCGACGACCTCGATCCCCTGCTCGACCGAGTCGACGAGGACGATCGCGGACTGCGGACCCGCGAGGGCCTGCAGCACCCGGTCCGAGTGGCGGGTGCCCTCGGCGCGGTCTTTGAGGCGGGCCTCGACGGCGCCGGCGAGCTCGACCGACGAGGTCACCAGGACCGAGGCGGCGGCGGGGTCGTGCTCCGCCTGGCTGATGAGGTCGGCCGCGACGTGGTCGGGGTGCGCGGTGCCGTCGGCGAGGATCGCGATCTCCGTGGTGCCCGCCTCCGCGTCGATGCCGACGACCCCGCGGACGAGCCGCTTGGCGGCGGCGACGTACACGTTGCCCGGGCCGGTGACGACGTTCACGGGCTCGCAGAGCACCGCGCCGTCCTGCTCCTCGGTGCCACGCGCCCCGTAGGCGAACATCGCGACGGCCTGGGCACCTCCGACGGCGTAGACCTCGTCGACGCCGAGCAGCGCGCACGCCGCGAGGATCGTCGGGTGCGGGAGACCCGCGTTCTCGCTCTGGGGCGGGCTCGCGACGGCGAGCGAGGGCACTCCGGCCTCCTGGGCCGCCACGACGTTCATCACGACCGACGACGGGTAGACGGCCAGGCCGCCGGGGACGTAGAGGCCCACACGGCCGACGGGGACCCAGCGCTGGCGGACCTGCGCGCCGTCGGCGAGGTCGACCACGAAGTCCTGAGGACGCTGCGCGCGGTGCACGGTGCGCACGCGCGAGATGGTCTCTTCGATCGCCTCGCGCACCAGCGGGTCGAGCCCGGCCAGCGCGCTCTCGAAGGCCTCGGCCGGGACGCGCAGGTGGTGCGGGCGGACACCGTCGAAGCGCTCGGCGAGGTCGCGGAGCTCGTCGGCCCCGCGGCGGCGCACCGCCGCGATGATGGGGGCGACCCGCTCGGCGGCGTCCTCGACACGGACCTCTGCCCGGGGCAGCGCCTCGACGAGCTCACGGGCGGAGAGGGAACGACCTCGCAGGTCGAGTCTGTTGATCACCCGTCCATCCTAGGCCGACCGGCGGGCGGCGGGACGTGCGTCTCGCACTGCGACGCGGGGCCTCGCCCGCTGCCCGACCCTGGTGCGCCACGGTGCCGGTTCGCGAGAGGATGGGGGCATGGACCACGTAGAGATCAGCGACGACGTCATCCGCCTCGGGCAGTTCCTCAAGCTGGCGAACCTCGCCGACTCCGGCGCGCACGCGCGTGAGCTCGTCGCCGACGGCGAGGTGTCCGTCAACGGCGAGGTCGACACCCGCCGAGGACGCCAGCTGCAGAAGGGCGACGTGGTGGTCGTCGACTCCCCCACCGGCCGCGCGAGCGCGACCGTCGCCTGACAGGGGCTGGCAGGGACTGACCAGGCCGCTCAGCGCGCAGCAGCCCTCAGCGCGCTCAGCGCGCCATGTAGCTCGAGCTCATGACGCGGTCGGGGGTGATGACCACGACGACGCGGGCGGGGTTCTCGCGGGGGACCTTGTAGCGGCGCGCGTAGCGCTGCTCGGCCTCGCGCACGGGCTCCGGCTCGGTGAGCACGGTGACGGGGCCCTCGAGGGTGATCCACCGGCCGCCCTCGACCTGGCACACGACGGCCCGGGAGGGCTGCCCGTCCGCCCCCGGCTGGGCGGCGTTCTTCGCCTTGACCGACGTCCCGCTGGTGATGACGCGGACGACCCCGGCGTCGGGGTCCCACGTGAAGCCGACGGGGACGACGTGCGGCGAGCCGTCGGCCCGCAGGGTCGTCAGGGTCGCGAGGTGGCGCTCGGTCACGAACACGTGCTGCTCAGGAGTCAGGTGGATCACCCGGCGATTCTAGGCACCGCGCGAGCCCCACGCCCGGGCGGGCGACCGATGTCACACCACCCGGGCAGCTGACTGGCACGAGGCCACCCCCGCCAGGCGCGCACGCGTCACACGGTGAGGCAGGCGGGTCCCAGCAGGGCCTTGAGCTCGCCTGACAGCGCCGAGGACTTCGACACCCTGAACTGGTCGTGCGCCTGGACCACGGTCGTCTTCCCCGGCTCGGTGACGTGGATCCGTACCTGGGCGTCGCCCGGGTGCGTCTTGAGCGCGTCACGCAGCCTGACCACGATCTGCTCGAGGCACCGGTTCCGCGGGATCGTGATGATCAGCGGCGAGTCGGTCCCCGTCGAGATGTCGGGCAGCGACACCTCCATGGCCTGGAGCTGCATGGTGTCGTCCCGGCGGCGCACGCGACCGCGCAGCACCACCACCTGGTCCTCGGCGAGGATCGTGGAGTAGGCCATGTACGTCTCGCCGAAGAACATCACCTCGACGCCGCCGTCGAGGTCCTCGATGGTCACCGCGGCCCACGGGTTGCCCTGCTTGGACATCTTGCGCTGGAGCGAGGTGATGAGACCGGCGATGACGACGGTCGAGCCGTCCGGGCGGTCCTCGTCGGTGAGCAGCTTGGCGATCGACACCTCGGCGGCCTGCTGCAGCACGTGCTCGAGCCCGGAGAGCGGGTGGTCCGAGACGTAGAGCCCGAGCATCTCCCGCTCGAAGGCGAGCAGCTGCTTCTTCTCCCAGTCGGGCAGGTCCGGGATGTCCACGCTGAACGACATCCCGTCGTCCGCCTCGTCGCCGAAGCCGGCGAAGAGGTCGAACTGCCCCTCGGCCTCCTTGCGCTTGACGCCGATCACCGAGTCCACCGCCTGCTCGTGGACCACCTGGAGCGCGCGGCGGGGGTGGTCGAGCGAGTCGAAGGCCCCGGCCTTGATGAGCGACTCGATGGTCCGCTTGTTGCAGACCACCGCCGGGACCTTGTCGAGGAAGTCCGTGAAGGACGTGAAGTTCTGCTTCGCCTCCCGCGTGGTGACGATCGCCTCGACGACGTTCGCCCCCACGTTGCGGACGGCCGTCAGCCCGAAGCGGATGTCCTTGCCGACGGCGGTGAAGTTCGCCGACGACGAGTTGACGTCCGGCGGCAGCACCGTGATGCCCATGCGCCGGCACTCGTTGAGGTACAGCGCCGACTTGTCCTTGTCGTCGCGGACGCTGGTGAGCAGCGCCGCCATGTACTCGGTCGGGTAGTTCGCCTTGAGGAACGCCGTCCAGTACGAGACCACGCCGTACGCGGCCGAGTGGGCCTTGTTGAACGCGTAGTCGGAGAACGGCAGCAGGATGTCCCACAGCGCCTTGACCGCGGCCATGGAGTAGCCGCGCTCGACCATGCCGCCCGAGAAGCCCTCGAACTGCTTGTCCAGCTCGGACTTCTTCTTCTTGCCCATGGCACGACGCAGGATGTCTGCCTGGCCGAGCGAGAACCCGGCGACGATCTGCGCGATCGACATGACCTGCTCCTGGTACACGATGAGACCGTGCGTGGTCCCGAGGACCTCGGCGAGCGGCTCCTCGAGCTCCGGGTGGATCGGGACGACCTCCTGCAGGCCGTTCTTGCGGAGCGCGTAGTTGGTGTGCGAGTTCGCACCCATCGGCCCCGGACGGTAGAGCGCACCGACGGCCGAGATGTCCTCGAAGTTGTCGGGACGCATGAGCTTGAGCAGCGTGCGCATGCCGCCGCCGTCGAGCTGGAACACGCCCAGCGTGTCCCCTCGGGAGAGCAGGGCGTAGGTGTTCGGGTCGTCGAGGGTGAGGCTCTCGAGGTCGATCGCCTCCTTGCCGTTCATGACGATGTTCTCGAGGGCGTCGTCGAGGATGGTGAGGTTGCGCAACCCCAGGAAGTCCATCTTGATGAGCCCGAGCTCTTCGCACTTGGGGTAGTCGAACTGCGTGATGACGGCGCCGTCCTGCAGGCGGCGCATGATCGGGATGATGTCGATGAGCGGCTCGCTCGACATGATGACGCCGGCCGCGTGGACGCCCCACTGGCGCTTCAGGCCCTCGATGCCCTTGGCGAGCTCCACGACGCGCTGCGCCTCGGGGTCGGCTGCGTGGACCTGGCGGAACTCCTCCGCCTCCGAGTAGCGCTTGTCGTCCGGGTCGAAGATCCCGGTGAGGCTGATGTCCTTGCCCATGATCGCCGGCGGCATCGCCTTGGTGAGCTTGTCGCCCATGGCGTAGGGCAGGCCGAGGAGGCGGCTCGAGTCCTTGAGCGCCTGCTTGGCCTTGATGGTGCCGTAGGTGACGATCTGCGCGACGCGGTCCTCGCCGTACTTGTCGGTGACGTACCGGATCACCTCGCCGCGGCGACGCTCGTCGAAGTCGACGTCGAAGTCGGGCATGGAGACGCGGTCCGGGTTGAGGAAGCGCTCGAAGATCAGACCGTGGACGAGCGGGTCGAGGTCGGTGATGCGCATCGCGTACGCGACCATCGACCCGGCACCCGAACCGCGGCCGGGTCCCACACGGATGTTGTTGTCCTTGGACCAGTTGATGAAGTCGGCGACCACGAGGAAGTACCCCGGGAAGCCCATCTGGGTGATGACCTTGGTCTCGAAGTCGGCGCGCTCGCGCACCTCGGTCGGGATCCCGTCCGGGTACCGGTACTGCAGACCGGTCTCGACCTCCTTGATGAACCAGGACGTCTCGTCCTCGCCCGCCGGGGCCGGGAAATTCGGCATGTAGTTGGCAGCCGTGTTGAACGAGACCTCGCACTGCTCGGCGATGACGAGCGTGTTGTCGCAGGCCTCCGGGAGCTCCTTCCAGAGGCGGCGCATCTCTGCGGCGGACTTGACGTAGTAGCCGTCGCCGTCGAACTTGAAGCGGTCCGGGTCGGTGAGGGTCGAGCCCGAGTTGATGGCGAGCAGCGCCTCCTGCGAGCCGCTGTCCTCCTGGCGCACGTAGTGCAGGTCGTTGGTCGCCACGATCGGGGCGCCGATGTCCTTGGCGAGGCGCAGCAGGTCCTTGAAGACGCGCGTCTCGATGTCGAGCCCGTGGTCCATGAGCTCGACGTAGAAGTACTCCTTGCCGAAGATGTCCTGGAGCTCACCGGCAGCCTTCACGGCCTCGTCGTAGTGACCGAGCCGCAGACGCGTCTGGACCTCGCCCGAGGGGCACCCGGTCGACGCGATGAGACCTGGGCTGTACCGCTCGAGCAGGTCCCGGTCCATGCGGGGCCACTTGCCCATCTGCCCCTCGAGGGAGGCGAGGGAGCTCGCCCGGAAGAGGTTGTGCATCCCCTCGTTGTTGCGGGCCCACATCGTCAGGTGGGTGTACGCACCACGGGCGGAGACGTCGTCGCTCGCCTGGCTCGCGTCGCCCCAGCGCACACGGGTGTTGTCGAAGCGCGACGTCCCAGGGGTGACGTACGCCTCGACACCGATGATGGGCTTCACGCCCGCGTCGGTCGCCTGCTTCCAGAAGTCATACGCCCCGAAGAGGTACCCGTGGTCGGTCGTCGCGATCGCGCTCTGGCCGACCCTCTTGGTCTCCTCGAAGAGGTCCCCGAGGCGGGCCGCCCCGTCGAGCATCGAATACTCGGTGTGCACGTGCAGGTGGACGAAGTCCTCAGAACGAGGGGGCGCAGACGACATGCGTCGAGTCTAGATCGCCCGGAGGGACGACTCACCGAGGGACCACTGTGGGACTTCTCCCACGGCTCGGCTCAGGCCGTGCCGTCGACGGTCTTGACGGCGTCGCGGTGCCAGATGTTCTCGTCGAGGTACCTGTGCGAGTCGTCGACCACGTACCCCTGCCGCTGGTAGAAGCCGATCGCCTGCTCCTGCGCGCTGAGCTCGACCCGCACCTGGGAGCCGCTGGGGGTCCGCTCGGCTGCGAGGGTCTCGAGGGCCCGCATGAGCACCGCCCCGACCCCCGACGAGCGCCACGGCGCCCGGACCGCGAGGCGGCCGATGTGCAGGGCGTCGGGGTGCTCGGCGTCGGCGAGCAGGCGTCCCGTGCCGACGGGCTCGGGCGGCTCGACGCTCGTGTCGACGACGAGCACGTGCTGGGTGGTCGGCGCGCGGTCGGCCGTGTCGAGCTCGGCGTCGGCCGAGACGCCCTGCTCCCCCACGAACACCTCGAAGCGGATCGCGAAGGCGTCCTGCAGCTGGTCCTCTGAGGTCACCGTGAGCACGCGGAGCGCGCTGCGGTCCCGGGCGGTCATCGGTACTCCCCCCGGACGACCTCGAGGGCTGCGGCGAGGTCCTCGGGGTACTCGCTGACCACCTCGACCCACTCGCCTGTCGAGGGGTGCTCGAAGCCGAGCCGCTTGGCGTGCAACCACTGGCGCGTCAGCGAGACCTTCTCCGCGAGGCGCGGGTCCGCACCGTAGGTGAGGTCACCGACGCAGGGGTGGCGCAGCGCCGAGAAGTGCACGCGGATCTGGTGGGTGCGCCCGGTCTCCAGGTGCACCTCGACGAGGGAGGCGGCGGAGAGCATCTCGAGCACCTCGTAGTGCGTCACCGAGGGCTTGCCGTCGGCGACCACCCCGAACTTGTAGTCGTGGTTCGGGTGGCGGCCGATCGGCGCGTCGATGGTCCCCGTGGTGGGCTCGGGGTGTCCCTGGACGAGCGCGTGGTAGACCTTCTCGACGGTGCGCTCCTTGAAGGCGCGCTTCATCACCGAGTACGCGTGCTCGCTCTTGGCCACGACCATGAGGCCCGAGGTCCCCACGTCGAGACGGTGGACGATGCCCTGGCGCTCGGCAGCTCCCGAGGTCGCGATCGTGTACCCCGCGGCGATCAGCGCACCGACCACGGTCGGGCCGGTCCACCCCACGGAGGGGTGCGCCGCGACGCCGACGGGCTTGTCGATGACCACCACGTCGTCGTCGTCGTACATGATCTTCATGCCGGGGACCGGCTCGGCCACCACGACGGGCCCGCGAGGTGCGGACGGGTCTGGCACGTCGACCTCGATCCACGAGTCCGGTGCGAGGCGGTCGGACTTGCCCAGGGCACGTCCGTCGAGGCGGACCCCGCCGTCGGACGCGATCTGGGCTGCGACGGTCCGGGAGAGCCCGAGCATGCGGGCCAGGGCCGCGTCGACCCGCTCGCCGGCGAGCCCGTCGGGGACGGGGAGCGTGCGGGTGGTCATCGCTGCTCCTCGCCCGTGCCGGTGGTCGTCCCGCCGGTCTCGTCCGTGCTGGCTGCCTCCGCGGTGCCCGACGCGCTGTCGACCTCGGCGGGCTCGTCCTGCTCGTCTCCGCGCAGACCGTCGGGTCCGATCCCGCGGATCGCGAGGATGCCGATCATCACGGCGGCGACGACGATCGCGATGTCCGCGACGTTGCCGATGAACGGGCCGTAGTCGATGAAGTCGACCACGTGGCCCACGAGGAAGCCGGGCTCCCGGAAGAGCCGGTCGCCGAGGTTGCCGAGGGCCCCTCCGAGCACGAGGCCGAGAGCGACCGCCCAGGCCGTCGACCGGATCTTGCGGGCCGTGACGACCACGAACACCACGACGCCGACGGAGAGGAGGCTGAGGATCCAGGTCTGGCCGCTGGCGATCGAGAGGGCCGCGCCCGGGTTGTAGATGAGGCGGAGCTGGATCAGCTCACCGATGAGCGGCAGCGGGGCCGCTCCCTCCTCGAGCCCCGACTGGGCCCAGAGCTTGGTGAGCTGGTCCACGAGCAGCACCACGGCTGCGATGCCGAGGATGCCCGCCAGCACCCTCCCGGTCCGGGGGCCGGCCGGCGCCGTGCTGGCGCGCAGGCCGGGCGACCCGGAGGTCGAGCTGCTGTCGTTCGGTCCGGGGCTGTCGTTCTCGGCGATCACCCGTGAAGTCTCCCACGACCGAGCGCGCCCCGGTGCGTCGTCACGCTCAACGACGCTCTTCGCGCTGCTTGCAGGTGACGCAGAGGGTGGCACGCGGGAAGGCCTGCAGGCGGGCCTTGCCGATCGCCTGACCGCAGGACTCGCACGCACCGTAGGTGCCGGCCCCGATGCGGGCGAGGGCACGCGTGTTCTGCGCGAGCAGGTCCCGGGTGTTGTTGACGAGGGTGAGCTCCTGCTCGCGCTCGAGGGCGGACGAGCCGGAGTCCGCCTGGTCGTCGCCGGCTCCGTCGCCCGAGTTGCGCAGCAGCTCGGAGAGCTCCTGGTCGGCGGCGACCAGCTCGGTCTGGAGGCGGACGTTCTCGGTGATCAGCTCGTCGGCGAGCTCTTCGACCTCGGCGCCGGTCCACGGCTCCTCCCCGTCGCGGACGGGGAAGGACTTGACGTCCTCGGAGAGGGTCGGGAACTGGTCCTTGGCGGGGGCGTTGCTGATTGCGTCACGGATCGACATCACGGCCTCTTTCGTAGAAGTGAGCCGAGGTTAATCGGCACAGCCGGTGCACGCAATCCACCACGCCGCATTGCGCGGAGAGGTGAACTGCGTGCACCGGCTGAGAGGTGCGTGCGATGCGTGAGGGCGACGACGCCGGGGCGTCAGATGCCCTGCTTGTCCTGACCGGACGAGCCGCCGCTCGGCAGCGCGCTGCCGCGGTTGTCGAGGTCGCCGAGCAGGTTCTGCAGGTAGCTCTTGAGGCGGGTGCGGTAGTCGCGCTCGAAGATCCGGAGCTCGTCGATCTTGCGCTCGAGGAGCGACCGCTCCTGCTCGAGCTGGGACAGCGTGCGCGAGGAGGTCTCCTCGGCCTCGCGGACGATGCGGTTGCCCTCGCTCTTGGCCTCGGCGATGAGTCGGTCGCCCTCTTCCTGGCCGGCGCGCACGTGGTCGTCGTGCAGCTTCTGCGCCATCTGGATGATGCCGGTCGCCATCTCGGGCTCGCGGGGCGTGAGCGCCGGGGCCGCGACGGGCGCAGGCTCGGCCACGGGTGCCACGACAGGCTTGGGCTCCTCGACGGCCTTCTCGACCGACACGGGGCGCGGCTCGGACTGCTGCTGCGCGTTCGCGCGGCTGAGCTCCGCGACACGGCGCTCGGACGCCTCGAGCTTCGCCTTGAGGTCGTCGTTCTCGGCGTACAGCTCGCGGAGCGTGGTCAGGACCTCGTCGAGGAAGTCGTCGACCTCGACGACGTCGTACCCCTCTCGGAACTTGGTCGCCGGGAACTTCTTCGTCAGGACGTCATCTGCAGTGAGCAGTGCCACCATCGTCATCACCTCTAGTACTTGCGCTGGTCTCTTCGGTCAATCCACCGACCGCCACAGGTCACGCTAGCGGACGATCGCTCGTGCGCGCGCCCTGTGCCCGGGAGTCGGCGGGGTTCTGCTTCGTCAGGTCGTCGGATCCTCCGGTCTGGCTCCGGTCATGTGCCCGCCAGGACCAGGCACACCTGGAGCAGGAAGGACACCCCGAAGAACAGGATGAGCATCCCGAGGTCGAGCCGGATCTGACCGATGGTCAGCGGCGGGATGAACCTCCGCAGGAAGCGCAGAGGCGGGTCGGTCAGGCTGAACACGACCTCGGCGACCACCAGGGCTACGCCACGGGGCCGCCAGTCGCGGGAGAACACCTGGACCCACGAGAAGATGACCCGTCCGAAGAGGGTCAGCAGGTACAGGAAGCACACGATCGCCAGGAGGGAGAAGATCACGTGCTAGCTCTGGTTGTAGAAGGCCGGGCCGGAGGTCTTCTCCTGCGCCTGCTCCTGGCCGGCGGACACCTCGACGTGCTCGGGCGAGAGCAGGAAGACCTTGCTGGTCACCCGCTCGATCGCACCGCGCAGGCCGAAGATCAGGCCCGCCGAGAAGTCGACGAGACGCTTGGCGTCGGCGTCGTCCATGTCGGAGAGGTTGATGATCACCGGGGTGCCGGAGCGGAAGGCCTCGCCGATGACCCGGGCGTCGTTGTAGGAGCGCGGGTGCACCGTCGTGATGCGTCGGAGCTCGGACGAGGCGACAGCCTGCACGTGGCTCTCCCGTCGTGCGACGGAGCGGTTGATCGGGGTCACCTGGGCCTCGTACTCCTCAGCCACGTCCGCACCTACCTCGTCGTAGTCGTCGTACTCGTCGTAGTGCTCCTGCTCGACCTCGCCTCGATCGTCTGCGAGGCCTAGGTACAGCATCGTCTTGCGCAGCGCTCCAGCCATCGCCATCTCTCCGTTCCGCGTCAGTCCGGTCAGCCGTGATCCGGAAGGCTCCCGGACGCTGACGGTAGAACTACGCTATCCCGGCGCCCCGGGCCGCTCGGCGCGACACGCCAGAGGCGCGGACGACTTTCGACCCCGCGTCTCGCGGACCTCACGAGGCGGACGGCGGTCGGACGACCCCGGCGAAGCGGCCGGTCACGAGCCCCTCGGCGCTCGCCCGGCGGTGCGAGTAGAACCGCTCGTCGGTCCGCGTGCAGACGTCGAGACGATCGACGGCCCGCACCCCCGCGGCACGGAGCTGACCGGCCACGGCGCGCGGCAGGTCGAGCGCGGGGGTCCCCCAGGCCGTGGTGGACAGCGCGTCGGGGACCGTCCCGCCGACGCGGGCCTGCAGGTCCTCGGGGACCTCGTAGCACCGCCCGCACACGGCAGGGCCGACCGCAGCGCGGACCTGCGCGGGGTCGGCACCGGCCGCGACCATCGCCTGGACCGCTGCGGTGACGACGCCGGCCTCGACACCGGGCCGGCCGGCATGGACGGCGGCGACGACGCCACTGCCCGGGTCGGCCAGCAGCACGGGCACGCAGTCGGCGACGTACACGCCGACCGCCATGCCGCCGGCGGGGGCCACGAGCGCGTCGGCCTCGACGGGTGCGGTCGAGGTGGTGGGTGCGGCACCCTCGGCGACCAGGTGCACCTCCCGGCCGTGGACCTGGGAGACGAAGGTCACGGGGCCGCCTGCCGCGTCCTCGACGAGCCTGCGGTTCTCCTCGACGGACCCCGGCGCGTCACCGACGGCGGTCCCCACGTTGAGCCCCGCCCAGGGTCCGGTCGAGACACCTCCGTCGCGGGTGGTGAAGAACGCACGGATCCCGGGCCCGAGGTCGACCTCGAGCACCGGGATCCGTGGTGCGTGCATGGTGGTGACGGTGCTACTTGAGGAAGTCCGGGACGTCGAGGTCGTCGACGCGGCGACGCGGCGGCTCCTCGTCGAAGATCCTCGGGACCTCGAGCTGCCCCGTGCGCTGCACGGCGTCCGGCTCGGTCGACATGTAGGCCGGGACCGGACCGGTGGCTCCGGGCTCGGGCTGCCAGGCCGGCGCGGCAGCAGCGGGACGGGCCTGCTGCTGCGACGGGTCGACCGGTGCGGCGTCCGAGGAGTCGAAGCCGGAGTCGAGCGGCACGACCGGGCGCGCGAGGGCGTGCACCCCGGTGGTCGTGGGCACCGGCTCGGCAGCCGCGGGGGCCGCGTGCTGCTGCTGGACAGGCTGGGCCTGCTGCTGCTGACGCACGTCCTTGCGGGCGTGCGGCGAGCCGCCGTCGAAGCCGGCGGCGATCACGGTGACGCGGACCTCGTCGCCGAGCGCGTCGTCGATGACCGTACCGAAGATGATGTTCGCCTCGGGGTGCGCGGCCTCGTGCACGAGCCGGGCGGCCTCGTTGATCTCGAAGAGCCCGAGGTCGGACCCACCCTGGATGCTCAGCAGCACGCCGTGCGCGCCGTCGATGCTGGCCTCGAGGAGCGGCGAGGAGATCGCGAGCTCGGCGGCCTGCACGGCGCGGTCGTCGCCCCGTGCGGAGCCGATACCCATGAGTGCGCTGCCCGCGCCCTGCATGACCGACTTGACGTCGGCGAAGTCGAGGTTGATCAGGCCCGGGGTGGTGATGAGGTCGGTGATGCCCTGGACACCCGAGAGCAGCACCTGGTCGGCCGAGTGGAAGGCGTCGAGGGCCGAGACGTTGCGGTCCGACATGGACAGCAGGCGGTCGTTCGGGATGACGATGAGCGTGTCGACCTCGTTGCGCAGCGCGTCGATGCCGGACTCGGCCTGCGTCGCGCGGCGGCGTCCCTCGAAGGTGAAGGGTCGCGTCACGACACCGACGGTGAGCGCGCCGAGCGAGCGGGCGATGCGGGCGACGACGGGTGCGCCACCGGTCCCGGTGCCACCACCCTCGCCAGCGGTCACGAAGACCATGTCCGCTCCGCGGAGCACGTCCTCGATCTCCTCCTCGTGGTCCTCGGCAGCCTTCTTGCCGACCTCGGGGTCGGCGCCGGCGCCGAGACCACGGGTCAGCTCGCGGCCGACGTCGAGCTTGACGTCCGCGTCGGACATCAGCAGCGCCTGCGCGTCGGTGTTGATCGCGATGAACTCGACGCCCTTGAGCCCGACCTCGATCATCCGGTTCACGGCGTTCACCCCGCCGCCGCCGATGCCGACCACCTTGATCACTGCTAGGTAGTTTTGCGGAGTTGTCACGTCCGTGCCTCTCGATCTGGAAACCTAAAACCTTCACCCTCAAGTAGAGGGTTATAGTTATGTCAGGTTGTGCTAGGCGTGACGCTATGCGCGCCCCACGCCATGAATCAACGACCCACCCCGCGTGTCGGGCAGATACTTTTCCCCTTCGGCCGCGCGGGGACGTTCATGAGCCCCTACCGACCCCCGTCACCGCGTGATCGGGAAGGTCGGCGCGGACACGTCGAACACCTGCGAGGCCGCGCTCACCTCGTTCGAGCGCAGCGTCGCGAGCACCTGCACCTTGAGGGCCGAGTCCGACGACGCCCCCCACTCGACCACCACCCCGTCGCGGAGCGTCAGGGTCACCGCGTCCTGCGTCGCCGCCGAGATCGACGCGACCTCCGCGGTGAGCTCGGGCGGCAGCGAGCCGAGCACCTCGAGCGCGGCGTCGAGCGTCCGGTCGTCCTCGCCGGTGAGCGGGATGGCGATGACCGGCAGCTCCGGCGGGGCCTCCCCCACCGTCGAGACGGTGACCGCGTCGCGGTCCAGGAGCGCGAACCCGCCCTCGACCGGGACGGACGCCACAGGCTCGCGCGCCACGACCTCGACCGCGAGGCCGGTGGGCCACTGGCGGACGACGGACACGTCACGGATGTTCTGCACCTCCATGACCTCGTCGTGGATCGTCGAGGTGCTCAGCAGCGCCAGGGACGTCCCCTCGTGCTCCGCGACCACGGCGACAACCGCTGCCATGTCGACGGTGGTCCCGCTCCCCTCGACCACCAGGTGGTCGGGGTCGAAGGCGAAGAGGCTCGAGGCGAACAGCACCCACGACGCCCCGAGGAGGACCGCCAGCGCACCGGTCCACGCCGCGACGCGCCGCACGAGACGGTGCCGACGCATCGCCTTCTGCTCGGCGAGACGCTCCGCCATGCCCGTCGAGAGCACGGCGACCTTCCCCGTCGACACGGTCGGGGCGGGTCGGACAGGCTGGACCTGGACCTGCGCACCGGTCGACGGACGCGTCGCTCCCGACCCGGCACGTCGCCCCGTCGGCACGAGGACACGGCCGGTGCTCGGCGCACCTGAGGTCGACCGCTGTGCCGGGGGCCTCCCGCTCTTCGGGGTCGGGTCCTTCTTCGAGGTCGCGCCCCTCGGCGCGGCGGGCGGCGGCGGGACCGGGCGCGGCTGCGCCGGTGGCCGCGAGCCCTGCGGGCGCCCGTCGCGCGAGGCCTTCGCCGCGGGCTTCTGCGCGTCCTTCGCCGCAGGCTTCTGCGCGGTGGCGCCCTTCGCCGGGCGGACAGCCCGCGAGGACGCGGTCCGCGACGCGCCGGTCTGCGCCGGTCGCTGCTCGCGCGGCGCGCCCTGGGTCCCGCGACGGGCGGGCTCGCCGTCGCCGTCGCGCCGCGGGCGGGGGGCTGCCGGTGGCTTCACACCGCACCCTCGGTCGGCGCGGTCGTCTCGTCAGGCGCAGCTCCCTCGTCGGGCAGGTCGCCGTCGGCGACCCTCCGACGCAGGGCGTCGAGGACCACGGCACCCATCTCGGTGACGTCGCCGGCACCGACGGTCAGGACGAGGTCTCCGGGCTCGGCCGAGCCGGCGAGGCTCGTGGCAGCCTCGACACGGTCCGCCACGACCCGTCCCCGACCGGTCATGCGGTCGACGAGCAGGTGCGGTCCGACCTCCGGGTCAGGGTCCTCGCGCGCGGCGTAGACGTCGCACACGACGACGTCGTCGGCGAGGTCGAGGGCCTCGGCGAACTCCTGGGCGAAGATCCGGGTCCGCGAGAACAGGTGCGGCTGGAAGAGGACGCGCAGGCTCCCGGTGCCGACCAGGGCGCGCGCCGCCCGGAGCAGCGCCGCGACCTCGGTCGGGTGGTGGGCGTAGTCGTCGACGACCTCGACGCCGCCGACCGTCCCCCGGCTCTCGTACCGGCGACCGGTCCCGCGGAAGGCCCAGACCGCCGCCACCGCAGCGGCCGGGTCGACCCCGAGACGCACGGCCGCCAGCAGCGCGGCCGACGCGTTGAGGGCGTTGTGGAGCCCCGGGGCGCGCAGGCGCACCGTGAGCCCGTCGGCGGACGCGGCGTCGGCACCCGGCAGGGTGAGCTCGAAGGCGCTCGTCCCGTCGGTCTCCACCCGGTACCCGCTGAGCAGCGCGGTCGCCCCGGGGGCCGTCCCGTAGGTGACGACCTCTCCGCCGGCGGCCGCGTGACGGCGTGCGAGCTCGGCGGCACCGGCGTCGTCCGCACAGGCGACCAGGGTCCCGCCCGGGACGATGTTGCCCGCGAACTCGACGAAGGCCTCCTCGAAGGCGGCCCGGGTCCCGTAGTGGTCCAGGTGGTCGGGCTCCACGTTCGTCACGACCGCGACGGTCGGGCGGTAGGCGAGGAACGAGCCGTCCGACTCGTCGGCCTCGGCGACGAGGACGTCGCCGGTGCCGGAGTGCCCGCCCGGGACCGCACCGGTCTCGGTGATCACGGAGCCACCGATCGCGAACGACGGGTCGAGGCCGACCTCCCGGAGCACGACCGCCGTCATCGCCGAGGTGGTCGTCTTGCCGTGCGCCCCCGCGACCGCGACGGCCCGTGACCCCGACATGAGGATGGCGAGGGCCTGCGACCGGTGGAGCACGCGCAGGCCTGCCGACCGCGCCGCCACCAGCTCGGGGTTGTCCTCTCGGACGGCGCTCGAGACGACGAGCGTCTGCGCGCCGGCCACGTGCTCGGCGCGGTGGCCGACCTGGACGTCGATGCCCGAGGCGACGAGCGCGTCGGTGACGGCGCTGCGCCGGGCGTCGGTGCCCTGGACCCTCGCACCGCGGGCGGCGAGGAGCTGGGCGACCACGGACATCCCGGCGCCGCCGATCCCGACGAGGTGGACCGTCCCGAGGTCGGCGACACCGAGGTCGGACGTGAGGTGCGCGCTCATCGTGAGACCTCCGAGGCTGCGCGCTCGACGAGGGCCGCGACGGCACCGGCCGCGTCGGGCACGCCGACACCGGCAGCGGCGCTCGACATGGTCGACAGCGCGGCGGGGTCCGTGAGGAGCGGGACCACGTGCGCGGTGACCCAGGCAGGGGTGAGGTCCGCGTCGGCGACCAGCAGGCCACCGCCGGCCTCGACCACCGCGGCGGCGTTGAGCCGCTGCTCGCCGTTCCCGACGGGCAGGGGCACGTAGACGGCCGGCAGGCCGAGCGCGGTGAGCTCGCAGACGGTCCCGGCGCCGGAGCGGCACACCACGAGATCGGCCACGGCGTAGGCGAGGTGCATCTCGTCGAGGTACTCGCGGACCTGGTAGCGCTCCGACAGCCCTCCGGGCAGCGCGGAGACGGCCGCCGCCACGGGCGCCGACTTGCCGCGACCGGTGAGGTGGAGCACCTGGGCACCCGAGGAGGTGAGCAGCTCGGCGAGGGCCGAGACCGTCTCGTTGAGCCGCTGCGCGCCGAGGGACCCACCCGTCACCACGAGCACGGGGAGAGCCGGGTCGAGGCCCAGCCGTGCCGCGGCGGCCGCGCGCGAGCCGGCGGCGTCCGAGGCGCGCTCGTCGACCAGGGCCGCGACCTCGCGGCGCAGCGGCAGCCCGGTGACCACGGCACCGGGGAGCGCGGTCGAGGGGAAGGTGACCGCGACGGACCGCGCCCACCGCGCGCCGAGACGGTTCGCCAGGCCCGGGCGGGCGTTCTGCTCGTGGATCACGACAGGGACGCCCCGGCGACGGGCCGCGAGGTAGGCGGGGGTCGAGACGTACCCGCCGAAGCCGACGACCACCTGGGCACCGCTCGTGTCGATCGCCTCGCCCGCGGCGCGCACCGCGGCGCGCAGACGTCCGGGGAGCCGGAACCAGGCGACGCTCGGACGGCGCGGCAGGGGGACCTTGGGCACCACGCTCAGCGGGTACCCGCGGGCCGGGACGAGGTCGGACTCGAGGCCCTCACGGGTGCCCAGCACGGTCACGGCGAGCCCGGGGTGGGTCCGGACGAGCTCGTCGGCCACGGCGAGGAGCGGGTTGACGTGACCGGCGGTCCCACCACCCGCCAGGAGAGCAGACTTCAGCACGTGCGTGTCACCCATCGTCGGAGTTCTGTGGACGGCCGCCCCGGCGCCACGTGGCACCGCTGACGACCGCAATCGAGCGGCGCACCACGCTCGGGCGCGCGGCGAGCGCCTCGCGGGCACCGGGCTCGTCGCGCGCGAAGGAGATGACGATGCCGAGCGCCAGCATCGTCGCGATCAGGGCAGAGCCGCCCGCCGAGACCAGGGGCAGCGGGACGCCGATCACCGGCAGCAGGCCGATGACCACACCGATGTTGATGAGACCCTGACCGATGATCCAGCAGCCGATCGCGGCAGTGGTGATCTTGACCATCGGGGCGGGGTGGCGGCGGATGACCCGCACCATGCCGATGCCGAGGATCGCGAAGAGCAGCAGCACGAGGAGGGTCCCGAGCAGACCGAGCTCCTCGCCGATCACCGCGAAGATGAAGTCGTTGTGCGCCTCGGGGAGGTAGGACCACTTCTCGCGGCTCGCACCGAGCCCCACCCCGGCGAAGCCGCCGGAGCCGAGCGCCTCGAGCCCGCGCTTGGCCTGGTACCCGACGCCCGCGGGGTCGGCGACCTCACCGCCCAGGAGCGCGGAGATGCGGTTCGACCGGTTGCCGGTGCTCGCGGCGATCGCGACGAGGACCAGGGTCCCCGCGCCGATCGCGGAGTAGATCCGCAGCGGGACACCCGCCACGAAGAGCGCGCCTGCCACGAGGAGGATGAAGATCAGGGCGGTCCCGAGGTCCTTGCCCACCATGACGAGGCCGACGACCAGGGCGACCGCGGGGCCCGCGGGGATCGCCACGTGCTTCCAGTCGTGCAGGAGGTCCTGCTTGCGTGCCAGGACGACGCCGAGCCAGACCGCCAGGGCGATCTTGGAGAACTCCGACGGCTGGATCGTCAGGCCGGGGCCGAGGCTGATCCAGTTGACGTTGCCCTTGGTGCCGACCGCGAGCGGCGTGAAGATGAGCAGCTGCAGGAACACCGCTGCGGCCAGCGCGGGCCAGGCGATCCTGCGGTATCCCGCGGGGCGGATCCGCGTGGCGAGGATCATCAGCGGCAGGCCCATGAGCGCGAACTGCGCCTGGTTGAGGAAGACCTTGTACGGCGAGTCCCCGGCGGCCAGCGAGTCGACCGAGGAGCTCGACAGCACCATCACGAGGCCGAGCACGAGGAGCAGCGACGCGGCACCGACGAGGAGGTAGTAGCTGGTGACGGGGCTGTCCCAGTGG
Organism: Sanguibacter keddieii DSM 10542; assembly: GCF_000024925.1. Lineage (NCBI taxonomy): Bacteria > Bacillati > Actinomycetota > Actinomycetes > Micrococcales > Sanguibacteraceae > Sanguibacter > Sanguibacter keddieii. The sequence continues at coordinate 2,536,338 of NC_013521.1, forward strand.
CTGGCCCAGGAGGCGCGGAGCGTCTGCCGAGAGCTCCCGCGCGGGGGGCGTGCGGTCGCACCACGCCCGGGGCGCTCGATGCTAGGGCTGGCCATCAGGGCCTCCGCGGTGCCCCGGCAGACGCCGGGACTGCTCCGCGAACGCGTCGCCGCGGGCGGCGTAGGACGCGAACTGGTCCATCGAGGCGCAGGCGGGGGCGAGCAGCACCGTGTCGCCCGGCCGGGCCATCTGGTGAGCGGTCTGGACCGCGCGCTGCATCACCGTCCCAGTGTCACCAGGATCGACCTCGACCACGGGGACCTCGCCCGCGTGTCGAGCGAGCGCGTCGGCCAGCCCGCGGTGGTCCGTGCCGATGAGCACGACGGCCCGCAGCCTGTCGGCGCGGTCCCGGACGAGGTCGTCGAAGGTCGCGCCCTTGGCCAGGCCGCCGGCGACCCAGACCACCGTCCCGGGGGCGAAGCCGCCGAGCGAGGCCGCGGCGGCGTGCGCGTTGGTCGCCTTGGAGTCGTCGACGAAGGCCACGGTCCCCTCGCCCTCGACGGCCGGGACCTGCGCGACGGTGACGATCCGGTGCGCACCGGGGCGGAACGCGCGGAGCCCTTCGCGGACCGCGCGGGCCTCGACGCCGAAGGCGCGGGCCATCGCCGCCGCCGCGAGGGCGTCGAACACCACGTGGGAGGGCACGGAGCCGTCGGGCCCGGCGAGGTGGCCGAGGTCGTCGAGGGTGCCGAGCTCCGCCGCGCTCTGGTGCCGTCGCGGGTCGTCGGCCGGGAGGTGGAAGGCCCGGTCGCACAGGACACCCTCGACCAGCCCGAGCTCGGACCGTCCGGGCGCGCCGACCGTCACGCCGACGGCGCGCGCTCCGTCGACGACGTCGGCGTCCTGGACGAGCCGCTCGGTGACCGGGTCCGCGACGTTGTAGACGCACGCGACCTGAGCCTGGTGGAAGACCTTCCCCTTGGCGGCCGCGTACTCCTCGAAGGTGCCGTGCCAGTCGAGGTGGTCCGCCGCGACGTTGAGCACCGCCCCGACGAGCGGGGACATCGAGCTGGTGAAGTGCAGCTGGAAGCTCGAGAGCTCGATGGCGAGCACCTCGATCTCCGGGTCGACGACGGCCTCGACGAGCGGGCGGCCGACGTTGCCGACAGCGGCCGCGCGGCGACCGTCGGCCTCGAGGACCGACAGGAGCATCTCCACCGTGGTGGTCTTGCCGTTGGTCCCGGTGAGCGCCAGCCACGGAGCGGGCTGTCCCGTGCTCGCGGTGGGCACGCGCAGCCGCCAGGCGAGCTCGACCTCGCTCCACACGGGGACGCCGGCCGCTGCCGCGTCGAGGAACACCTGCGACGTGGGCGGCCACCCGGGCGAGGCGACGACGACGTCGAAGCCCGCGACGTCCTCGGCGGTGACGGTCGCGAGGTCGGCCTCGGGTTCGCCGGCGTCGAGCGTGACGACCCGGGCGGCACGGGTCGACAGGACCCGGGCCACGGCTCGGCCGGTCACGCCGTGACCGGCGACGAGCACCGAGAGCGCGGTCAGCGGACCCAACCGACGACCCACTCTGCGTAGAAGATGCCGAGGCCGAGGGCGGTGAACAGCCCGGCGATGATCCAGAACCTGATGACGATCGTGACCTCGCCCCACCCCGAGAGCTCGAAGTGGTGGTGCAGCGGTGCCATCTTGAACACCCGCCGGCCGGTCATCTTGAAGAAGCCGATCTGGATGACGTCCGAGAGGACGATGATGACGAACAGGCCACCCATGATGATGGCGAGCAGCTCGGTGCGCGACAGGATCGACAGGCCGGCCAGGGCGCCACCCAGCGCGAGCGAGCCGGTGTCGCCCATGAAGATCTTGGCGGGCGACGCATTCCACCAGAGGAACCCGAAGCAGGCGCCCATGATGGCCGCAGCCACGATCGCGAGGTCGAGCGGGTCGCGGACCTCGTAGCAGCGAGGACCGACGGCGCTGGCCAGCTGGCAGTTCTGGTTGAGCTGCCAGATCGAGACGATGACGTACCCGCCGAAGACGATGAGCGAGACCCCGGTGGCGAGACCGTCCAGCCCGTCGGTGAGGTTCACCGCGTTGGACCACGCCGTGATGATGAGGTTCGCCCAGAGGACGAAGAGGATGAGGCCGACCGTCACGCCCGCGAAGGCGAGGTCGATGTTGGTGTCCCGGATGAACGACACGCTCGTCGAGGCGGGCGTGCGGAAGTTCGCGTTGGGGAACTGCAGCGCGAGCACCGCGAAGGTGACCCCGACGATGCCCTGGCCGACGATCTTCCAGCGTGCGGAGAGCCCCAGGCTGCGCTGCCTCGAGATCTTGATGTAGTCGTCGAGGAAGCCCACGAGCCCGAGGCCGGTCATGAGGAAGATGACGAGCAGCGACGAGGCCGACGGCAGGCGACCGCTGACGATCGACGCCGCGGCCCAGCCGGCGAGCGTGGCGCCGATGATGACGACCCCGCCCATGGTCGGCGTCCCGCGCTTGGTGAAGTGCGCCGTCGGACCGTCCTGGCGGATGAACTGCCCGTAGTTGCGCTTGACGAGCAGCTTGATGAAGAGCGGCGTGCCGAAGAGCGCGACGAGCAGCGAGACCGAGACCGACGCGAGGACCGCGATCACGAGGTCACCGCCGTGAGCGCGTCGCCCAGCCGCCACAGGCCAGAGCCGTTGGAGGACTTCACGAGGACCACGTCGCCGGAGCGGAGCTCCTCGGCGAGGAAGCGCTCGGCGGCGGGGACGTCCTCGACCTCGACGACCTCCTCACCCCAGGAGCCCTCCTGGGTGGCGCCGTCGGCGAGGCCGGAGGCCCCGGCGCCGACCACCACGAGGAGCTTGATGTTGAGGCGGACCACGAGGCGTCCGATCTCGTCGTGCTGGTCGCGCGAGTCGGGCCCGAGCTCGAGCATCTCGCCGAGGACGGCGACCGAGCGGCGGTCCCGGCCCGCGACGACGGCGAGGGCCTTGAGGGCCGCGCGCATCGAGTCGGGGTTCGCGTTGTAGGAGTCGTCGATGACGGTCACGCCGTCAGGCCGCTCGGTGACGGCCATCCGGTGCGGGCTGGCGGCGTCCACGGAGCTGACGAGCGCGGCGGCGGTGTCGAGGTCGACGCCCAGCTCGACCGCCGCGGTGAGCGCGGCGAGCGCGTTGGTGAGGTGGTGCTCGCCCACGAGGCGGAGCGAGAGGTCTGCGGTGCGCTCCCCCACGACCACCTGGCAGGAGACACGACCGAGACGGTCGACCGAGACGCGGTGCGCCCGCACGCCGGCGTCGCGCACGGTCCCGAAGGTGACGACGCGCGAGGGTGCGAGGTCGCGCATGGCGACGACCCGGTGGTCGTCCGCGTTGAGCACGGCGACGCCCTCGGGGCGCAGACCGGTGACGATCTCGGACTTGGCCCGGGCGACGCCGTCGAGCCCGCCGAAGCCGCCGAGGTGAGCCGCACCGACGGCCAGGACGATCGAGACGTCGGGTGGGGCGATACCGGTGAGGTAGGTGAGGTCGCCGGGTGCCGAGGCACCCATCTCGAGGACGAGGTAGCGGGTCTCGGGGCCTGCCTCGAGGACGGTGAGCGGCAGGCCGATCTCGTTGTTGAAGGAGGCGCGAGGCATGACCGTGGGTCCGCTCTCGGAGAGCACGTGCCCGAGGAGGTCCTTGGTGGTCGTCTTGCCGACCGAGCCGGTCACCGCGGCGACCTGGAGCGGGCCGGAGGCCCGGAGACGACGGAGGTGCTCGGCGGCGACCAGCCCGAGCGCCCGGGTGACGTCGTCGACCACGACGCACGGCAGCCCGTCGAGCTCGCGGCTCGCGAGCACGAGCGCCGCGCCGTCGGCGACCGCACCCGCAGCGTGGTCGTGGCCGTCGGAGGACTCGCCGACGAGCGCCACGAAGAGCGCCCCGGCCGAGACCTTGCGGGAGTCGACCACGGTCGGGCCGTGGACCCGCGTCGTGTGTGGGGCGGCGAGCGTGCCTCCCGTGAGGTCCGCGACCTCGGCGGCAGTCAGATCGATCACTCGCTGTGCTCCTTCGTCGTTCGCTGCGCGCGGTCGGCGACCGCTGCGCGTGCTTCCACCCTGTCGTCGAGCGGGTGGTCCACCCCGTCGATCTCCTGCCAGACCTCGTGCCCACGCCCGGCGACCAGGACCGTGTCCTCGTCGTCCGCGGCGAGGACCGCCGCCCGGATCGCGAGCGCCCGCGGCGCGGCCTCGAGCACGTCGACGTCGCAGCCTGGCTGTGCGGCGGCCTCCCGTGCTCCTGCGAGCACCTCGGCACGGATGCCGTCGGCAGCCTCGCCGTGCGGGTCGTCGTCGGTCACGACGACCACGTCGGCCCCCTCGACCGCGATCCTGCCCATGACCGGACGCTTGGTGGTGTCGCGCTCGCCCGTGGCCCCGAACACGACGACCAGCCGTCCCGCGGTCGTCGGCCGGAGGGCCGCGAGAGCGAGGGCGAGGGCGTCGGGGTTGTGCGCGAAGTCGACGACCACCCGGGGGCTGTCGGAGACCTGCTCCATCCTGCCAGGAACCGCGGGAGAGAGACCGCCGGCAGCCTCCAGAGCGGCTGTGACGGTCCCCACCTCGATGCCCGACTCGACGACCATGACGATCGCGAGGGCGGCGTTGGCGACGTTGAAGGAGCCCGGGAGGGCCGTCCGCGCCCGGACGCTGCGCCCGTCCCGGTGCACGACGGAGAACGTGGAGCCCGAGGCCCCGGCGTGCACGTCCCGCACCGTCCAGTCGCTCTGCGGGCCACCGCTGTGCTCGACGCTCAGCGTGACCGTGGGGATGTCAGCGGTGGCAGCGAGGCGACGGCCCCACTCGTCGTCGACGACCACCACGCCGCGCCGGGCGCGCTCTGCGGTGAACAGCTCGGCCTTGGCCGCGAAGTAGCGGTCGAGGTCGCCGTGGAAGTCCAGGTGGTCCTGGCTGAGGTTGGTGAAGCCGGCGACGTCGAAGTGCAGGCCGTCGATGCGCCGCTGGCTGATCGAGTGCGAGGAGACCTCCATCGCGAGGACGTCGACGCCGTCCTCGCGCATGGTCGCGAGCACGCCCTGCAGGGTCGCGGCGTCGGGGGTCGTCAGGCGGCTGGGGAGCACGCGTGCACCCGACCGGGTCTCGACGGTACCGACCAGCCCGACGGTCCGGCCGAGGGCGGTGAGCAGGTGGTCGAGCAGGTAGGTGGTGGTGGTCTTCCCGTTGGTCCCCGTGACGCCGAAGCTGGTCAGCGCAGCCGACGGGTGGTCGTAGAACCACGATGCTGCGGAGCCTGCGGCGCGCTGCGGGTCGCTGCCCTGGGGCAGCAGCACGACGGGTGTGCCGTGGACGAGAGCCAGACCCTCGTCGGTCGACTCGAGCAGGGCGAGACCCTCGGTGTCCGTGAGCACCGCGACCGCACCGGCGGCGACCGCCGCGGCGGTGAAGCGTGCGCCGTGCGAGCGTGCTCCGGGGACCGCCACGAAGAGGTCGCCGGGCTGCACGTCAGCGCTGCCGAGGACAACGCCGGAGACGAGGACGCCCCGAGCCGCCGGGTCGACGGTCACCGCGACGGTGTCGGCGAGGTCGCCGAGCGACCTCGGCTGCACGGAGGCAGGGCGCAGCGACCCGTGGGGTGACGTCATGGTGGCCAATCTATCGCGGGACGGGGCCGGGCACCGCGAGGATCCACCTCGGTGCCCGCCCGGTCACCAGGTGGAGGGGTACAGCTCCGGGCTCGTGCCGGAGGGCACGACGCCGAGCTGCTGGAGCGCGAAGGACATGACGTCGGAGAACACCGGCGCGGCGGAGACGCTGCCGAACTTCGCGTACTCGGTCGCCGTCGGGTTCTCGAGGAACACGCCGATCGCGAGGCGCGGGTCGTCGACCGGGGCGACGCCGATGAAAGAGGCCATGTAGGCGTCGAGCTTCCCGCTGGGGCCGGGGATCTGGGCGGTGCCCGTCTTGCCCGCGACCCGGTAGCCGTCGATCATCGCCGCACCGCCGGTGCCCTCCTCCACGGCTGACTCCATCATCGTCAGCACCGTGTGGGCGGTCTCGGGCGAGACGACCTGGACCGGGTCGGGCTGGACGCTCGGCGTGAAGGTGCCGGCCTCGTCGGTCGTGCCCGCCACGAGGTGCGGGGTGGTGCGCACTCCCCCGTTGGCCATGGTCGCGAAGACGTTGGTCGACTGGAGAGCGGTCGCCGCCATGCCCTGACCGAACAGCACCGTGTACTGCGTGCGGCCGTCCCAGTCGTCGGCGTCGGCGAGCAGGCCGCGCTCCTCGCCGGCCAGCTCGATGCCCGTGCGCTCCCCGAAGCCGAACTTGGTGAGGTAGTCGTGCCGGACCTGCTTGGGGATTTGCTCACCCACCATCACGGTCCCGGTGTTCGAGGACTGCGCGAGGATGCCGGTGAGGGTCCAGTTCTCGAGCCCGTGCTCGTGGGCGTCCTTGAACACCTGCCCGTTGGAGGTGGGGTACTCGTAGGGCACCTGGTACTGGCTGGTCGGGGTGGCGACGCCGGTCTCGATGGCTGCTGCCATGGTGACGATCTTGGCGGTCGAGCCCGGGTCGAAGATCGTGGAGATCGCCTGGCTACCGCCGAAGCCCGTCGGCGAGTTGGGGTCCATCGAGCCGGCGTCGGCGAGGGCGTAGATCTCCCCGGTCTTCACGTCGGAGACGACGATGAAGCCACCGCTCGCGTTCATGGCCTCGACCTGGGCCTCGATCGCGGCCTGGGCCTTCCACTGCAGGTCCATGAGCAGCGTGGTCCGGACGTCCGTGCCGGGGACCGCAGGGGTGGTCGACTGGATGCCGGTCGGGATCACGTGCCCACCGAGCCCGCGCTCGAAGGTCCGGCTTCCGGCGACGCCGGCGAGCTGCTCGTCGAGGGCGTGCTCGAGGCCGGCCATGCCGTGCCCCTCGGCGCCGACGAAGCCGAGCAGGTTGCCGCCCGTGGTCCCGGCCGGGTACGAGCGCCGCGAGTCCTGCTCTGCGAAGAGCCCGGAGATCCCGAGCTCCTTGATCGCGTCCCAGGTCTCGGGGGCGGTGTCACGCTTGAGCATCTTGTACTGGCTGCTGCCCGAGAGCTTCGCGGCGAGCTCGGCCTCGGGCTCCTCGAGGATGGGGGCGAGCAGGCGCGCGGCCTCGGCGGCGCCGCCGACGCGCTCGCCGTCGACCGTGTGCGCCCAGTCCTCGATGAGGACCTGGTCGGCGAAGACGTTGTAGCGGGTCACCGAGGTCGCGAGCACGTTGCCGTCCGCGTCGGTGATCTCCCCGCGCACGGCGGGGATGGTCTGGGTGTTCATCCGGCCCTGGAGCGCCTCGGCGGCGAGGGTCTCGCCCTGGTACGCCTGGACGTAGACGAGCCGGCCGGAGAACAGCGCGAGCGTCGCGATGACGGCGATCGACAGCACCCGGACCCGGGTCAGGGGGTTGCCGACACGTGCCGCGCGCAGACGCCGGTGCGTCCGCGCGTCGACGGTGCCGCCGACGCGGGGGCGGGCGGCACGCTGGCGCGCGACCGACGACCTCCGAGGCTCGGCTGCGGCGGTCACGCGTGCGGGCCGACCGGTGCGCGGCGTGGCCGGGGCCGCAGCACGGGCGCGGCCGGGGCGAGCGGTCCGCGGCTCCTGGTCCTGCCCGCGCGGAGCGCTCGACGGACGGTCCGTGGCGCCCGAGGACGACCGCGGGGTCCGCGGCGCGCTGGTCGACGAGCTGCTGCGTGCTGCACGCCCGGTCCGCGGAGAGGCCGACGACCGTGCACCGGTCGAGCCGTGCTCCGTGCCTCGCGCCGGGCGCCGTCCTGCCGCCTCCGGGCGGTCTGCGGCACTCGGCCGGCGTCCGTCCTCGGCACGAGGTGCACGGCGCGGCGTCGCACCGGAGCGCTGGCCGCCTCCTGTGCGGGGCCTCGGCCGGTCCTCGCGACCGTCGTCACCTGCAGGCCGGCTCGGCCCGGTCGGCCGGGTCACTGCGCTGCTCCGCTCGCACCACCGAAGATCATGAGGTCAGAGAGGCGCAGGACACCCGGGTCGGGGCTCTGCACCATGCCGAGCTCGGTCGCTCGTGCGGCGAGGGCCTGCGGCGAGGACAGCGCGTCGATCTGCTCGCCGAGCACGTCGGCGAGCTCCGCCTCCTTGGCGATCTGCAGCTGCACCTCGCGGGCGGCGTAGGCCTCGTTGTTCATCACCGTGTTCATCACGAGCGTGCCGAGGAGGGCCGCGGCGAGCAGGCCGATGCAGAGCAGCACGAAGGGCGCGCGGCTGCGGGGCTGGACCGGTGCCTGGACCAGGCGCAGGCGCTCGGCCGGCCTGGGCGCGGACGGGACGAACGCCTCGTGGGTCGGGAGTGCGCGCGCGGCGCTCGACTGTGCAGTGCTCATGGTCAGCGCTCCGTCCGGGTCAGCATGTGGGTGGGTGTGGGCCGGAGCCGTTCTGCGGCGCGCAGGCGGACAGAGGCGGACCGCGGGTTGCGCTCGAGCTCGGCCTCGTCGGCCTCCTCGGCACCGCGGGTGAGCAGCGACAGGTAGGGCTTGTGGGTCTCGGGCTCGACGGGCAGGTCGTGGGGCGCGCTCGAGACGGCACCGCGCCCGAGCTCGCGCTTGGTGAGCCTGTCCTCGAGGGAGTGGTACGACTCGACGACGATGCGTCCGCCGACAGCCAGCGCCTCCACGGCTGCGGGGAGCGCGCGCTCGAGCACCTCGAGCTCACCGTTGACCTCGATGCGGAGCGCCTGGAAGGTGCGCTTGGCGGGGTTGCCGGTGCCCTTGCGGGTCGCGGCCGGGATGCAGGCGCGGACCAGGTCGACCAGGTCCGCGGAGCGCTCCCAGGGACGGGCTTCCCTCTTGGCGACGATCGAGCGTGCGATCTTCGAGGCGAACCGCTCCTCGCCGTACTCCCGCAGGATGCGGGCGAGGTCCCGCTCGCTGTAGGTGTTGAGGACGTCTGCGGCCGTGAGCGAGGCCGTGGAGTCCATGCGCATGTCGAGCGGGGCGTCCTGGGCGTAGGAGAAGCCGCGCTCGCGCTCGTCGATCTGGAGCGACGAGACGCCGAGGTCCATGAGGATCCCCTGCACGCCGGTCAGGCCCTGCTCGGCGACGACGTCGCCGATCTCGTCGTAGACGGCGTGCACGCCGGTGAAGCGCGAGCCGAAGCGCTCGAGCCTCGCGCCGGCGAGCTCGAGGGCCTGCGGGTCGCGGTCGATGCCGATGACACGCACCTCGGGCAGCCGCTCGAGGATCGCCTCGGTGTGGCCACCCATCCCGAGGGTGCAGTCGACGTAGACGGCGCCGGGCACCGACAGGGCCGGCGCGAGCAGCTCGACGCAGCGGTCGAGCAGCACGGGGAGGTGCCGGTCGGAGGTCTCGCGGGGTCCGTCTGCGGGCTCCTCGTGGACGGCGGGGCCGTCGGTGTCGTGGTCGCTCACGCGGTGCCCTCCTCGTCCTCTGCCCGTCGTGGTGCTCGTGTGGTGGTGCCCGGCAGCGGGTGCCGGTCGTGCGCGGGCCTCGTGGCGCTGGTGCAGGCCGGCTGGATCAGGTCTCCCTCCGCGACCGTCTGACGCCGGGGAAGTGCGTCAGACCGGGCGGGAGGAGACCTCATCCAGCGGTCGTGCGTCTAGAACCTCAGACCGGGGATGATCTCCTCTGCCGTGTCGGAGTACCCGGCGACCTGCTCTGCCAGGTACGTCTCCCACGCGGCTGCGTCCCAGATCTCGACACGGGTACCCGCGCCGATCACCGCAACCTCCCGGTCGAGCCCTGCGTACTCACGCAGCGTCGACGGGATCGAGATCCTCCCCTGCTTGTCCGGCATCTCGTCGCTGGCGCCGGAGAGGAACACACGCAGGTAGTCACGCGCCTGCTTGCTGGTCACCGGTGCCTGTCGGATCTGCTCGTACATGCGGCGGAACTCGTCCATCGGCAAGAGGAACAGGCAGCGTTCCTGACCACGAGTCATGACCAGCCCGGGGGCGAGCTGGCCGCGGAACTTCGCGGGGAGGAGCAACCGTCCCTTGTCGTCCAGACGAGGGGTGTACGTCCCGAGAAGCAGGCTGGGGGATGCACCGAACAGCTCTGACACTGCGGCACCTCCCCCTGCTGCTCCAAGTGGCTCCACCGTACTCCACTTCCCTCCACCACGAGAGCGCGAACACAAAAACTTCACCCTTGACGGGACATCGCCACAGGTCAGAGCGGTGGAGGAGAGTGGAGTGGGTGGAGTGTCGCTCGGCCTGCCGAGGGGGCACGGCGGCGGACCACCTGGCTCGTGACCCTCGAGAACGACGTCAAAAGCCGCGGATCACCTCCCCCGGGCGTCGAGGAAGGCCGTCCGGCGCAGGGTGGAGAGAGGTGGAGGGTCGCTGTGGAGCGAGGTGGAGGGGCTCGGTGGAGCGAGGTGGAGGGGCACGTGGAGCGGGGTGGAGTGCCCTCGGGGAGCGGGGTGGAAGATCGCGCGGAGCAGGGTGGAGCACCCCAGTAGCTCAGCCTCGCGCCGGCACGACGAAGCACGGGCTGGGCGCTGTGTGCGCCCAGCCCGTGCTGGAGTCGTGCGTCAGGGTGCCGCCGGTGGCTGGCGGAGGTGGGAGGCCAGATGCCCGCCCGGTCGCGTCACTGCTCGTCTCGGCGCTTGTCCCACCGGTCTTCCATGCGCTGCATGAAGGGAGCCTTGCCGGACTTCCCGGTGCGCCTGGGCTTCTGCCCCTTGGCCGCTGGCGTGACCGAACCGTCGGCCGACACGACGCCCACGGGGCCGCTCTGCTTCGAGGGCTGGGCGAAGGCGTAGGCCACCGCGGAGAACATCACGACGAAGCCGATGACCCCCACGACGGGGAGAGACTGGGCGGCGCCGATCACGAGACCGAGGAGACCGACGACCAGGCCGACTCCCGCGATGACGTACCGGACAGAAGACCGCTGGGACGTCGTCTTCATACTTGTCGCAAGGCGTGGATCATCAGACGTGAGCTCTCGCTCCATCTGCTCCAGAACACGCTGCTCGTATTCGGACAGAGGCATCGCAACCCCCGCACTGTGATCGATCGGACCTTGTCAGTGATCAGGATAGTTCGACATTCGGCACAGCGGTAGTCGAGCGCTGTGAGGAAGTCGTGGTGGCGCTCGCCTGCTTGATCGCGGCACGACCGAACCGGAGCCGGACCTGGTCGATCGCCGTGTCGGCGAGGCGCTGCTGGTCGGTCGACCCGGCGACGGCGTCCTCGAGGGTGAGCTGGAGGGCAGCGCTCTCACGAGCCTCGAGCCCTTCGCCGCGGACCCCGACGAGACGGACCGGCAGCCCCTTGAGGTCGACCGAGGAGACCAGCTCGCGGGCGACGGCGTAGATCTCGCGCACACTGTCTGTCGGGGAGACGAGCGAGCGCGACCGGGTGAGGGTCCGGAAGTCGCTCGAGCGCACCTTGACGCTCACCGTGCGCGCCAGGAACCCCTGGCTGCGGAGGCGGTCCGCGCACCTGTCGGACAGCTCGAGCAGCCGCGCCTCGACGACGCTGAGGTCGACCACGTCGTGGGCGAAGGTCGTCTCGGCACCGATGCTCCGCTCGCGGCGGGTCGGCTCGACCGGGCGTGGGTCACGTCCCCACGACAGGTCGAACAGGTGGGCCGCCGCCGCGACGCCGACAGCCTGGCGCAGCACCAGCGGGTCGGTCCGGGACAGCTGCTCGACCGTCGTGATGCCCCAGGAGGCGAGGTTCTTCTCGGTCTTCTCCCCCACCCCCCACAGCGCACCGACCGGGAGCGAGTGGAGGAAGCGGACCGTCGACTCGCGTGGCACGAGCATCATGCCGTCGGGCTTGGCATGGGTCGAGGCCAGCTTGGCGACGAACTTGGTCGACGCGACGCCGACCGAGCAGGTCAGGCCCAGCTCGCGGTGCACGCGGGCACGGATCTTCCGCGCGATCTCCGTCGAGGACCCCAGCCGCCGGCGCGCACCCTCGACGTCGAGGAACGCCTCGTCGACGCTCACCGGCTCCACGAGCGTGGTGACCTCCCCCAAGATCTCCATCACGGCAGCCGACGCGGCCCGGTAGGCCGCGCCGTCCGGGCGGATGTAGACCGCCTGAGGGCAGAGCCTGCGGGCGGTCGAGGCCGGCATCGCCGAGTGGACACCGAAGGCACGGGCCTCGTAGGTGGCCGCGAGGACGACGGACCGGTCCGAGCCCGCCACGATCACCGGACGACCACGGAGCTCGGGGCGCCGCGCGACCTCGACCGAGGCGAAGAACGCGTCCATGTCGACGTGCAGGATCGAGCAGTCCGAGTCCTTGTCGCCGAGGTCACGGGGCACGCTCTGGGACCTCGGCGCCCTGCTCACGCGCTCACCGGTCGCGCGGCGAGCGCGACGCTGCGACCGAGCGGGGCGGTGTCGTCCTCGACCCAGAGGCCGACCTCGTCACGGAAGTCCTCAGCAGCCGCCACCCACCGCGCCGCACCCGGCTCGTCGACGGCGTCGAAACGGCCTGCGTCGACGGCCGATCGCAGGCGAGCGCCGGAGGCGAAGAAGGACGCCCACGGCGCGAAGCCCTCGGCGTCGGCGGCGAGGCGCTCCCAGGCGCTGCGGGTCCGACCGCGCGGAGGACGGGAACCGAGCACGGCGAGCACCGCTCCGGCGACCCGGAGCGCCGCCATGTGCGCGTGCCCGAAGCGCTCGGCCGGGTCGCTCGCGAGCTGCGCGGCGAGGAGCTCCGCGTCGGCACGCCCGAGCAGCTCCGCCGCGGCCTGCGCGCGCAGGACCGCAGACGCGTCGTGGTCGGTGGCCGGACGAGGCCCGGGGGTACGAGCGGCCACGACGGAGGCACCAGCGGCGGGCGCGAGCGGCTGAGGGTGCGCGTGCCGCGCCGGTCGACGACCTGCCGCACCCACGAGACGGGACGCACCAGCCGTGCGTGCGCTCGCCGCCCCGGCCGACGCCGCGCGCGACGCCGCAGGAGCCGCCCCAGCTGTCGCTGCTGACCTCGCTGCCGTGCTGACCATGTCGAACCTCCTCGCACAAGTGTCGAACACCTGTTCGAGCGATGTCAAGAGCTGCTGTCTGCCTGCCGTGCGCGACGTGCCTGGCCCGCCTGTCCGGAGGACGGGCACGAGACCGTCGCTCGCCTAGGCTGGTGGGATGGCTCGTCGAACCTCACGTCGCTCATCCTCCTCCGGACCACCGACACAGCCCGCGCTCCCGGACGGCCCGGTCGAGACGACGTCGGGGACCGTCGAGCTCGTCCTCGACCGTGACGACCACCGGTCGATCACCGTGATGCTCAACGGGGTCCCGAGCTCCTTCGTCGACCTCGACGACCCGACCAACGTCGGCTTCGAGTACATGGAGATCATGTCCGCTGTGCTGGACGAGCGCGCCGACGGACCGCTCGACGTGGTCCACCTCGGCGCCGCCGGGTGCGCGATGGCGCGGTCCATCGACGCGCGCCGTCCAGGCTCCCGGCAGATCGGCGTCGACATCGACGCACGTCTCCTCGAGCTGGCCCGCACGTGGTTCGACCTCCCCCGGTCACCACGCCTGCGGCTGCGCGCCGGGGACGCCCGCGAGCAGCTGGCGACCCTGGCGCCCGCGAGCACCGACGTGGTGATCCGGGACGTGTTCGCCAGGGACACCACACCGGGGCACCTGCTGACCGTGGAGTTCGTCCTCGAGGTGCTGCGCGTCCTGCGGCCGGGAGGCCTCTACCTGGTCAACTGCGCCGACCGTCCGCCGCTGGCGACCGCGCGCTCGGAGGTCGCGACGATCCGCGCCGCCCTGGACCTGGTGGCGAGCGCCGAGGCCGCGCGCGGCGACGACGACCTCGCGGTGGTCACCGAGCCGGCGGTGCTCAAGGCTCGCCGCTACGGCAACGTGGTGCTCGTGGCATCAGCCCCGGGCGGCCCGCCGGACCAGGACGGGCTGGGCACCGCGAGCCTCGCCCGCGCGCTGCGCAGCCTCGCCGTGCCGTCGCACATCATCACGGGACCGACCGAGGTCGCCGGCTTCGTGGGGACTGCTGCGCCCCTGCACGACCCGGCGTCGGCCCAGCCCTAGGAGGACTGGCCGTCCGGGCCCTGCTGCGCCAGGAAGCGCTCGAGCTCCTCGCCGATCTCGTCTGCCGTGGGGATCTCCGCGGTGTCGGCGAGCAGGCTCTGGCGCTCGGCCGAGAGCGTGAAGGCGTCGTACTGCTCCTCGAGCCCACGGACCACCTCGGCGATCTCGGGCGACTCTGCGACCTGACGGACCACCTCAGCGCGGGCCTCGGTCGCCGACTCCTCGAGTCCTTCGAGGTCGAGGTCGAGCCCGGTCGCGGACTCGAGCTTGTCGAGCGCCACGAGGGCGGCGGGCGGGTACGTGGACTGCGCGAGGTAGTGCGGGACGTGCACGGCGTAGCCCACGGTGTCGTGCCCGCGCTCCGAGAGGCGGAGCTCGAGCAGGTTCGCCGCGGTCGCCGGGACCGTGACGCGGCCGAACCAGGGGCTGGCGTCGGGGATCAGCTCGTCGCGCGACGCGTGCGGGGTGGCCGAGAGCAGCCGGGTGTGCGGGATGCCCATCGGGATGCCGTAGGTGCCCACCGTCAGCGAGACGCGGAACCTGTCGACGAGGGAGAGGACCGCCTCGACGAACCGCTCCCACTGGACGTCCGGCTCGTTGCCGTGGAGCACGAGGAAGGTGGTGCCCTCGCGGTCTCGTGCCACGTCGATCGCGATGCTCGGCCCGGAGTACTCCGTCCAGCGCTGGGTGTCGAAGACGATCGTCGGCCGCTTCGATCGGTAGTCGACCAGCTGGTCGGCGTCGAAGGTCACCAGGCGGGTGGTCTCGCCGAGGTCGAGGATGTGCTCGAGGGCGACCTGCCCGACGTGGCCCGCGTCGACGAACCCGCGCAGGGCGTTGACCAGGACCGGTCCGGTCCCCGCCTCGTCCGGCGAGAGCCGGAGGGCGGACTCGACGGCGTCGTCGATCGTGTAGAGCTCCTGGGGATCGAGCATGGAAGGCCTCCTGTCACCTCGACGCACCGGCGGGAGGGTCCCCGCCGATGACGTCGTGAACGTCGTCTGAGGACCAGAACACCCGCGGCCGGGAGTTTCTTCCCGTCAGCGCGAGGGCAGCCGGACGACCGTGACGAAGAAGTCGTCGATCTGGCGCACGACCTCGATGAACCGCTCGAAGTCCACCGGCTTGGTCACGAAGGCGTTGGCGTAGAGGGAGTAGCTGCGGGCGACGTCCTCCTCCGCCTCGGAGGTGGTGAGCACCACGACGGGGATGCGCCGGAGCTCCGGGTCCTCCTTGAGCTCGGCGAGCACCTCGCGCCCGTCCATCCGCGGGAGGTTGAGGTCGAGCAGGATGAGGTCGGGGGTCACGGCGTCCGCGTACTCGCCCCGCTTGCGCAGGAAGTCCATCGCCGTCACGCCGTCGTTGACGACCGACAGGCGGTTCGCGACCTTGTTGTGCTCGAAGGCCTCGCGCGTCATGAGCACGTCGCCCGGGTCGTCCTCCACCAGCAGGACCTCGATCACACCGGGTGCCACGGTCATGCGTTCTCCTCGTCGTGCTGTCGTGGGGCGGGCGCGGTCCTGACCGCCCCCGCGTCCTCGTGCTCTCCCTCGGCGTCAGCCTCGGGCCCCGCAGAGCCTACCTCGCGGGGGTCCGGCAGGGTCCAGCGGACCGTCGTGCCCTCGGCGACCTCGGTGTCGAGCCAGATCTCGCCGCCGTGGAACTCGACGATCTTCTTGCACAGCGCCAGGCCGATGCCCGTGCCCTCGTAGGCGTCCTTGGCGTGCAGGCGCTGGAAGATGACGAAGACCCGGTCGGCGTACTGCTGGTCGATCCCGATCCCGTTGTCCGAGCACCACAGCTCCCAGCCCTGGTCGCGGCGAACGGCGCCGACGGACACGTGCGGCGCCCTGTCGGGGTGCCGGAACTTGACCGCGTTGCCCACGAGGTTCTGGAACAGCTGGACCAGGAGCGTCTGCTGTCCCAGGACCACCGGGAGCTCGCCGACCTCGACGGTCGCACCCGACTCCTCGACCGCCGCGTCGAGGGTCGCGACAGCCGTCGCGCACGCCTCCGCGAGGTCGACCTCGACGTCGTCGCCGGTCGACCGGCCGACCCGCGAGAAGCCCAGCAGGTCCTGGATGAGACGCTGCATCCGCTTGGCGCCGTCGACGGCGAACTCGATGTACTGGTCGGCACGCTCGTCGAGCTCGCCGCCGTAGCGCTTCTGCAGGAGCTGCGTGAAGCTCGCGACCTTGCGCAGCGGCTCCTGCAGGTCGTGCGAGGCGACGTAGGCGAACTGCTCGAGGTCGCGGTTGGACCGGCGCAGCTCTTCGGCCTGCTCGACGACCTGCTCGTGCGCCTCCGCGATCTCCGCGCGCGAGCGTGTCTCCGAGGCCATGCGGGCCACGAGCTCGACACGCATCGCGTCGACCGCGTGCGCGAGCGAGGCGATCTCCCCCGGGCCGTCGGTGCGCACGGGCAGGTCGAGCTCGCCCGCGCTCACCGACTCCGCCTTGGCCGCGAGGTCGGCGAGCGGCTCGAGCACGCTGCGGCGCAGGGTGCGCCAGGTGCCGAACCCGACCACGACGGCTGCGACGGTGAGCACGACGACGGCGAGGAACAGGTTGCGTGTCCACGAGGCGAGCCGGTCGGACGCGTCCTCGCGGCCGGTCTCGATGACCGTGCCGAGCTCGAGCGCCGCGTCGCGGGCGTCGAGGAGCATGGCCTCGCCGCGCTCCACCGTCGCCTCGCTCACCGTGCCGGGGCCCTCCACGGACACCTGCGCGACCGCCGGGGTCGCGAACTGCGTCCGCCAGGTCGAGACGAGGCCGAGGGTCCGGTCGAGGGCGGCGACGACCTCGGAGCCCGGGCCGTAGTCCTCGAGGAACTCAGAACGGATCTGCCGCGCGGCCGTGGTGTCCGGGTCGCGGTACGACCCGAGCGCGGACTCGACACCCGAGTCGAGGTACGCGTCCACCGCCGAGCCGATGTCCACGATCCGCGTGGACAGGCCGTCCGAGTACGAGACGGCGGTGACGTAGATGTCGGTCACGCGATTCTGGTAGTGCACCACCTGGAGCAGTGCGTACACCGCGTACACCACGATGAGCAGCAGCACGGTCCCGGCTCCCACGACGGTGAGCCCGAGCTGGCGCCGCAGGGTCGCCCCTGCGGGAGAGGTGCCTCGCGCCATCAGCCCCAGTCCTCCGAGTCCGCGAGCGTCGCAGACCGCTGCCCCACGCCGGCGTCGCACCCGGGCCAGCCGAGGATCAGCACCGCGGCGTCGTCGACGAGACGCCCGCCGTGCACGGCGTGCACCGTCCGCAGGATCCGCTCGACGAGCTCGTCGGTGCCGTCGCGGAACTCCGCGCTCACCGCGGCGAGCAGTCCGTCGATGCCGATCCGCGAGCGCCCGCCACGGTCGCGCCGCGGGTCGTCCTCGACCCGCGGGCTGTCCTCGACGGGCTCCCGGACCGTGGCCTCGAGGAGACCGTCGGTGTAGAGCATGAGCCACCAGCTGCCGTCGAGCTCGAGGCGCTGCGCCGACCAGGGGCTGTCGACGGGGATGCCGAGCGCCCGGCCACGGTGGGTCGGGTCGATCGCGCGAGACTGGTCGGAGACCAGGATCGGCGCGTGGTGCCCGGCGAGGAAGAGGTCGGCCGAGGTGCGGTCCGCCGAGATGACCAGCTGGCAGAGCGTGGTGAAGGTCTCCGGGCGGGAGCGCTCGTTGAGCATGACCTTCTCGAGGAGGGGCAGGATGCGCTCGGGCTCGACGTCGGCGAGCACGAGGGTCCGCCAGGCGGTGCGGAGCGTCGCCCCGAGGGCCGCCTCGTCCGGCCCGTGCCCCGCGACGTCGCCGATGACGCAGGCGAGCGACCCGTCCTCGCGCTCGACGACGTCGTAGAAGTCCCCACCGAGGAGGCCGTCGCCTCCGGGGAGGTACCCCACGAGGACGGAGAGCCGCTGGTCGACGATCGACGGCGTGGGCAGGAGGGCGCGCTCGAGCCGTGCGGTCTCCTGCGCGCGGACCGAGCTCTTGTAGATGGTGCGCGCCTGCTCGTCGGAGAGCCGGCGCTGGACGGCGTAGCGCACCGAGCGGGCGAGCAGGTCGGCGTCGACCTCGTGCTTGACGAGGTAGTCCTGAGCCCCGGCCGCGACAGCCTCCACACCGAGGTCGGTGCTCGTCATCCCGGTGAGCACCACCAGTGCTGCGCCGGTCCCGGTGGCGTGGATGCGCTCGACGCCGGCGAGGCCGGAGGAGTCCGGGAGCCCCAGGTCGAGGAGGATGCAGTCGACGTCGAGCCTGCCGAGCGCCTCGTCGATCGAGCGGGCACGGTCGAGGGTGACGTCGAGCGCGCTGTCGGCGAACAGCTCCTCGACGAGGAGGGCGTCGCCGTCGTCGTCGTCGACGATGAGGACCCGGACGGGGCGCACCTCTCCGGTCGTCTCGTCGTTCGCGCTCACGGCTCTCCTCCCCCTGACATCTCACCCGATGGTAGTCGCAGGCCGCGGTCGGGGCCGAGCCGCCGGTGGTGCGGCGTGGCGGTGCGCCTAGGCGCGGGGCCGCCGTTCCATCAGCCATAATGGACGGTCGCGTCGGTCGCCCTGCTCACCGCGAGCGCGCACGCGCACGACTCGACCTGCCGCACCCAGCACCACCCGACGGGAAGGACCCGCGTGACCGAGCAGCCCACAGAGACCAGGGTCGAGCAGGACACCCTCGACGTCCTCTACGCGCGGCTCGACGAGCTGCGCCGCGTCACGCGCGCCCGTCTCGCAGAGGTCCGCCGCTCGGGGCCCTCCGGATCGCCGCAGAACCGGAGCGAGCGCGACGCGTTCGCGACCCTGTACGAGGACCGTGCCGCGCTGCTGGACGCCGTCGAGGACCGTCTGTGCTTCGGTCGCCTCGACTTCGACGACGAGACGACCCGCTACATCGGTCGCATCGGCCTCACCGACGAGCAGCACTCCTCGATCCTCACCGACTGGCGTGCGCCTGCGGCGCAGGCCTTCTACCGGGCGACCGCCGCGCAGCGGGACGGTGTCCTGCGCCGACGCCACCTCGTGACGACCGGCCGCAGGGTGACGGGCATGGAGGACGAGATCCTCGACCTGTCGGGCGAGAACACGTCCGGCCTGGCGCTCTCCGGCGAGGGCGCGCTCCTCGCGGCCCTGTCCGCCGGCCGTACCGGTCGCATGGGGGACATCGTCGCCACGATCCAGGCCGAGCAGGACACGATCATCCGCTCCGAGCTCCAGGGCGCCCTCGTGGTCCAGGGCGGGCCGGGCACGGGCAAGACGGCGGTCGCACTGCACCGTGCCGCCTACCTCCTCTACGCCCACCGCCGGCTCCTCGAGCGCTCCGGCGTGCTGCTCGTCGGGCCGAGCCAGTCGTTCCTGCGGTACATCGACCAGGTGCTGCCCTCGCTCGGGGAGACCGGGGTCGTCAGCACGACGATCGCGGACATCCTGCCGGGGATCGAGGCCCGCGGGACCGAGTCGCCGCGTGTGGCGGAGATCAAGGGACGCTCGGTGTTCGGCGCGATCGTCCGACGAGCGGTCTCCGCGCGGCAGCGGGTCCCCGCGCAGGACGTCCGGGTGCGCGTGGACGGCAACGACCTGGTGGTGCGACGGCGCGACGTCCGTGACGCGATCGCCAAGGCTCGCCGCGGGCACAAGCCCCACAACCTCGCTCGGGTGACCTTCGTCCGCGAGATGCTCAACCGGCTCGCGGCGCAGTACGTGGAGCACCTGAGCTACTCGGTCGAGTCCGAGGACCGCGCCGAGATCCTCGAGGAGCTGCGCAGCACCCGCGAGATCCGCATCGCGCTCAACCTCGCCTGGATGCCGCTCTCGCCCCAGAAGCTCGTCGAGGACCTGCTGGCCAAGCCGCACCGGCTCGCCGAGGCCGCCCCGGAGCTCTCCGAGGCGGAGCGTGCCGCGCTCCTCCGGGCGCCTGGCGCCCCGTGGACCGAGGCCGACGTCCCGCTGCTCGACGAGGCCGCCGAGCTCCTGGGAGAGGACGACCAGGTCGCCCGCGCCCAGGCACGACAGGACGCCGAGCAGCGGGAGGAGCGGCTCGAGTACGCGCGCCAGGTCCTCGAGGGAGCCGGTGGCGGGATGGTGAGCGCCGAGGCCCTCGCAGACCGCTTCGCGACCTCCGGCCCCTATCTCACGACGGCCGAGCGCGCCGAGAAGGACCGCAGCTGGACTTTCGCGCACCTCGTGGTCGACGAGGCGCAGGAGCTCTCGGCGATGGCGTGGCGGATGCTGGTGCGACGCTGCCCGACCCGCTCCATGACCATCGTCGGCGACGTGGCGCAGACCTCCTCCGCGGCCGGTGCACGGTCCTGGGGGGCGATGCTCACCCCGCTGCTGCGCGACTCCTGGCGGCTCTCCGAGCTCACGGTCAACTACCGGACCCCCGAGGCGATCGCGTCGGCCGCCCAGCGCATGGCGGTCGCGGCGGGCCTGCCGGTCTCGACCCTCACGTCCGCACGCGAGGTCCCTGCGGCCCTGACGGTCCACGCCGTGAGCCCCGAAGACCTCCGCGACCGCACGGTGGGGCTCGCGCTCGAGCTGCTGCGCGAGGTCCGGTCCGACGGGGCCGGCCAGGTCGCCGTGGTGGTGCGCGCCGAGGACGTCGCCGACGTCGCCGCGCGCGTGCAGGCCGAACGTGGCGCGACGGACTCCCCCGACGCCGTGCTCGTGGCCTCGCCCTCCCAGGTCA
Organism: Sanguibacter keddieii DSM 10542; assembly: GCF_000024925.1. Taxonomy (NCBI): domain Bacteria; kingdom Bacillati; phylum Actinomycetota; class Actinomycetes; order Micrococcales; family Sanguibacteraceae; genus Sanguibacter; species Sanguibacter keddieii. Next base: position 2,557,021 of record NC_013521.1, read on the forward strand.
AGGGCCTCGAGTTCGACGCCGTGGTGCTCGAGGAGCCGGCTGCCGTCCTCGAGGGGCCCGGTGGCGCCTCCGACCTGTACGTCGCGATGACGCGCCCGACGCGCTACCTCCACGTGACGCACTCCCGAGACCTGCCCGCAGGCGTGCTGGACGGCGACCGCGACGCCCGCTGAGACGGTCTGGCCGTCGGCACGGCACCGTCCACGTGCCAAGACCGTTTTGGTCGCACGGGCCCGTGGGAGGACGATGGCTCCGTGCTGAAGGCCCTCCTCCTCGAAAACGTCCACCCGCTCACCGTCGAGATCCTCGCCGCCCACGGCGTCGAGGTCGAGACCCGGTCCGGCGCGCTGGACGAGAGCGAGCTCATCGACGCCCTCGACGGCGTCCACATCCTCGGGATCCGGTCCAAGACCCAGGTGACCGACGCGGTGATCGCCGCGAGCCCCGAGCTCCTCACCATCGGTGCCTTCTGCATCGGCACCAACCAGGTCGACCTCAGGTCGGCGGCGAACCACGGCGTGGCCGTGTTCAACGCGCCGTTCTCGAACACCCGCTCGGTGGTCGAGATCGCGCTCGCCGAGATCATCTCGCTGACGCGCCGCCTGACCGAGCGCGACAAGGCGCTCCACGCCGGCGTGTGGGACAAGTCCGCCGAGGGGTCGCACGAGGTCCGCGGCCGCACCCTGGGCATCGTCGGCTACGGCAACATCGGCACCCAGCTCTCGGTCCTCGCGGAGAACCTCGGCATGTCGGTCGTGTTCTACGACACCGCCGAGAAGCTGGCGCTGGGCAACGCGCGGCGGCTCGGCTCGCTCGACGAGCTGCTCGCGGTCGCGGACATCGTCACGCTCCACGTGGACGGCCGCAGCGGCAACGCCGGCCTGTTCGGCGCGAAGCAGCTCTCGCAGATGAAGCCGGGGGCGATCTTCCTCAACCTCTCGCGCGGCTTCGTCGTCGACACCGGCGCGCTCCGCGACTCCATCCTGTCGCACCACCTCGCCGGTGCGGCGATCGACGTGTTCCCCGAGGAGCCCAAGAAGCGCGGGGACGCCTTCGAGTCGGAGCTCCGCGGCCTGCCCAACGTCATCCTCACCCCGCACATCGGCGGCTCGACCCTCGAGGCCCAGGAGGCCATCGGCGTGTTCGTCGCGAACAAGATCCGCGACTACGTGCGCTCGGGGTCGACGACGCTGAGCGTGAACCTGCCGAACCTCGCCCTCGAGAGCTCGACGGGCGTCGCGCGCGTCGCTCACCTGCACCGCAACACCCCCGGCGTCCTCGCCGAGGTCAACCGGACGCTCGCGGAGCACGGCACCAACATCGAGGGCCAGCTCCTCGCCACCCGCGGCGAGGTCGGCTACGTGGTCACCGACGCCGGCTCGACCGTCGAGGCGGCCGTCGTCGAGGCCCTGCAGGCCATGGGCCAGACCATCAAGCTCCGCGTGCTCACCGACACGAGGTCCTGACCGCAGGGCCGGCCACGCCGGCCCGGCACCTGGCACGACGAGAGGGGCGGTACGCGACCTGCGTACCGCCCCTCTCGTCGTACGTCGTCCGGGGCGTGGACACGCGCCGGTCGGTGCGACCTAGCCGGACTTGCGGCGGAAGGTCCGCTGCGTCTTGCCGATCGGCTCAGAGCCGTGGACGCTCCCGGTGTTGGTGTCGCCCTCGGCGGTCAGGTGCCGTGCGGCGTTCTTCCGGTCGAGCGCTTCCTTGAACTTGGCCTTGGTGTCCGCGCTCACCGCGGTCTCAGGCACTTCTCGGTCCTGGGTCATGTGCTCCGACCTCCTCGTCTCGATGTCTGCCGGTGCAGACCTACCCTCCCGCAGCCCGGCGCAGGAGGCCAGGCTATTTCCCACCGTGCCCTCACGGGCGCCCGGTGGACCAGGGGGGAGGACCCAGTATCGCAGCGGTACCGTGGGGGCATGCGCTCCCCCGCCGACGACCGTCACGCTCCTCTCCCCTGCCGACGCGTCGGACGCTCTGGTCTGAGCGTCTCCGCCCTCAGCCTCGGCCTGTGGCAGAACTTCGGGGACGGCACCCCTGCCGCAGACCAGCGGGGTCTGGTGCTGCACGCCCTGGACGCCGGGGTGGTGCACTTCGACCTCGCGAACAACTACGGGCCTCCGCCCGGGTCCGCTGAGACGGGCTTCGGCCGGATCCTCCGGACCGACCTCGCCCGGCACCGCCACGAGCTGAGCATCTCGACGAAGGCGGGGTACCGGCAGTGGCCCGGACCGCGCGGTGAGGGCGGGTCGCGCGGCTACCTCCTGGCGTCGCTCGACCAGTCGTTGCGTCGGCTCGGCGTCGACGAGGTCGACATCTTCTACAGCCACCGCTTCGACCCGACGACCCCGCTCGAGGAGACGATCGGAGCGCTCGCCACCGCGGTGTCCTCGGGGCGGGCGCTCTACGCCGGGATCTCCTCGTACTCCGCGACCCGGACGCAGGAGGCGCTGACGGTCGCGGCGTCGATGGGCCTGCCCCTCACGGTCCACCAGCCGTCGTACTCCCTCCTCAACCGGTGGATCGAGGAGCCCGACGCCTCGGGGCGCTCGTTGCTGGACGTCGCCGGCGAGTCCGGCACCGGGCTCGTGACCTTCTCGCCGCTCGCGCAGGGCCTGCTCACCGACCGGTACCGCGACGGGGTGCCGGAGAGCTCCCGCGCAGCCCGTGGGACGTCCTTCCAGCGGGAGTACCTGTCGGAGGCGAACCTCGCTTCGGTCGACCGCCTCCGGACGGTGGCGCAGCAGCGGGGACAGACGCTCGCCCAGATGGCTCTCGCCTGGTGCCTGCGCGACGACCGCGTCAGCGCAGTCCTCGTCGGGGCACGGACGACACAGCAGCTCGACGAGAACCTCGCGGCACTGGACGCCCCCGGCTTCACCGCCGACGAGCTCGCCTCGATCGACGAGGCTGCGGTCGACGGCGACCTCAACCTCTGGGCATCACGGTCGAGCGCGCTCTGACCCTGCGGCTCGGGCGAGGACACGGCGCACGGGCCTGCGAACGGTCGTCGTCCGGTCGCCGTCGACCCGGAGGGCGGATCAGTCGGTCGACCGGTCGACTGAGCTCTCGTCGGCGGCTGCCTGCTCGTGCTCGGCGCGCAGCAGGTTGATGGCTGCCTCGAAGTCCTCGAGAGAGTCGAAGGCCTGGTAGACCGAGGCGAACCGCAGGTACGCGACCTCGTCGAGCTCGCGGAGCGGGCCGAGGATCGTCAGGCCGATCTCGTAGGCGTCGAGCTCGGCGATGCCGGTCGCCCGCACGCTCTCCTCGACGCGCTGGGCCAGGAGGGCGAGGTCGTCCTCGGTGACGGGTCGACCCTGGCAGGCCTTGCGCACCCCGTTGACGACCTTCTCGCGGCTGAAGGGCTCGGTGACGCCCGAGCGCTTGACGACCGAGAGGCTCGCGGTCTCGAGGGTGGTGAACCGACGGGTGCAGGCGGGGCACTGCCGACGCCGTCGGATCGACGCGCCGTCGTCCGAGGTGCGCGAGTCGACCACGCGCGAGTCGGCGTGGCGGCAGAACGGGCAGTGCACAGGTGCCTCCATCAAGACGTGGTCTAGTCTGCTCTCGCAGCTCCCGCAAGGGTACGCGGCTCGTCATGACCTGCGCACACGCGCGGCACGCTCTCCGAGGAGAGGTCTCCGCGCACGGTGACGTGCGCCAGGCGGCCGACCCGCAGCCGGGACCGGCTCGCCCCTCGAGACTCTGGGCAGGCAGACGCTCTGGGCTGACAGACGCTTCAGGCAGACAGAGACGGAGGCGGTCGTTGTCGACCGCCTCCGTCCGGGACGCCCCCGTCCCCACAACGCCGAGATGACTCGCCTCACCTCGTCGCAGACGTGCTGTCGGAGGACCGGGCGATGACCACCCGATGACTCCGCCTCTCAACCCGGCCCCCAGCCGGTTGATGAGGTAGTCCTAACTTAGGTACACCTAATCGTCACGGCAACCGTGTGCGGCGAGAATCCCAGATCGTGAGACGCAGGGCGTCCTTGCCCCGCTCGGCACTCGATGCCACCTGCCCGTCGTGGCGTCAGCGCGCCGAGGCGCCTGCACTCATCGCACCGGGAGCAACAGCTGCTCGCCGACCTGCAGCGAGGCGCTCGACCGGCCGTTGAGCTCGACCAGCATCTCCACCACGTCCCGGGTGTCCTCGCCAGGGAGCGCGACGGTGCGGGCGATCTTCCAGAGCGTCTCGCCCTGCGCCACGTAGTGCTCGGTCACGCTGACCGCCTCCGCCGGAGCGCTGGCGAACGCACGGTCACCGACGACCATGCCCGCCACCACCAGCAGGACCGCGACGAGGGAGAGCACCCACCAGCCGCGGCGCGTCAGACGCAGGTCGCGCAGGGAGCCGCCGGCAGGAGCCGAGGCGCCGCGCGGCAGACCGGCCGCCGCCGAGGCACTCACGGACGAGGCGCGCCCGGACGCAGGGACCTCTCCGTCGCGGACGAGGCGGAGCTCGCGCCCGGGTGTCAGCACCAGTGCGGAATCAGCCATGTCTACCCCTCTCCTGACCGCCGACCGGGCCAGGAGCCGCCGGTCGTGTCGGTCGTTCGAACATGTGTACGTCGTACAACTGTACGAACATCGGCTGCGGATGACAAGAGATCTGCGCAACACGCTCGAACAGGTGTTTGAAGTCGCACGCCGGGCCCCCTACTGTGGGAGCACCAGCAAGGACACCCGACCACGAGCCACCGACACGCACCGACAAGCACCGGAAAGCACCGGCAGCCGCCCGACAGCTGCCGACCGGCTGCCGGTCAGCACCGGGACGACTCGTCAGCAGCTCGGGTGCACGCGCCGGACCACGTACGACGCCGCACGACCACGCACCGGAGGCCAGCCGTGAAGACGCAGGACAGCACACCGTCAGGAGCTGCCGGGGGCGCGCCCGCGGCCGAGGCCGTCACCGTGATCGGCGCGGCCGACGGCCTGACCCCGCGTCAGCGCGGGGTGCTGGAGACCATCCGGGAGTCCGTCGACACCCGCGGCTACGCGCCGAGCATGCGGGAGATCGGCGAGGCTGTCGGCCTCACGAGCCCGTCGAGCGTCAAGCACCAGCTGACGACCCTCGAGCGCAAGGGCTACCTCCGCCGCGACCCCAACCGACCGCGAGCCATGGAGCTCGTCGTGCCGGGCCCGGCGCAGGGAGCGCCGACCGGCGAGCTGACGTCACGTCCCGCCGGCCGCGCCCTGCGCTCGGTCTCCACCCAGCAGACGGCGGACGTCGACCTGGACAGCCACCCGACCCCGTCGTTCGTCCCCGTCGTGGGCCGCATCGCCGCCGGTGGACCGATCCTCGCGGAGCAGGTCGTCGAGGACGTGTTCCCGCTGCCCCGCCAGCTCGTCGGCGACGGCGAGCTGTTCCTCCTCCGGGTGACCGGTGAGTCGATGGTCGACGCGGCGATCTGCGACGGCGACTGGGTGGTCGTGCGCCGTCAGCCCGTGGCCGAGAACGGTGAGATCGTCGCAGCGATGATCGACGGCGAGGCGACCGTGAAGACCTTCAAGCGCGTCGACGGGCACGTCTGGCTCATGCCCCACAACGACGCGTTCTCGCCCATCCTCGGTGACGAGGCGACCATCCTCGGCCGGATCGTCACTGTGCTCCGCAGCCTCTGACCCCGGTCCTCGCACGCAGCCCGGCGACGCAGCCCGGCACAGGAAGAGCGCCGCACCCCACGAGGGGTGCGGCGCTCTCTGCTCGTCCTGGGACTGCTGCGTCGTCACACGCCGAAGCGTCGTGCGACCTCCTTGAGGGACGCCGCCGAGTGCTGCAGGCCGCGGATCTCGACCGGGGAGAGCGGGACCTGCAGCCGGTCGGTGACGCCGTGACGACCGACGATCGACGGGACGGAGAGGCAGATGTCGCTGATGCCGTAGTAGTCGTCGAGGAGGGTCGAGACGGGCAGGACGCGGTGCTCGTCGTTGAGGACCGCCTCGATGATCCGCGATCCTGCGAGAGCGACCGCGTAGTTGGTCGCGCCCTTGCCCTCGATGATGCGGTAGGCCGAGTTGATGACCTCGTGGGCGATCTGGTCACGGACCTCGGCGGTCAGCGGGGCGCGGCCCTCGATCGCGTCCCACTCGAGGAGCGGGACGCCACCGATCGTCGCCGAGCTCCAGAGCGGGATCTCGCTGTCGCCGTGCTCGCCCGCCATGTAGGCGTGCACGTTCTGGACGGCGACGCCGCAGTGCTGGGCGATGAGGAACCGCAGGCGGGAGGAGTCGAGGACCGTCCCCGAGCCGAACAGCTGCGTGGGCGGGAGGCCGGAGATCTTCAGCGCCGCGTAGGTGACGATGTCGACGGGGTTGGTCACCATGACGTAGGTCGCGTCGGGTGCGACCGCGAGGAGCTCCGGGAGGATCTTCGAGACGAGGCTGATGGTCGCCTCGGCGAGGTCCAGGCGGGTCTGCCCAGGCTTCTGCTTGGCACCGGCGGTGACCATGATGATGTCGGCGTCGGCGCAGACCGCCACGTCGTCCGACCCGACGACCTCGGCCATCGGCATGAACTGGATCCCGTGCGAGAGGTCGAGCGCCTCGGCCTCGACCTTCGCCCGGTTGATGTCGTAGAGCGCGACGTGACGCGCCGAGCCGCGCATCAGCGCGGCGTAGGCCATGGTCGAGCCGACCGCCCCGGCACCGACGACGGCGACCTTCGTGGTCTTGCGGGCCCGTGGCGTCTCGTCGGGTGCTCGCGTGGTCTCGGGCTGGCTCATCGGTCCTCCATGGAGTCGGGCGCTGGTCTCGGTCGTGCGCGCTGGTTCCGGTGCTGCGCTGGCCTCAGCCTAGGGCCGAGAGGCGCTCTAGCGCAGAAGTGGCGACCTGGCGGTCTGTGGTGCGCCAGAAGTCCGGCAGCGACCTGACCAGGAACGACCCGTACCGGGCGGTGACCAGACGCGGGTCGAGGATCGCGACGACGCCCTTGTCCTCGACGGTGCGGACCAGGCGGCCAGCCCCCTGCGCGAGCAGGAGGGCCGCGTGCGTCGCGGCGACCTGCATGAAGCCGTTCCCGCCGTGGCTCTCCACGTAGCGGGCACGCGCCGCCTTGACCGGGTCGTCGGGTCGGGGGAAGGGGATCCGGTCGATCATCACCAGGCGGCACGCCGGCCCGGGGACGTCCACGCCCTGCCAGAGGGAGAGCGTCCCGAACAGGCAGGTGGCCTCGTCGGCGGCGAACTGCTTGACGAGCGTCGGCAGCTGGTCGTCCCCCTGGCACAGGATCGGCACGTCGAGCCGCTCGCGCAGCAGCTCTGCGGCGCGCTCGGCCGCGCGGCGGGACGAGAAGAGCCCGAGCGTGCGCCCGCCCGCCGCCGTGATGAGCGCCGCCATCTCGTCGACCTGGTCGTCGGTCGTGGACTGCTGCCCCGGTGTCGGGAGGTTCTTGGCCACGTAGAGGATGCCCTGGCGCGGGTAGTCGAAGGGGCTGCCGACGTCGAGCCCGCGCCACCGCGGCGCCGGTCCTGCCGCCTCGGTGCCGTCGGCCTCCGTCGCCGCCCGCTCGAGCCCCACGGAGCGCGCGACCGGGTCGAAGGAGTCCCCGAGCGCGAGCGTCGCGGAGGTGAGGACGCCGACCTTCTCGCTCCACAGGTTGGTCCGCAGCAGACCGGAGACGCCGAGGGGCGCGGCGTGGAGCTTGGACATGCCGGCGCCGAACCCTCCTTCCGCGCCTCGCGAGCACCAGAGGACGTCGAACCCTGTCGCCTCGCCCGTCATGCGCTCGGCGATCTCGAAGATCTGCAGCATGCTCGACTGCGCCATCTTCAGGCCGGAGTCCGCGCCTCCCTCGCCCCCGCCGGCCTTCGGCTCGGGCTTGAGCTCGCTGAGGACGCCGCGGGCCGCGTCACGGACCCCCGCGACCGCGAGGCGGGCGCCCTCCGGCAGCCCCTCGGGGAAGCGCTCCGCGGGCAGACCGGCGACCAGGGAGCCGAAGTCGGCGGTCGCGGCGTCGAGGTCGGTGGTCAGCACGCCACCGTGGCGTCGGGCCTGGCGCGCCGCGTGCTCGATCGACGCGACCGAGAGCTCGACCGTCGCCGCTGCCGTGACGCGGTCGGCCAGCTCGTGGGCCTCGTCGGCGACCACGACGGAGTGCTCGGGGAGCACGTTGGGGGACCCCGTCGCCGCGATGCCCAGCATCGCGTGGTTGGTCACCACGACGTCGGCCTCCCGCGCGAGGGCGCGCGCACGCTCGGGGAAGCACTCCTCGATGAGGGGGCAGCGCTGGCCGAGGCACTCGAGGGACGTCACCGAGACCTGCCGCCAGGCGCGGTCCGGGACACCGGGGACGAGGTCGTCACGGTCGCCCGTGTCGGTCGCCCTGGCCCACTCGCGCAGCCGCACGACCTGCTGCCCGAGGCTCGCCGCCTCGGCTGCCGGGACGTCGTCACCGCCGGTCAGCGGCTCGGTCGGCCCCTCGGAGCGGGGCATGTCGAAGAGCGTCCCGGCGTCGTCGGCCGGGTAGCCCCCGTCGATCTTGTGCAGGCAGGCGTAGTTGTGCCAGCCCTTGAGGAGCGCGAGCGTCGGCCGGCGCGGCAGGCGGTCCGCGAGCGCCGCGGCGACCAGCGGTAGGTCACGCGACATGATCTGACGCTGCAGGGCGAGGGTCGCGGTCGAGACGATCACGCGCTCCCCCGCGTTGACGGCGTGGTGGACGGCCGGCACGAGGTAGCCGAGGGACTTCCCCGTGCCCGTCCCGGCCTGCACGAGGAGGTGCTCCCCGGAGGTCATGGCGGTCGACACGGCCTCGGCCATGTCGTGCTGCCCGTCTCGGCGTCCTCCGCCGAGCGCACCGACCGCGAGGTCCAGCAGCGTGTGCACCTCGTCGACGGATCCTGCGGTCACGGCGCTCGAGGTGTCCTTCACCCGAGGAGTCTACGGTCCGGCACCGGCCTCGGAGAGACCGGTGCCGGACCGTCGGGTGCGTCAGCCGCGGACGGCGACGGCCGCGAGCTCGGCAGCGAGCTCGTCGTCCACGCGACCGCGGAGCAGGGTGCCCTCGCCCACGTGCTCGAGGTGGTCGATCTCACCCTCGAGGTGCACCCGGTTGACGAGGTCTCCCCTGCTGTACGGGACGATGAGGTCGACCGTGACGCCCGGGTGCGGGAGCGCGCCCGAGATGAGGTCGAGCAGCTCGGTGATCCCCTCGCCGGTGTGCGCGGAGACCACGAGGGTCGTGCGCTCACGGCTGCGCAGCCGCGCGATCGTGTCCGGGTCGGCCAGGTCGGCCTTGTTGAGCACGATCACCTCGGGGACGTCGAGCGCCCCGGGGATGCCCTCGAGGACGTGGCGCACCGCTGCGATCTGCCCCTCGGGGTCGGGGTGCGACGCGTCGACGACGTGCAGCAGGAGGTCGGAGTCGGCGACCTCCTCGAGGGTCGACCGGAAGGCCTCGACCAGCTGGTGCGGCAGCGACCGGACGAACCCGACGGTGTCGGCGAGCGTGTAGACACGTCCGTCCGGGGTCTTGGTCCGGCGGACCGTCGGGTCGAGGGTCGCGAAGAGCGCGTTCTCGACCAGCACGCCCGCGCCGGTGAGCGCGTTGAGCAGGCTCGACTTGCCGGCGTTGGTGTACCCGGCGATCGCGACCGACGGGATCGCGTTGCGCTTGCGGGAGGACCGCTTGGTCTCACGAGACGGGGCCATGGCCGCGATCTCCCGGCGGAGCTTGGCCATCCGGTTGCGGATGCGTCGACGGTCGAGCTCGATCTTGGTCTCACCGGGTCCGCGCGACCCCATGCCCGCGCCGGCGCCACCGACCTGACCACCGGCCTGGCGGGACATCGACTCGCCCCAGCCTCGCAGGCGCGGGAGCAGGTACTCGAGCTGGGCGAGCTCGACCTGCGCCTTGCCCTCACGGGACTTGGCGTGCTGGGCGAAGATGTCGAGGATCAGCGCGGTGCGGTCGACGACCTTCACCTTGATGATGTCCTCGAGCGCACGGCGCTGGGACGGCGCGAGGTCGCCGTCGACGATGACCGTGTCGGCCCCGGTCGAGGCGACGACCGCGGCGAGCTCGGCGGCCTTGCCCGACCCGAGGTAGGTACCGGGGTCGGGGGTCTGGCGGCGCTGGAGCAGGCCGTCGAGGACCTGCGACCCGGCGGTCTCGGCGAGCGCGGCCAGCTCGCGGAGCGAGACCTCCGCGTCGGTCGCGTCGCGGGCCCAGAGGCCGACGAGCACGACCCTCTCGAGGCGCAGCTGGCGGTACTCGACCTCGGTGACGTCCTCGAGCTCGGTCGAGAGGTTCGCGACGCGGCGCAGCGCCGAGCGCTCCGCGAGGTCGAGCTGGTCGCCGTCGTGGCTGGAGTGCTGGGTGCTGCCCTCCGCACGTGCCGTCCCGGCGCGGGCGAGGACGCGGGCGACGACGTCGCCTGCGATGTCTCGTGCCGACGGTGCCGCGTCACTCGCTCGCTGGACCGTCGTCGGCGACGGGCCCTGTGCAGGTTCGGGTCGCGGTTCGTGGCTGTTCGTCATGCACGTCCTTCAGGGATGGTGGTGTCGCTGGTGGTGACCAGCTCCCCCTAGTTTCCCACGGGGGACCGCCGCGCCGAAGGTTTTTTGCGCACAGCCGAAGACGGGGCGACGTCGCGCACGGCCGACCGGCTCACGCGCCAGCCGGCACTGGCCTACGATGGCGCGTTGTGAGCGACGAGACCCCAGACCACTACTTCACCGCCGAGCCCGCCTCGTCCGCCGAGCGGCGCCCGCTCACCGTCGTGCTCGACGGCCGCGAGGTCGAGGTCGAGACCGCAGGCGGCATCTTCTCCCCCGGACGGGTCGACCTCGGGACCCAGGTGCTGCTGCGCACCGTGCAGGACCCGCCGAGCGGCGACGTGCTGGACCTCGGCGCGGGGTGGGGTCCCGTATCCCTGACGATGGCGATGCAGAACCCGCAGGCGCGGGTGTGGGCCGTGGACGTCAACGAGCGTGCCCTCGACCTCGTCCGGCGCAACGCCGCTCGTCTCGGGCTCGAGAACGTCACCGCGTGCACCCCGGACGACGTCCCCGCCGACGTGCGGTTCGCCCAGCTGTGGTCGAACCCGCCCATCCGCGTCGGCAAGGACGTGCTGCACTCGATGCTCGACCGGTGGCTGCCGCGCCTGGAGCCGGGCGCGAGCGCGTACCTCGTGGTGCAGCGCAACCTCGGCGCGGACTCCCTCACGGGTTGGATGAACGACCGCTACGACGGCACGACGGCCGAGGTCCGGACCCCCGAGGGCACGCCCTTCGAGGCCGTCACGACCAAGATGGCGTCGGCCAAGGGCTTCCGCGTGCTCGAGGTCGTCGCCGGCTGACCCGTCGCTCCTGGTCGGCCGCTCAGTCCCGGCGGACGGCTCCGTCCGCGACGAGGACGGCGGGACCGGCGAGCTCGACGTGGCCGTCCTCGAGCAGCGTGACCCGGACGGTGCCGCCGGGCACGTCGACGAGCCACACGTCCGGTGCGCCGGCCCCGGCCCAGGCACGGACCGCGAGCGCTGCCGCGCACGCGCCGGTGCCGCAGGAGCGGGTCTCCCCCACCCCCCGCTCGTGGACGCGCATGCGGACACGACCCACGACCGTGCCGTCGACGCTGGTCTCCTCGCCGAGCGGCACCACGAGCTCGACGTTGGTGCCCTCGGCGGGCAGCGGGAGCACGTCGGGAGCGGTGTGGAGGTCGGCGCGGTCGAGGTCGTCGAGGCTCGCGAGGGCCACGACGGTGTGCGGGTTGCCGAGGTCGACGCTGAGCGCGGGGCGTGGGACCTGCGTGCCGGCCGGCTCGAGCCCGCTCACGGTCACCTCGGCGTCGAAGCCGTCGCGGACAGCCGCGTCACCTCCGGGGAAGGACCAGACCCCCATGTCGACCGCGTACCAGCCGCTGTCCTCCTTGCGGACGCGCCGCGCTCCGGCGCGGGTGCCTAGCACGAGCTCGCGGCCGTCGGCGAAGGTCGCGAGCCCGAGCTCTTCGAGGTAGGCGGCGAAGACGCGGACACCGTTGCCGCACATCTGGGCGACGGAGCCGTCGGCGTTGCGGTAGTCCATGAACCAGTGCGCCGCGGGCTCGTGCGCGAGCACGGCGCGCCCCTCGGCGAGGGCGGACGACGGGACCACGCGGATCACGCCGTCGCCGCCGACGCCGGCGCGACGGTCCGCGAGCGCCCGGACGAGCTCGGGGGTGAGGTCGAGCCGTGCCTCACGGTCGTCGAGGAGCACGAAGTCGTTCTCGGTGCCGTGCCCCTTGGCGAAGGGCAGCGGTGTCGTGGGGACGGTTCCTGAGGTCATGACCCCAGACTACGGCTCACGGGTCCGTCGGCAGACGGCGGTGGCGTACCGCGGTCGGCCGCCTCGACGATCGCCAGGGCGTCGGCGAGGAGGGTGGGCGACTCGGTCCGCAGCCAGTGCACCCGGGGGTCGCGCCCGAACCATCCCATCTGCTTGCGCGCGAGGCGCCGGGTGTTCGCGACGATGTCGGTGCGTGCCTGCTCGAGCGTGGTCTCGCCCGCGAGGTGCCGGAGGACCTCGGCGTACCCGACGGCGCGGGACGCGGTCGTCCCCAGGCCGCGCTCCGCGAGCGCGACGACCTCGTCGACGAGCCCTCGCTCCCACATGGCGTCGACGCGGGCCTGCGCGCGCTCGTCGAGCAGGGCCCGGTCGACGTCGAGGCCGATCTGGACGGCCGGTCGCACGTACTCCTGGCGTGGCAGGTTCGCCGAGAAGGGCGCACCGGTCAGCTCGATGACCTCGAGCGCCCGGACGATGCGTCGGGTGTTCCGCGGCTCGACGGCCGCGGCGGCAGCCGGGTCCCGGGCGGCGAGCTCCTCGTAGAGGCGTCGGGTCCCCTCGGCCTCGGCGCGCGCCTCGAGGGCGGCGCGGACCTGCGGGTCGGTCCCGGGGAACGTCATGTCGTCGAGGAGCGCACGGAGGTACAGCCCCGAGCCGCCGACCACGAGGGGCCGCGCGCCGCGGCCGGTGATCGCGGCGAGGTCTGCGCGGGCCTGCGCCTGGTAGGCGGCGACCGAGGCGTCGTCCTGGACGTCGAGGACGTCGAGCTGGTGGTGCACCACACCGCGACGGTCTGCGACCGGCACCTTAGCGGTGCCGATGTCCATGCCGCGGTAGAGCTGGTACGCGTCGGCGTTGACGATCTCCGGTGGGGAGACCTCCCCACCGGAGGCGGCGAGGGCCTCGGCCAGGTCGAGCGCGAGGTCGGACTTCCCGGTGGCCGTGGGGCCCACCACTGCAACGATCAGCACACCGCGACGGTACAGGCTCGACGGCGGCGTCGGTCACGCCCCGGCGCCTGTCGCTGCCGTGCCTTGGTGCTTGCCGCTGCTTGGACCTAGGGTGAACCAGGATCACCGGGGCCGTTGCCCGTCTGCGCGCGCAGCCGCCTACGACCACGACCGCCGAGGTCCCGTCCGGCGCGCTGCTGCCGGACGGACGCGGCGAGGACGACAGACCGACACCACTGGCAGGAGCACGACACGATGGGTTTCTTCAACAAGCCGGAGACCGCTCCGGCTCTCACCGGCTCGGGCGACACCGCACCGCTCACCCGCGCGCGCATCGAGTCCTTCCTCGCCGACCAGGGCTGGAACTACGGGGTCGACCCTGACGGCGACGTCGGCGGCCAGTGGGACGACAACGTCTTCTACTTCTTCCTCATGGGCGAGTCCCACGAGGTCCTGCAGGTCCGCGGGCGCTGGAAGCACTCCTTCCCCGCGTCCCGCGAGGCGGAGTTCGCGGTGCTGCTCAACGAGTACAACCGTGACCTCATCTGGCCCAAGCTCTACGTTCGGGCCGAGGACGAGGAGATCGGCGTCTACGCGGAGGTCTCGACGGACCTCGAGCACGGCGTGAGCGACGCCCAGCTGGGCCAGCTCATCTCCTGCGGCCTGTTCACCGGTCTGCGCTCCTTCGAGCGCCTGGCCGAGCGCCTCGGCATCCCCGAGGAGTGAGAGAGGGCGCATGAGCGAGACGTTCCAGGTCGACCTCGGCGGGATCGTCGACCTCCTCGCCCGTCACCTCTACAGCAGCCCGCGCGTCTACCTCCGCGAGCTGCTCCAGAACGCCACCGACGCGATCACCGCGCTCGACGAGACCTCTGCGACCTCGGAGGGCCCGTCGGACCCGGCCCGCCGGGTCGACGAGGCCGCTGGTGGCGCCGGTGTCGCTGACACCGAGGTGGTTCGAGGGTCGGTGACGCTGCGCTGCGGCGCCGGAGGGACCCTGGAGGTCTCGGACTCCGGCGTGGGGCTCACGCTCGCCGAGGCGACCGAGCTCCTCGCGACGATCGGACGCAGCTCGAAGCGAGACCTCGAGCTCGGCACCGGCCGTGAGCAGTTCCTCGGGCAGTTCGGCATCGGGCTGCTCTCGGCCTTCATGGTGACCGACGAGATCGAGCTGGTGTCCCGCTCGTCGCGCACCCCGGACGCCCGCGCGATCCGGTGGACGGGGTATGCCGACGGACGGTACTCGCTCGTCGAGCTGGCCGACGACGACCCGCGCGCTCCGGCCCGGGCGGGCAGCACGGTGCGCCTGGCGCCGCGCCGAGACCTCGAGCACTGGCTCGAGCCCGCGACCGTCGAGGCCCTCGCGGTCGACTACGGGTCGCTGCTCCCCGTGGACCTGCGCCTGGAGGTCGAGCAGCCCGACGGGTCGGTCGTGACCAGGTCGCTCAGCGAGACCGATCTCCCCTGGGAGCGCCGGTACGAGACGGACCGTGCCCGCGAGCTCGCGCTGCGGGAGTACTGCGAGTCGGCCCTCGGGTTCGCGCCGCTGGCGTGCATCCCCCTCGACCTGCCCGTCGCCGGTCTCAGCGGCGTCGCGTACGTCCTGCCGAGCGCCGTCTCCCCCACCACGAGCAGCGCCCACCGGGTGTACCTCAAGCGCATGCTGCTGGGCACCTCGGTCGACGAGCTCCTGCCGCCGTGGGCGTTCTTCGTGCGGTGCGTGGTCAACACCACCGCGGTACGCCCCACGGCGTCGCGCGAGGGCCTCTACGAGGACGACATCCTCCTGGCGACCCGGGACGCCCTGGGCTCCACGATCCGACGGTGGACGCTCGACACCCTCGCGATGCGCGACGCCGGCTCCGCCCGGCTGCTCGCCGTGCACCACCTCGCGGTGCGTGCGCTCGCCCTCGTCGACGACGACATGCTCGACCTGGCCGTGGAGGTGCTGCCCTTCGAGTGCACCACCGGGCAGGCGACCCTCGCCGAGATCCACGAGCGGCACGGTCAGATCCACTTCACCCCGACGGTGGAGGGCTACCGGCGGATCGCGCCCGTCGCGCACGCCCAGGACCTGCCGGTGGTGAACGCCGGGTACGTCTACGACGCGGACCTGCTCGAGCGGGTCCGGGTGCGTCGTCCGTCGTGGTCGGTGACGCCGGTCTCGGCCTCGGACGTCTCGCAGGTCCTGCTCCCGCTCGAGCCGCTGCGTGCGCTGGAGACCACGGACGCTCTCGTGAGCATCCGCGGCTCGCTCGCCGCCGGTGGGTGCGACGTCGACCTGCGGACCTTCGAGCCGTCGCAGATCCCCTCCATGCTGCTCGACGACCGCGACGCGGACCACGAGCAGGAGGTGTCGGCCGCGGTCTCCGAGGCCGACGACCTGTGGGGCGGGGTCCTCGGCGAGTTCTCCCAGCCGTCGCACCGCCGCCGGCTGATCCTCAACGACGCGAACCCCGCGGTCCGGGACGTCCTCGGGGTCTCGGACCGTGCGGTCCGGGAGGCCGGTGCGCGTGCGCTCTACGTGACGGCGCTGCTGCAGTCGGGACGTCCGCTCCCCCTCCACGAGACCGACCTCATGAACGACGCGCTGTCGACGCTCCTGCGCAGCGCGACCGCGGCCCGCGGGGCCGCCGACGACCGCGAAGGCGAGACCACCTGATGCCACGCTCGATCGACGACGTCAACGGCGCGATCATGCGCGTCCGCGACCTGCCGTTCGGCTCTGCCCGCAACGAGGTGGCGGCGTCGCTGGTGCGCGAGGTCGCCGCCGAGGGGCCCCAGGAGGCCCACGCCTTCGCGCTGTTCGCGCTCACCGAGTCGTACGCGTTCTCCGACGAGGTCGAGAAGGCGTACCTGCCGTTCACGCAGTCCGTGCGGCTGTGGGACGCCCGCCCCGAGCTCTTCGACGAGCACGACGTCCACTCCTTGTTCTGGTCGTTCAAGTGGATGGTCGGGAACCTCATGAGCTTCCCGACCATCTCCGCCACCCAGATCACCTCGACCCTCGACGACATGCGACGCCGGTACCGGCTGGCCGGGAACGGTCTGAGCGCCGTCAACCACCTCGCGTTCCAGTGGCACCACATGCTCGGCGACGCCGAGCTCCCCGCCGCCTACGACCGGTGGGTCACGACCGAGCGCGACGACTTCTCCCAGTGCCCGGCGTGCGAGCCCGGCGACCGCACGGCGTACCTCTTCGAGGAGGGCCGGTACGAGGAGGGCATCCGGCTGCTCGAGTCCGCCGAGGAGGCCAAGGCCTCGTGCCGCTCCGAGCCGGCCGACCGGCTCTCCCAGCTGCAGCTCGCCTACCTCGAGGTCGGCGACGCGGCCGGAGCGGCCCGTGCGCACCGCAGAGGCCTGCAGACCCTCGCCTCGAGCGGGGAGATGGCCGGCGCCCACGGCCGCCACGTGCAGCTGCTCGCGCGCAGCGGCAACACGGAGGCCGCGCACAGGTTCCTCTCGGCGTCGTCCACGCTGCTGACCCGGGCCGAGACCCCCGCAGACCGCCTCGCGTACCTCTGCGCTGCCGGCACCGGTGTGAGCGTGCTGCGCCGCCGCGAGCCGGGGCGCAGCGTGTCCTTCGAGGGGGTGCCTGCGACGACGGTCGCCGACCTCGACGACTGGATGCACGCCGAGGCGCTGGCTCTCGCCACCGCCTTCGACGCCCGGGGCGGGACCACGGCGTCGGTGGACCGGGTCCTGCGCGCCTGGTCCGGCGACCACAGCGAGCTCGACGTCGACCTCAGCGTGCTCCCCGGCCTCGGCGGGGGCAGCCAGCCTGCTCTGGGCGACCACGGCCAGGCAGACACGTCGCTGCCGGGAGGCACGGGCGAGACCGCGACACCTGCCTCCGGTGCCGGCGTCGGCCCGGACGCCCTGGTGTCGGCCGCCGAGTCGGCAGCCGCACGGGACGAGCCGCTCGAGTCAGCACGGCTGTACGCCCAGGCGGCGGACCTGTTCGTCGCCTCGGGCGAGGCCGAGGCCGCCGGCTTCGCCCTGGCGGAGGCCGCGGCGCTCAGCAGCGCCCTCGGTGACGTCGAGGGCGCGGTGCGGACGTTCCGGTCCGCCCTCGACCAGCTCGAGGCGGCCGGGACCGGCGTCGAGTACACCGGACCCGTGGTGCGCGCCTACGCACGGGCGTGCGCCGAGGCCGGCGAGGTCGAGGGCTCGTGGTCGCGGCTCGGTGACGCCGTCCGCGCCGCACGACGCGAGACGGACGCGGCGCGCGGTTCCGTCGCGGCCGTCGACCCTGGCGCGGAGGGCGCGATGGCGGAGGAGCTCGCCGCTCGCCAGCACCGGGCGCAAGTCCTGGCGGCGGAGCACGCCCAGCTGCTCGACACCCTCGCACGCGCTCACGCCGCCGCCGGCCTGTCCGACGAGGCGGTCACCGAGGCCACGCAGGCCGCCGAGGCCTTCGCGGGCCTGTCCATGGTGCAGGACGCGGCGCACTCCTTCTGGCTCGCCGGGAGGCTCCGCCGCGCGGACGGGCAGCTCGAGGAGGCTGTCTGGCTGCTCGAGTCTGCGACCGAGGGCTTCGCGATCGCACGGGCCCAGGCACCCCGTGCCGAGACCGTCGGCGAGCTCGTCGAGGTGCTCACCGCGCTCGGCCGCCTCGACGAGGCTCAGGAGCTCGTGCGGCGCCTCGCGGGCTGACTCAGCCGAGCCAGCGCTCGGCCAGTGCCCACACCTGCTGCTGTCCGGCGGCCAGGCCCGGGTGGGCGCCCGCTGGCAGCACCGCGTCGTGCGCTGCGAGCGCCACCAGCACCAGTCGCCTGCCCGCCAGCACGTCGTCGAGCACGACGGTCTCCGCCTCCGGTCCGCCACGCTCGACCGTCTCGACCGGTCCGTGCCACCCGGCGAGCGCGAGCAGCGTGACAGCGACGCCCGCCACGACGTCGAGGGACGGTGTCTCGGGAGACCCGGTCCCGAGGGCCCGGGCGTCGAGGCCGCTCGGCAACGCTGCTCGGTCGAGGCCGAGAGCACCGAGGTCGGCCCTCCCGTCCGTCGTCCGGAGCGACCGACGGGCCGGGGCCACGACCAGGACAGAGGGCACAGGGAGCACAGCGGTGCCGCCGTCCTCCGGGCTCGAGCCGGTCGCACCGCTGCGGGCGAGCGCCTCGGAGAGGGAGCCGACGAGCGCGGCGCGCTCTGCCGACCGCAGGTCCGCCCGTCCGGTCGCTCCCGGGAGCAGGGCGGGCTCCATGACGTGGCGGACGACGGTCGCAGGCATGGGCTCCACGGTACTCCGGCGGTCCCCCGCTGCCGTCCCGCACCCCTCGACCGCAGCGAGCACCACCAGGTGCGCCCTGTCGTCCCGTCGGCGCGGTGGCCCGGGCTCCGACCGCCTGTAGGCTTGCCAGATGGGGCTCTTCAAGGACCGCCGCCACCGCAGGACCGACGACCACTCCGGCGTCCGCGCCTCCCGCCGTGGTACCGCAGGTGGTGACGACGCAGGGGGTCGTGCAGCCGACGGCAGCGCGGGACAGGTCTCCGACGAGCAGCTGAGGATCGACGTCGAGCAGGTGCTGGCCCGTGAGCTGGGCGCCCTGGTGGACAGCGCCCCCGAGCCGGGTGTGACGCCGGTGACGCGAGCACGGGTGATCGAGTGGATCACCGACTACGGCTACTCCTACTTCGTCGACTCCGACGGTGACGTCGGTGGGCTGTGGCACTCGCGGCTGTTCTACTTCCTCCTCTTCGGTGCCCAGACCGAGATCCTCCAGGTGCGCGGTCAGTGGAACCGGGAGATCACGATCGAGCGGATCGAGGAGGTCCTCGACTTCTGCAACGACTGGAACACCGACCGGATCTGGCCGAAGGCCTACTTCAGGGTGCGTGACAACGGCATGATCCAGGTGTACGCCGAGGTCTCCGTCGACCTCGAGCACGGTGCGACCGACGAGCAGCTCGACCGGCTGCTCGCCTGCGGGCTGAGCACGTCCGCGATGCTGTTCGACACCCTCGACGGTCTCTACCCCGACCCCGCGGCGGTGGCCCCGTGACGCCCCGACCGCGCCGCGAGTGGCTCGACCGCCTGCTCTCGGCGCTCCCCGAGACCACCGCACGCCCCGACGCCAGGTCGGACGCGCCCGCACCCCGCCGGCCGTCCGTGCTCGACGTGCCGACACCGGTCACCCGTGACCGCATCGCCTCGTACCTCGGCTCGCGCGGCTACACGTCCAGGCTCGACGAGGACGGCGACATCACCGGCACCTGGGACGGGAACCGCTTCTGGTTCATGCTGCTCGGGGCAGAGAAGGACATCATCCAGATCCGCGGGCGCTGGCACCGACCGCTCGCCGAGTCGCACCGTGTCGCGACGCTGCAGATCGTCAACGACTGGAACCGGGACCGCATCTGGCCGAAGGCCTACGTGCGCCGGGAGAACGGCGCGCTGTCGCTGTACACGGAGCACTCGGTCGACTTCGGCCTGGGCGCCACCCAGGACCAGGTCGACCAGACCCTCGCCGGCGGCCTGAGCACCTCGCTGCAGCTGTTCTCCTCCGTCGCAGCGTCGCTGCGGCCGCAGTCCCAAGAGGACATGGACGACCTCGACGACAACGACGGCCCGGACGACGACTGACCCGCTGGTCCTGCCGGCCTCGTCGGCCTTCTCGGGCTCGTCGGGCCTGTCAGCCGCGTCGGAGCGCGGGCATCCCGAGCACCACGGGTGCTCCGGGCTGCGCCGGTGCGCTCCCGTGGTCGTGGCTGTCTCCCCCGAGCCCTGCACGGGCGCGCTCGCGCTGCACCCAGGCGTCGCCGGACCGGGTCCGTCGCACGGCGTAGACCGGTGTGCTCGCGGAGGTCGCGAGGGCCGAGTCCGCGACGAGGTGGTACGGCGCCGAGCCCGTGACCTGGACGGTCACCATGTCGCCCGGGCGAGGCACGTCGGGGTCGAGCGTCTCGGCGAGGCGCGGGTCGAGAGCCCCGGTCTCGACAGGGCTCCCGCCCGCGAGGTGCTCGGAGAGGTGCGCCGGGACCGCGAGGTGCACCAGCCGGTTGTCCTCGGCGCGACCGGTGAGACGGTGGGTGGCGCCGTCCTTGCGTCCGGCCCCCTCGGTGACGAGGACCTCGACGGTCCGCCCGACCTGCCGGGCGCTCTCTCGCGCCGACACGGCGTCCTGCAGGGCCATGAGTCGCTCGTAGCGCTCCTGCACGACCTCCTTCGGCAGCTGGTCCTCGAGGGTCGCCGCGGGAGTGCCGGGGCGTGGTGAGTACTGGAACGTGAAGGCCGAGGCGAAGCGGCTGGCCTCGACCACCCGGAG
This sequence comes from Sanguibacter keddieii DSM 10542, assembly GCF_000024925.1. NCBI lineage: Bacteria > Bacillati > Actinomycetota > Actinomycetes > Micrococcales > Sanguibacteraceae > Sanguibacter > Sanguibacter keddieii. The sequence continues at coordinate 2,577,509 of NC_013521.1, forward strand.
CGTCTCCGCGAAGTCGTCCTCCGTCTCGCCGGGGAACCCGACGATGAGGTCGGTGGTGATGGCCGCCTCCGGGATCGCCGCACGGACCCGGTCGAGGATGCCGAGGAACCGGTCCGAGCGGTAGGAGCGCCGCATGGCGCGCAGGACCCGGTCCGAGCCGGACTGCAGCGGCATGTGCAGCTGCGGCATGACGTTGTGCGTCTCGGCCATCGCGTCGATGACGTCGTCGGTGAAGGCCGCCGGGTGCGGGGAGGTGAAGCGCACCCGCTCGAGACCGTCGATCCGGCCGCAGGCACGCAGGAGGTGCGCGAAGGCCCCGCGGTCCCCGAACTCCACGCCGTAGCTGTTGACGTTCTGCCCGAGGAGCGTGACCTCGACCGCGCCCTGCGCGACGAGAGCCTCGACCTCGGCGAGCACCTGGCCCGGACGGCGGTCGCGCTCCTTGCCGCGCAGGTGCGGCACGATGCAGAAGGTGCACGTGTTGTTGCACCCGACGGAGATCGAAACCCAGCCGGCGTAGATCGACTCGCGGCGGGTGGGCAGGGTCGAGGGGAACACCTGGAGCGACTCGGCGATCTCGACCTGGGCGGCCTCGTTGTGGCGGGCCCGCTCGAGGAGCACGGGGAGCGCGTCGAGGTTGTGGGTCCCGAACACGACGTCGACCCACGGGGCCCGCTCGACGATGGTCGAGCGGTCCTTCTGCGCGAGGCACCCGCCGACGGCGATCTGCATGCCGGCACGTCGCTTCTTCGCACCGGCGAGCTGTCCGAGGTTGCCGTAGAGCCTCGTCGCGGCGTTCTCACGGACCGCGCAGGTGTTGATGACGACCACGTCGGCCTCGTCGCGGGCTGCGGCCTCGGCAGTCGCCCTCTGGTAGCCGGCCTGCTCGAGCATGCCGGACATGTGCTCGGAGTCGTGGACGTTCATCTGGCACCCGAGGGTCCGGACGACGTAGGTACGGGTCCCGGCGTCCGCCGTCTCGCGCGGGAGGCCAGGCTGCGGGTCGTGCCCGGCGTCCAGCGGGAGGGTTCTCGTCGACATCCGGCCAAGTTTACGGCTCGCGCGCCCTGGGCGGTGACGTCTGCCGGCCCGGGGACCCTGCGGTCGACCGACTGCCCCGGCGTCGGGCCCGGGTCCCGCCGTCACACCGCAGCCGTGGCGTCAGCCGGCGGTCGCCTGTGCGCGCAGCTCACGCACGACGGTGATCGAGATCTCGCCGGGGTAGCTCAGCGCGGCCTCGATGTCCTTCGCGATATCTCGGGCGAGGCCCGGGAGGTCGTCGTCGGTCACCGCCGAGGGCTCGACCACCACCCGGAGCTCGTGACCGCTCGCGAGGGCGAGCGCACGGGTGACCCCGGGGTGGGCCACGGCGACGCCCTCGAGCCGTTCCATGCGCTCGACGTACCGGTCGAGCTCGTCGCGTCGCGCGCCCGGCCGGGCGGCGGAGCAGGCGTCGGCGGCCTGGACGAGCACCGCCTCGACCGTCTCGGCGGGGACCTCGTCGTGGTGCGCGGCGACGGCGTTGACGACCGCGTGCGTCTCGCCCGCCGCGCTCAGCAGGCGTGCACCGGCGGCGGCGTGCGACCCGCCGGCGGAGGCGCTGACGCCCTTGCCGACGTCGTGCAGGAAGGCGGCCCGCCGCGCCGTCTCGACGTCAGCACCGACCTCGGCCGCCAGGCTCGCTGCGACGAGCGCCGTCTCCACGCTGTGCTCGAGCACGCTCTGCCCGTAGGAGGTGCGGTGCCGTAGCGCGCCGACGGCGAGGACGAGCTCGTGCGGCAGCCGGGCGACGCCGGCTCGCTCCGCAGCGTCGTGGCCGGCGGCAGCGGTCCGTGCGGGGGCGTCGGCGAGAGCCTGCGCGTAGGCGGACTCGATGCGCTGCGGGTGGATGCGCCCGTCGTCGATGAGCGCCTGGAGAGTCGCCTGGGCTACCTCGCGGCGCTCGGCGTCGAAGGACGAGAGCTGGACCGTGCTCGAGTCGTCCTCGACCAGCAGGTTGACTCCCGTGACAGCCTCGAAGGTCCGGATGTTGCGCCCCTCGCGGCCGATGATCCGACCACGGAGGTCGTCCGTGGGGAGCGGCACGATCGTGACCGCGACAGCCGAGCTGGTCGGCACGCTGAGGCGCTGGACCGCGGTCGCGACGATCCGACGGGCAGACTGGTCGGCGGTCCGGCGGGCGGCCGCCTCGACACGTCGTACGGCGCCGCTGGCCTCGTGCTCGGCGTCGGCACGCAGCACCTCGGAGAGCCGTGCGACGGCCTGCTCGCGGCTCAGGCCGGAGCTCTCCTCGAGCTCACGGACCAGGTCGTCGCGGAGCCGTCCGCGCTCCGCCGCGGCGCCTGCTGCGTCGACGACCGCCTGGGCTGCGAGGGCCTGGAGACGCTCCTCGGCCTCTTCGAGGCGCGCGCGCCGGGACGAGAGGTCCTTCTCGAGGGCCCGGGCCTCGTCGAGCCGGACCCGCGACTCGTCGTCACGGCGTCGGGTGTCGTTGCGGAGCTCGTCGACGTCTGCTGCGGCACGGGACCGGACGGCGGCCGCCTCGCGGCGGGCCGTCTGGACGAGGAGCAGGGCGACGAGGCAGGTGACGAGCAGCGCGAGCAGGGTCCCGAGCTCTGCACCGGTCACCGTCGATCCTCCTGCGTGTCTGGGACCCGTCGTTCAGCTGTCGTCGCTGGTCACCCGGGTGCTCCATCATGACCGACGTCGGGCTGCATCCAGGTGTCATCCGCGGACGTGTCGCCCGCGGGGTCCTCGACGCCGGCGTCCAGGCCGTCGTCGCGGGCAGGCTCTTCGGCGAGCGCGGCCCGGATCGCCTGCATCGCGACGGCAGACGAGTAGCCCTTGCGCCCCAGGGCGCCGAGGGCGCGGCGCACCCTGACGGCGTGCTCGAGCGAGCTGGTCCGGCGCAGCCGGGCCCGAGCGACGTCGAGGGCCGCCTCGGTCTCGTCGTCCTCGTCGACCTGGGCGAGGGCCTGCGCAGCGGTCTCGTCGTCGATGCCCTTGCGCCGGAGCTCTTGGGCGATCGCCCGTCGGCTCTGCCCTCGCTCGGTGAACCTCGTGCGGACGATCATGGCCGCGAGCTCGGCGTCGTCGAGCAGGCCGACGTTCTCGAGGCGGTCGAGCAGCTCGGTGACGACGTCGGGCTCGTCACCTGCGGCGAGCAGGCGCTCTTCGACCTGCCTCCGGCTCTTGGGGGCGGCGGTGAGGATCTTGAGCGCCCGGTTGCGCGCCCGCTCGACCTGCTCGACGCGGGACGGCGCAGAGACCGCGGTCCCCTCCTCTTCCCCAGGAGCGGTCCGCGGTCTCTGCGAGCGTGTCGAGCGACTCAGGAGTCGCTCTTCTTCCCCTTGGCAGCGGCCTTGGCGGGCGCTGCGTCGATCGGCGCAGGGGTAGCCGGGGCGTCGACCTGCGCGCCGACGCCGAGCTTCTCCTTGATGCGCTTCTCGAGCTCGTTGGCGAGGTCGGGGTTGTCCTTGAGGAAGGTCCGGGCGTTCTCCTTGCCCTGGCCGAGCTGGTCGCCGTCGTAGGTGAACCACGAGCCGGACTTGCGCACGAAGCCGTGCTCGACACCCATGTCGATGAGGCCACCCTCGCGGGAGATCCCGTGCCCGTAGAGGATGTCGAACTCCGCCTGCTTGAAGGGCGGGGCCATCTTGTTCTTGACGACCTTGACGCGGGTGCGGTTACCGACCGGCTCGGTGCCCTCCTTGAGGGTCTCGATCCGACGGATGTCGAGGCGCACCGAGGCGTAGAACTTCAGAGCCTTGCCACCGGTGGTGGTCTCGGGCGAGCCGAACATCACACCGATCTTCTCGCGGAGCTGGTTGATGAAGATCGCGGTGGTGCCGGAGGAGCTCAGCGCACCGGTGATCTTGCGCAGCGCCTGCGACATGAGTCGCGCCTGGAGGCCGACGTGGCTGTCACCCATCTCGCCCTCGATCTCGGCCTTGGGCACGAGCGCGGCGACGGAGTCGATGACGATGATGTCGATCGCACCCGACCGGATGAGCATGTCCGCGATCTCGAGCGCCTGCTCGCCGGTGTCCGGCTGCGAGACGAGGAGGGCGTCGGTGTCCACGCCGAGCTTCTTGGCGTAGTCGGGGTCGAGGGCGTGCTCGGCGTCGATGAAGGCGGCGATGCCGCCGTTGCGCTGGGCGCTCGCGACGGCGTGCAGCGCGACGGTGGTCTTACCGCTCGACTCGGGGCCGTAGACCTCGACGACGCGGCCGCGGGGCAGCCCGCCGATGCCGAGCGCGATGTCGAGGGCGATCGACCCGGTGGGGATCACCTCGACGGGCGCCCTGCCGTCCTCGCCGAGACGCATGATCGAGCCCTTGCCGAAGTTCCGGTCGATCTGCGCGAGCGCGGCCTCGAGCGCCTTCTCGCGATCTGCTGGTGCGGGCATGTCTGCCGCCTCTCCGTCTGAGAGCGGTCGCCCGCTCGGTGTGGTGCCTGTCGTATGACGAGGACGCTACGTCCTACCTCTGACACGAGCGCCGGGAACGAGCCCTCGTGTGGACGACGCATCTGAAGAGGCGCCCTGCGGACAACGATAACCGAACATCTGTTCGAAGATCCACCCGCGCCCCGGCGTGTCCCGAGAGCCTCCGTGCGTGTCGGTGCGTCTCCGTGCGTCTCACGCGTCTCGGTGCACCGCGCCCGCAGCCCGGCGGCATCTCTCGACCTCGCCGTCAGCGGGCCGGTGGCGCCTGCCGGAAGAGGTCGCTCCCCCAGCGCCGTGCGTCGGGGACGTCCATCGCGTCGCAGAGCGCGTGCCACACGACGCGGGGCTCGACCCCGGCCTCGACCGCCTGGGCGGCGGTCCGGTCGCCCAGGGCCGTGAGCACCTGGTCGTCGGCCAGCGTCCTGCCGTAGGCGCGGCCGAAGACGTCGTCGACCAGGTCCCAGAACTCTCTGTTGCGCACCCTCACAGGGTGCCACGACCGACGCGTGTCGGCGGAACCAGACACAATGTCACGGTGGCCACAGGACAGCAGGACGACACCGCGGCGCGGGCCGCCCGCGACATCGCGCACGACCCGGACGCCCGGCGCCCTGCGCTCGAGCGCTTCAGCCCGGCGACCCAGGCGTGGTTCGCCGGGGCCTTCCACGCCCCCACGGCGGCGCAGACCGGCACCTGGGACGCCGTCGCGGACGGCCACCACGCGCTCGTCGTCGCGCCGACCGGGTCGGGCAAGACCCTCGCGGCCTTCCTCTGGGCCCTCGACGGCCTGCTCGACCCCTCCGGCCCCGAGCCCGAGCCACCGGCCCGCTGCCGGGTCGTGTACGTCTCGCCCCTCAAGGCGCTCGCCGCTGACGTCGAGCGGAACCTGCGCTCCCCGCTCGCCGGTGTGCGGCAGTCGGCCGCTCGCCGCGGGGAGGCCATCCGGGAGGTACGCGTCGGCACCCGTACCGGTGACACCCCGGCGAGCGAGCGTCGCGCCTTCGCGACCACCCCGCCGGACATCCTCATCACGACGCCGGAGTCGCTGTTCCTCATCCTCACCTCGGGCGCCCGGGAAGGGCTCCGCGGTGTCACCACGGTGATCCTCGACGAGATCCACGCGGTCGCGGGGACCAAGCGCGGGGCCCACCTGGCGGTCTCGCTCGAACGTCTCGACGCCCTCGTCGAGACGCCCGTCCAGCGCATCGGGCTGTCGGCCACCGTGACTCCGGTCTCCTCCGTCGCGGCCTTCCTGGCCGGCAGCAGGACGCCCGCAGACGGCGGACGCACCGTCGACGTGGTCCAGCCGCCCGCGTCGAAGACCATCGAGGTCGACGTGGTCGTGCCGGTGCCCGACCTCGCCGACCTGCGCTCGGCGCCGACCGCCGGCGCCACCGACGGCCCGCAGGCTCAGGGAGCACCGGCACCGGGGACGCAGCCTCCGGGCGCCGGAGGGCCCGCCACCCTCGCACCCGGCGTGCCCGACCTCTCGGGGGCGGCTGCCGGACCCCGCGCCCGGCCGTCCGTCTGGCCGCACATCGAGGAGCGGGTGGTCGACCTGGTCGCCGCCCACCGTTCGACGCTCGTCTTCACGAACTCGCGCCGGGGCGCGGAGCGGCTCACCTCTCGCATGAACGAGGTGTGGGCCGAGCGCGAGGGTGCCGACCACACCGACCCGGGCGAGGCGCACCCGGCGCTCGTGCAGGGCCAGTCCGGCGCCTCGACGGGGGCGCCCGGCGTGCTCGCCCGCGCCCACCACGGGTCGATGAGCCGTGCCGAGCGCACCCACACCGAGACCGAGCTCAAGGAGGGACGGCTGCCCGCCGTGGTCTCGACCTCGTCGCTCGAGCTCGGCATCGACATGGGCGCGATCGACCTCGTGGTGCAGATCGGCTCGCCGCCGTCGGTCGCGAGCGGCCTCCAGCGGATCGGCCGCGCCGGCCACCAGGTCGGGGCTGTCTCCCACGGGGTCGTCTTCCCGATGCACCGCGGAGACCTGGTCCCGTCGACCGTCATCGCCGAGCGGATGCGGACCGGGAGCATCGAGCCCGTCCACGTCATGCGCAACCCGCTCGACGTGCTGGCCCAGCAGGTCGTCGCCATGGTCGCGACCGAGGACTGGCACATCGAGGAGCTCGCGACCGTCCTCCGGCGCGCCGACCCGTACACCACCCTCGGGGACCGCACGCTGCGCGCCGTGCTGGACATGCTCGCCGGTCGCTACCCGAGCGAGGACTTCGGTGAGCTCCGCGCGCGCATCGTGTGGGACCGGGTGACCGACACGCTCTCCGCACGCCCCGGCGCGCTGCGCCTGGCGGTCACCAGCGGAGGCACCATCCCGGACCGTGGTCTCTACGGGGTCTTCCTCGCGACGGGCGCGAGCGGCGCCACGGGCGACTCCGGGAGCCCGAGAGGCGGGAAGCGCGTCGGCGAGCTCGACGAGGAGATGGTCTACGAGTCCCGGGTCGGCGACACCTTCACCCTCGGGTCGAGCACGTGGCGGATCGAGGACATCACCCCCGACCAGGTGCTCGTGAGCCCTGCCCCGGGCGTGCCCGGGCGGCTGCCCTTCTGGAAGGGCGACTCCCCCGGGCGCCCCGCCGAGCTCGGGCGGGCGATCGGCGCCTGGGTCCGCGAGGCGAGCCAGCAGGCCGGCACAGCAGGCACAGGCTCCAGCACTCCCTGGGCGGGGCTCGACCCCTGGGCCACCGACAACCTCCGGGCTTACCTCGACGAGCAGCGCGAGGCCACCGGCGTCGTCCCCGACGACAAGACCCTCCTGGTCGAGAGGTTCCGTGACGAGCTCGGCGACTGGCGCGTGGTGATCCACTCCCCCTACGGCGCCAAGGTCCACGCGCCGTGGGCTCTCGTGCTCGCCGCGCGCATCCGGGAGCGCTTCGGCATCGACGCCGCCGCGATGCACTCCGACGACGGCATCGTGCTGCGCATGCCCGACGTCTCGGACCCCTTCGCCGAGCTGCCAGACGGGACGAGCACCGACGCCTCGCGCGACCAGGTCGACCTGGCCGAGCTGCTGCTCGACCCCGAGGCGGTCGAGACCGCGGTGCGGTCCGAGCTCAGCGGGTCCAACCTCTTCGGGGCACGCTTCCGGGAGGCCGCGGCCCGCGCCCTGCTGCTCCCCCGCCGACGTCCCGACCGTCGCCAGCCGCTGTGGCAGCAGCGTCACCGCTCGGCCCAGCTGCTGAGCGTCGCGTCCGGGTTCCCCGACTTCCCGATCGTCCTCGAGGCCGTCCGGGAGTGCCTCCAGGACGACTTCGACGTCGCGTCGCTCGTCTCCCTCATGAAGGACGTCGAGGACGGGCGGGTCCAGGTCGTCGAGGTCACGACCCGCACCCCGTCGCCCTTCGCCCAGTCCCTGCTGTTCGGGTACACGGCGCAGTTCCTCTACGACGGGGACGCGCCGCTCGCCGAGCGCCGCGCTGCCGCGCTGACCCTCGACCCGGACCTGCTGGCCGAGCTCCTCGGCAGCGACGGCAGCTCGCAGATCGCCGACCTCCTCGACCCCGACGCCGTGGTGCGGACCGAGCAGGAGCTGTCCGGCCTGGCTCCCGAGCGGCACGCCCGGCACGCGGAGGACCTCTGGGACCTGCTGCGCAGGACCGGACCGCTCACCACGGCGGAGGTTGTCGAGCGGACCCGCGAGGACGTCCGCGGCGAGGCCGAGCAGTGGCTCGACGCGCTCGCCGCCAGCCGCCGGGTCGTCCAGGTGCGCATCGCCGGCGTCGAGCCCGCAGAGCGGTGGGCCGTCGCCGAGGACGCCGGGCGTCTGCGGGACGCGCTCGGAGTCGCGCTGCCCGTGGGGCTGCCGGAGAGCGTCACGGAGCTGGTGCCCGACCCGCTCGGCGACCTCGTCCGCCGGTACTCGCGCACCCACGGCCCCTTCGCCGCCCGGGACCTCGCCGGCCGCTACGGGCTCGGCGTCGCCGTGGTCGCGGACGTGCTGCGTCGCCACGTGCAGGCCGGGCAGCTGGTCACGGGCAGGCTGCGGCCGGACGTCCTCGGCGGGACGGGCGAGGACTACTGCGACGCCGACGTGCTGCGGACGCTGCGTCGTCGGTCCCTGGCCGCGCTGCGCGCCGAGGTCGAGCCCGTCCAGCACCCGGCGCTCGGGGTGTTCTTGCCCCGGTGGCAGTCGGTGGGCGGTCTCCGCGGGGTCGACGGGCTCTACCGGGTGGTCGAGCAGCTCTCGGGCGCCCCGGTACCGGTCTCCGCGCTCGAGTCGCAGATCCTCCCGGCGCGCGTGGTCGACTACCGGCCCTCGATGCTCGACGAGCTGACGACGTCGGGCGAGGTCCTCTGGTGCGGGCACCACGAGCTCCCGGGCGGGCGCGGCGCGGCGGACGCCATGATCAGCCTGCACCTCGCCGACTCGGCGCACCTGACCCTGCGCCCAGTCGAGGCGGACGACGCCCCGCTCACCGACCTGCAGGCGGCGGTCCTCGGGCTGCTCGAGGCCTCGGGAGGGTTCTTCTACCCACGGCTCGCGTCCTCGCTCGAGCACCCCGGCCCCGAGGTCCTCGCTGCGCTGTGGGAGCTCGTCTGGTCCGGCCACGTCACCAACGACACCCTGGGCCCCCTCCGTGGACGGCTCAGCGGCCGTCGCGCGACGAGCCGGTCGAGCCCGGCCGCGAGACCGCGCCCCCTGAGCCGCCGACCCCGCTTCTCCTCTCTCGGTGCGACCGCGAGCTCGATCCGAGAGGCTGCCGCAGACCCGTCGGGCGGCGGCCGGTGGTCGGCGCTGCCGGTCCGCGACGTCGACACCACCCGGCGCGCGCACGCGCTCGCCACGGTCCTGCTCGACCGGCACGGCGTGCTCACCCGCGCGGTCACCGGCGCCGAGCAGGTCACCTCCGAGTACCGCGGGGTCTACAAGGTCCTCGGCGCGCTCGAGACGGCGGGCCAGGTGCGTCGCGGGTACTTCGTGGAGCACCTCGGTGGCTCGCAGTTCGCCCTGCCTGGCGCGGTGGACCAGCTGCGCACCGCGGAGAACGACAGGGTCCGGGAGGCCGAGCGGACCGACCCGCCGACGGCGCTGTGCCTCGCCGCGACCGACCCCGCCCAGCCGTACGGGGCGGCGCTGGCGTGGCCGCCCTCCCCCGGCGCGGAGGAGGCGGGGCGCTCGGGTCACCGTCCCGGCCGGAAGGCCGGTGCGCACGTGGTCGTGGTCCGTGGAGAGCTCGTCCTCTACCTCGAGCGCGGCGGGCGCAGCCTCCTGACGTTCTCCGACGACCAGACGCTCCTCGAGCCTGCGACCCGTGCACTGGCGCTGTCCGTGGCGGACGGCCGCCTCGGCAAGGTCACGCTGCGCCGGGTCGACGGGGACGAGTCGCTGACCGTGGCCGGTGCCAGCCGCACCGCCGGGGTCGCCGCGCTGGTCGCAGCAGGCTTCGGTCCGACACCCTCCGGGCTCCGGCTCTCCGGTCTCCCGGCAGGTCGCCGGTCCGCGGGCGGTGCCCGTGCCTGAGGGCGACACCGTCTTCCTCACCGCGCGCCGGCTCGACGAGGCGCTCAGCGGGACGGTGCTCACGTGGGCCGAGCTCCGCTGGCCGAACCTCGACCCGACGGCGCTCGCCGGGACGACGGTGCTGCGCTCGCGCGCCTACGGCAAGCACGTCCTCACGACGGTGGACAGCGGGTGGACGCTGCACACGCACCTGCGCATGGACGGGACGTGGCGGGTGCACCGTACCGACCCCGCAGCCCGGCTCGCCCGGCGCCCGACCGTCCGTGCCGTGCTGGCCAACGAGACGTGGACCTGCGTCGGCGACAGGCTCGGGATGATGGACCTGGTCCGGACCCGTGACGAGCACACCCTGCTCGACCACCTGGGCCCGGACATCCTCGCACCGGACTTCGGCAGCTCCCCGGACGGGCTCGCAGCCGTCCTGCGGACCTACCAGGCGCAGGGTGCTCGGCCGGTCGGCGACTGCCTGCTCGACCAGACGCTCATGGCCGGTGTGGGGACCCTGTTCGCGGCGGAGGGACTGTTCGACCGCCAGGTGTGGCCCTGGACCCCGGCGGCCGAGGTCGACCTGGTCCCGCTGCTGGGCAGCATCCGACGGAACCTGCTGCGCGGCGTCGCCCGTCCGGTCGACGGCCGGGTGGTGCACGTCCACTCCCGGTCGGGCTCTCCGTGCCACCGCTGCGGGACCACCATCGTCCGTGGTCTGGCCGGGGTCGCCCCGATGGAGCGGCCGATGTTCTACTGCCCCGTCTGCCAGCCCGAACCGCCTCGGTGACCTGACCTCGCCGCTGGAGCAGCCCACGCCCAGCAGCACGGCGCGTGCGGAGCCGGGTGGCCCGCAGACGCACGACAGGCTGCGCACCGTCCGGTGCGCAGCCTGTCGTCGGTCGAGGCCGTGGCCTCGTGCACTCGTCGCTCAGCCGATCGGCTGGAGGTCCTTCGCGGTGCGGCCCAGGGCGTCGCGGCCCATCGCGGCGAGGTCCGCCGGGACGGTGTCCGGGATGAGCAGACCCTCGGCGACCGCGATGCGGTCGCTCACCTCTCGCAGGATCGACGAGAGCGGGATGTCGAGGGCCTCGCAGATCGAGCCGAGGAGCTCAGACGACGCTTCCTTCTGGCCACGCTCGACCTCGCTGAGGTACCCGAGCGACACCCGTGCTGCTGAGGACACCTCGCGGAGCGTGCGTCCCTGTAGCTGGCGAGCATCTCGCAGTACGTCCCCGATCTCTCGGCGCAGTACGACCATCTGACGGCCCCCTCTCGTGTCCGGTGCTGGCTGTGGTCTCGTGGTGACGTCTCGTCGACGGTCCGGCTGCCTGGTGCCTGCCCGGCCTGACCTGTCTGTCCTGCTCGACATGCCAGCGGGTGCCACCGACGTCGACGTCACGTCGCCCCTACCGTACCCTGATCGGCCGACAGGCTGCCCGGTGAAGGGCAGACCGACGCCAGATCTCGACGGTCTCGTCACATCGGTCCGGCGCTCGCCACGATTTGTCATCACGTCCTGTCCAACGCGACGCCCCCCCGGGTTGTTCCCGTCGCGAGCCCGACGGAGCCGGTCTCACCCGGTGGCGCCGGTCACCCGCGGCTGCGGCGACACCCGTCGCCGGCGAGGCGTCAGGCGTGGTCGACCACCTCGAGGACGAGGTGGAGCGCAGCAGCCACCGTCTGCGACCGCACCGCGTCGCGCGCGCCCTCGAGCTCGAGACGCCGGACCAGCGGCCGGCCACGCCCGTCGTCGACGGCGATGTACACGGTCCCTGGCGCGACCCCGTCCTGCGGTTCGGGACCGGCCACACCGGTGGTCGACACACCGACGTCGGCCCCGAGCAGGAGTCGGACGCCGGACGCCATCGCGAGGGCGACGTCGGGGTCGACCGCTCCACGCCGCGACAGCAGCTCCTCGTCCACGCCGAGGAGCCGCGCCTTGAGGTCGGTCGCGTACGCGACGACGCCGCCGCGCAGGACGGCGGACGCCCCGGGGACGTCGACCACACGGGCGGCGAGCCCTCCCCCGGTGAGCGACTCGGCGGTCGCGAGGGTGAGACCGGCGCGCGTCATCGTCGCCACCAGCCTCTCGACGGTCCGGTCGGGGCCGGGTCCACCAGCACCGTCAGCCGTCACCCCGGTCATGGGCGACGGGTGTCGTGGGCGATGCCCTCGGGCTCGCCGGTCGGGGAGGCGGTCGGGGAGGCGGTCTGCGACCGCGCCACCTCGGCGCGGTGCTCGCGGACGACGCGCCACCCCTGCAGGGCGTAGTCGACGCCGGTCGCGAGGGTGACCACGAGAGCGGCGCCCATCGCCACCGTCCCGACCCACCCGACGAAGGTCGGCAGGTGGTCGAGGGGCAGCAGGAGGATCGGGATCGCGACGGACTGGAGCACCGTCTTGAGCTTGCCGCCCCGCGAGGCCGGCATGACGACGTAGCGCAGGATCACCATGCGCATGAGGGTGATGCCCAGCTCCCGGGCGAGGATCGCGATGGTCACCCACCACCACAGCTCTCCGAGCGCCGAGAGCAGCACGAGCGCGGTCCCGATGAGGACCTTGTCGGCGATCGGGTCGAGGATCTTGCCGAGGTCGGTGACGAGGTCGTTCTTGCGGGCGAGGTAGCCGTCGAGCCGGTCGGTGATCGCCGCGACCCCGAAGATGGCGACCGCGACGAGCCGCCAGGTGACGTCGTCACCACCGTCCTGGAGCAACGCCCACCCGAAGACGGGGACGAGGGCGATGCGCACCATCGTGATGATGTTCGCGATGTTCCACGGCGACGCTGTCTGGGTGCTCACCCGACCAGCGTAGGCGCTCGACCGACGGTCCGCGCCCAGGCCGTCCCCCGGGGGCGTCGTGAGCCAGGGGCGTCAGCGGACCGGGTTGCCCCAGCCGTCGTCGTCGGTGTCGGCGCTGTCGTGGTAGTCGACGGCCTCGGGTGGCATGTTCGCGCCGAGGTCCTCGTAGTGCGAGACCGGGGGGTCCTCCGCCTGCCCGTCGAAGGGGTCTCCCGGGGCCTGTGCCGGGCCGCCCGTCCCGTCGCCGCGGAGCATGGCGAGCGTGCCGGGCAGGTCGTCGGGCTGGACGAGCACGTCACGCGCCTTCGAGCCCTCCGACGGGCCGACGATCTCGCGGGACTCCAGCAGGTCCATGAGCCGGCCGGCCTTGGCGAAGCCCACACGCAGCTTGCGCTGGAGCATGGACGTCGAGCCGAACTGGGTGGTCACCACGAGCTCGGCTGCCTGGAGCAGCAGGTCGAGGTCGTCGCCGATGTCCTCGTCGACCTGCTTCTTGGTGGCCGTCACGGCGACGTCTGCCCGGTAGACGGGCTTCAGCTGGGACTTCACGTGCTCGACGACGGCGTGGACCTCGCTCTCCCCGACCCAGGCACCCTGGACGCGGATGGGCTTCGAGGCGCCCATCGGGAGGAACAGCGCGTCTCCCTGGCCGACGAGCTTCTCCGCGCCGGGCTGGTCGAGGACGACGCGCGAGTCGGCGAGGGACGACGTCGCGAAGGCGAGCCGGGAGGGCACGTTGGCCTTGATGAGGCCGGTGACCACGTCGACGCTCGGACGCTGCGTGGCGAGCACGAGGTGGATGCCGGCGGCGCGGGCGAGCTGGGTGATGCGCTGGATCGAGGCCTCGACGTCACGCGGCGCGACCATCATGAGGTCGGCGAGCTCGTCGACCACGACGAGCAGGTACGGGTAGGGCGCGATCTTGCGCTCGGAGCCGGGCAGCGGCTTGACCTTGCCCGACCGCACCGCGGCGTTGAAGTCGTCGATGTGCTTGAAGCCGAACATCGCGAGGTCGTCGTAGCGGGAGTCCATCTCGCGGACCACCCACTCGAGGGCCTCCGCGGCCTTCTTCGGGTTGGTGATGATCGGGGTGATGAGGTGCGGGATGCCCTCGTAGATCGTCAGCTCGACGCGCTTGGGGTCGACGAGCACCATGCGCACCTCGTCGGGGGTGGCGCGCATGAGGATCGAGGTGATCATCGAGTTGACGAAGCTGGACTTCCCGGCGCCGGTGGCTCCGGCGACGAGGATGTGCGGCATCTTGGCGAGGTTGGCCACCACGTAGCCTCCCTCGACGTCCTTGCCGACGCCCATGATCATGGGGTGCTCGGACCGGCGCGCGACGGCCGAGCGCAGGACGTCGCCGAGCACCACGGTCTCGCGGTCGGTGTTGGGGATCTCGATCCCGATCGCGGACTTGCCGGGGATCGGCGAGAGGATGCGGACGTCTGCCGAGGCCACGGCGTAGGCGATGTTCTTGCTGAGCGCGGTGACCCGCTCGACCTTGAGACCGGGGCCGACCTCGACCTCGTACCGGGTGACGGTCGGGCCACGCGTGAAGCCGGTGACCTTGGCGGCGATGTCGAACTGGTCGAAGACCCCGGTGAGGGCCTCGACCACGCGGTCGTTGGCCGCCGAGCGCACCTTGTGGGGGGCGCCCTTGACGAGCGCGTCCTCGTCGGGGAGCACGTAGACCGTGTCGCCGTCGAGCATGGGCTGCTCGCCCGGGGGCAGAGAGGTCGTGGGCGGGGCGTCGAAGACCCGCGCCGCGGGCGCGGCAGGCACCGTCTCGATCGCGGCGGTCGGCGCCTCGGCCGACGACGCCGTGGGCGCGTCAGGGGTGTCCTCGCCGTAGACCACGGCCGGAGCCATGAGCTCCGTCTCCGGGTCCGCGTAGACGTCCCCGCCGTCGGAGGCGCTCTCGAGCAGCTCGCGCTCGAGGGCGGCGGCACGCTCGAAGGCCTCGTCGCCCACGTACCCGCCGTGCAGCACGGCCGTGGCGTCGTCGTCGGCGTCCTTGCGTGCCTTGCGCGTCCGCCGGGTCTTCTTGACCGGTGCCGGCTCGGGGTCGGTGCCGTCGTGCCGGGACACGCCCTCGGCGAGGCGGAGGTCGTCGAGGTCGTCGTGCTCGTCGTCGTGCCGGGGCGCCTCGTTGCCCGTGAGGCGGTCGTAGACGGAGCGCAGACGGGTGGGGATGGCGTGGACCGGGGTCGCGGTGACCACGAGCACGCCGAAGAAGGCGAGCAGCAGCAGGATGGGCACGGCGACCCAGGTGCTCAGGCCGGCGGAGAGCGGGTGCCCGACGGCGTAGCCGACGATGCCCCCGGCCTCGCGGAGCTGCTCGAAGCCGTCGGCCGGGACGGGACGCCCCGAGCCGATGTGCACGATGCCGCAGACGGCGACGGTCACGGCGCACAGGCCGATGGTCATCCGGGAGTTCGCCTGCTCGCGGTCCGGGTGCCGCATGATCCGCACGGCCATGCCGAGCAGCACCACCGGGATGGCGATGGCGACGACGCCGACGGTCCCCGCCACGAGCACGTGCAGACCCTCGGCGACGGAGCCCTCGACCCCCCACCACTCGCGCGCGGCGACCACGAGGGAGAGCGCGAGCAGCACGAAGGCCAGCCCGTCCCGGCGGTGCGCGGGGTCGAGGTCGCGTGCCCCTCGACCGACGCGGCGGGCCGTCCCGCCGAAGAGATGGGCGATGCCCATGAAGAAGCCGCGCACCGCCCTGACGGGCCACGCGGGCCGGGTCGGCTCGGGCGCCTTCGCCGGAGGCTTCCTGGCAGCGGTCCGTGGGGCGGCCTTGGTGCCGCCTCTCGTGCCACCCGAGGTCGAGCGAGGGGTGGGTGTCGTCCGCGTAGCCATGACCGTCAATCTATCGGTGCCGGGCCCGGGATCGCCGGATCCGGGCGGTGCGTGTCCACGCACCCGGCCTGCGACCGGTGGGTGCAGGCCGGGTGCGTCGACAGGTCGTCCAGGTCAGCTGAGGGCGAAGAACGCCTCGGTGTCCTTGTTGACCCGGTCCCAGCCGCTGATGCGCCACACGCCGCCGTCGATCTTGTCGGTCGGGACGGTGACGCAGACGTTCCCGGTCACGGTCGCGTCGGTGTAGAGCTCCTGGCCGGTCTCGAGCTGGTTGGGCAGCGGCACGTAGCCGCACTTGTCTTTGTACGTGACGCCGTCCGACGACACGAAGACGTAGTCGAGCATGTACAGCGGCTCGCTGCCCTCACCGAGGTAGGTGATGGTCAGCGGCGACATGAGGTAGCTGTCGCCGTCGGCGGGCTCGTAGAAGCTCGACACGCTGCTGCTCGACTCGGAGATCTCGGCCCAGGCATCGGAGTTCGTCGCTGCGAAGGAGACCGTCCAGTCGCCCAGCGGCGCGGTCTCGCCCGGTGCGAGCGGCGAGGTGCGCGAGCCGCCGTCGCCGGAGACGGAGCCGGTGGCCTCGTCGGTCGGCTCGTCCGACGCGTCGTCGCTCGGGGCGACCGTCGGCTCGTCCGTGGCGTCGTCCGTGGTCGGGTCGTCCGTCGGCTCCTCGGTCGCCTCGTCCGTCGGCTCAGGGCTGGCCGACGTCGGTGCGGAGCTGGTGGGCGACGCGTCAGGCTCGTCCGAGCCTCCGAGCACCCCGGTCGCGAAGAGCACGGCGATGATCGCGCCGATCGCGACGAGGGCGATGATCACGGGGATGAGCCACTGCCGGCCTGCAGCCCGGCCGGGCTGCTGGCCACCGGGGCCACCCGGACCGCCGAAGCCGTTCGGGCCACCGGGCCCGCCGGGTCCCTGCGACCCCTGCTGCTGCCAGGACGGCGCCTCGGGCGAGCCCGACCACGCCGCACCGGGTCCGGTCGGGACGGGACCGCTCGGCGGCACCGCGCCGTGGTTCGGCGCACCCGGCGCGCCGGGTGCCTGGTAGGTCGGCATCGCCGTGGTCGGCGCCGACGAGGGGTCAGGCTTGGAGAACCTGGAGACGTCGTCGCCCTGCGGCGCGCCGGGAGCGTCCTCGACCCAGAGCTGCCAGCCCGCGGGCGGGGCCGGCCACGAGGGGTCCGGGCTCCACCCGGGAGGTGGTGTCCACCCGGCCGGAGCGGGAGGCCAGCCGGGAGGGGGGTTGAAGCGTGCGGTCATGGGGGGTCCTCCCGGAAGGTCGTGCTCGGCAAGCGTGGCGGAATCGCTGCCAGGGTATACGCACAGATCCGGGCCCGTCGCGGGGACGGGGAGAGGTCCCCACCTGGCCGACCGCGGTGGTCGGTACCGGTCAGCGCGACGTGGGGCCGTCGAGCAGGCCGACGGTGCGCAGCGCCTCGCGCACCGCGGCCGCCTCGGCGGGCGTGGCGTCGACCTGCGGGAGCCGCAGGCGCCCGTCCGGGACGAGGCCGAGGGCGACGAGGGCCGACTTGATCATGACGACGCCGAAGCCCCCGCCCATGACCGCGTCGATCACGGGGACGATGCCGACGAACAGCCCGGTCGCCCGCGCGTGGTCGCCGGCCTGGAAGGCGGCGCCGATCTCGACGAGCTCACGGCCGACCACGTGGCCGACGACGCTCACGAGCCCCACGGCACCGTGCGCCAGGAAGGCGAGGTACAGGGCGTCGTCACCGCTGTACCAGGCCAGACCGGTGCGCGAGATGTGCTGCGCGGCGGCGTAGACGTCCCCGGTGGCGTCCTTCACGGCCACGATCTTCTCGTGCTCGGCGAGGCGCGCGTAGGTGTCGCCGGTCAGCCGGACACCAGACCGGCCAGGGATGTCGTAGACCATCACCGGCAGGTCGGTCGAGTCGGCGATCGCGACGGTGTGCTGGACGATGCCCTCCTGCGAGGGGCGCGAGTAGTACGGCGACACCACGAGCAGCCCGTGCGCCCCGGCCGCGGCAGACTGCTCGGCCATGCGGATCGAGTGGTCGGTGTCGTTGGAGCCCGCGCCGGCCACCACCACCGCGCGGTCCCCGACCGCGTCGACGACGGCGCGGACGAGGTCGGCCTTCTCGGGCGCGTGCGTGGTGGGCGACTCCCCCGTGGTCCCGTTGAGGACCAGGCCGTCGTGACCGACGTCCACGAGGTGCGTCGCGAGGGAGACCGCAGCCTCCAGGTCGACCGCGCCGTCGGCGGTGAACGGGGTCACCATCGCGGTGAGCATCGTGCCGAAGGGGCGGGAGGGGGAGGTCGGGTGCGCCATGGTCATAACCTACCCGGCCGCTCCCCCGACCACGGCACCGCGCGACCGCGCTCAGGCGGTCGTGCCGGTCCTGCGGTGCTCGACGAACCTGAACCGCAGCCCGGTCCGCGAGGTCGACCACCCGTCCGCGTCGGTCGAGTCACCCACGACGGGTTCCGCGTCCCACCCGTCGCCGATCTCCGGGGCCCGGGTGTCCCCCTCGACCTCCGTGTCGATCTCGGTGACGACCAGCAGGTCGGCCTGAGCCAGCGCCTGGCGGTAGACCTCGCCGCCACCCATGACCCAGGTCCGGCCCGGGGCCGCGTCGGCGGCGACCGCGAGCGCCTCGTCGAGCGACCCGACCACCACCGCTCCGGTCAGCTCGAGGCCCGGCGACCGGGTGAGCACCACGTTGGTGCGCCCGGGGAGCGGACGGAACCTCTCGGGGAGCGAGTCCCACGTGGCGCGCCCCATGACGACGGCCGCCCCCGCGGTCGTCCTGCGGAAGTGCGCCCCGTCCTCGGGGAGGTGCCAGGGCATGGTCCCCCCGGCGCCGATGACACCGTCCCGGGCCTGCGCCCAGACGAGACCCACCCGCTGCGCGGGGACCGGCTGCGGCACCTCGGACGTCGTCGCGCCCGTGCACGGCTCCGTCATACCGCGACCGGCGCGGGGATCGTGGGGTGGTGCTGGTACCCCTCGACCGTCACGTCGTCGAAGGTGTAGTCGAACAGCGAGGCTGCCTGGCGCAGCTCGAGGCGCGGGAACGGGTAGGGCTCGCGGCCGAGCAGCTCCGCCACCTGGTCGACGTGGTTGTCGTAGACGTGGCAGTCGCCCCCCGTCCACACGAAGTCGCCGACCTCAAGACCGACCTGCTGGGCCACCATGTGCGTCAGCAGGGCATAGCTCGCGATGTTGAACGGCACCCCGAGGAAGAGGTCGGCCGAGCGCTGGTACAGCTGGCACGAGAGCCGGCCGTCCGCGACGTAGAACTGGAAGAAGGCGTGGCACGGCATGAGGGCCATGGCGTCGAGGTCGGCGACGTTCCACGCCGAGACGATCATGCGGCGCGAGTCCGGGTTCGTCCGCAGCGTCTCGAGGACCTGGGCGACCTGGTCGACGTGCTGGCCGTCGGGGGTGGGCCACGACCGCCACTGCACGCCGTACACCGGACCGAGCTCGCCGTCGTCGTCGGCCCACTCGTTCCAGATGCGCACGCCGTTTTCCTGCAACCAGCCGACGTTCGAGTCGCCCCGCAGGAACCACAGGAGCTCGCCGACCACAGAGCGCAGGTGCACCCGCTTGGTGGTGACGAGCGGGAACCCCTCCGACAGGTCGAAACGCATCTGGTGGCCGAAGACGCTCCGTGTGCCGGTCCCGGTACGGTCGCTCTTGCGGGTGCCGTGCGCCATCACGTGACGGAGCAGGTCCTCGTACTGCGTCGGGACGTCGGACGCTGGTGTCCCCACGGGCGTAGAAGTCATGGCCACCAGTCTAGGCCTGGCGACACCAGGGCTGGCGACGCGGCCCGAGCCTGCCGTGCAGCCCCTCCGTGCTCCCCGGGCGCTCGTCGACGCACCGTGCCCATACTGGGGCATGAGCAGCTCACCCCTCTCCCCCGCCGTCGCAGCCCACCTCCCCACGACGCTCCTCGTCGACGGTCGGTGGCAGCCGTCGAGCACCGGGGCGACCTTCGAGGTCTCCGACCCGTCGACGGAGGAGACGCTCTTCGACGTGGCGGACGGCTCGCCCGAGGACGGCGTCCGCGCTCTCGACGCCGCCCACACCCACGCCGAGGTCTGGCGCCGAGCCTCGCCCCGCACCCGGTCGGACGTCCTCCGGGACGTCTTCGACGCCCTCACCCACCGCGCCGAGGACGTCGCCGCGATCATCACCGCCGAGTGCGGCAAGCCGCTCGCCGAGTCGAGGGCCGAGGTCACCTACGGTGCCGAGTTCGTCCGGTGGTACGCCGAGCAGGCCGTCCGCGTCCCCGGTCTCGTCCGCACCTCCCCCGCCGGCGGTGGCACCCAGATGGTCCACCGCAGGCCCGTCGGCCCCGCGCTGCTCATCACCCCCTGGAACTTCCCCCTCGCGATGCTCACCCGCAAGATCGCCCCGGCGCTGGCGGCCGGCTGCACCGTGGTGGTCAAGCCTGCGCGGCTCACCCCGCTCACGACGCTCTTCGTGGCCGAGATCGTGCGCGAGGCCCTCGTGGCGCACGGCCTCCCCGGCGGGATCCTCAACGTGGTGCCGACGTCGTCGTCCCGTGAGGTCACGGGACCGCTGCTCGCGGACCCACGGCTCCGCAAGCTCTCCTTCACCGGGTCGACGCCGGTCGGCCGCTCTCTGCTTGAGAGCGCTGCGGGCGGGGTGCTCAAGACCTCGATGGAGCTGGGCGGCAACGCGCCCTTCCTCGTGTTCGGCGACGCCGACCTCGACGCCGCCGTCGAGGGGGCGATGGTCGCCAAGATGCGCAACTCCGGCCAGACCTGCGTCGCGGCCAACCGCTTCCTGGTCCACGAGTCCGTCGCCGAGGACTTCACCGACCGGCTCACCGCAGCCTTCGACGCGCTGGTGGTCGGTCCGGGCACGCAGGACGGCGTGACGGTCGGGCCGCTCATCGAGGCGGCTGCGGTCGAGTCGGTCGACGCGGTCGTCCAGTCCGCGGTCGACGCCGGTGCCCGCGTCCGCACCGGCGGGAGCGCCCCCTCGGGCCGCGGTCACTTCTACCTCCCGACCGTCCTCGACCGGGTGCCGCGCGACAGCACCGTGGTCACGGACGAGACCTTCGGCCCGGTCGCCCCCGTCGTCACCTTCGGCTCGGACGACGACGGCATCGAGCTCGCCAACAGCACGGAGTACGGGCTGGTCGCGTACGCCTACACGCGTGACCTCGCCCGTGCGCTGCGCCTGTCCGACTCCCTCGAGGCGGGGATGATCGGGATCAACCGCGGTCTGGTCTCCGACGCGAGCGCGCCCTTCGGCGGGCTCAAGCAGTCCGGTCTGGGCCGCGAGGGCGGCGAGGCCGGGCTCGACGAGTACCTCGAGACCGTCTACGTCGCGATGTGACGGCCAGCCGGTAGGGTCGCGCCATGGCACTGTTCACCGAGTCCGCAGACGTCTCCGTCCGCCCGTCGCTCCCGGAGGACGCCGACCACGTGGTCCGCGTCCAGGTCGAGGCGTGGCGAGCGGCGCACGGCGAGGCGCTGGGCGACGACGCGCTCGCCGCCCTCGACGTCGAGCAGATGCGCGAGCGCTGGGAGACGGCGATCGCGTCGCCGCCCGGCCGGGACTTCGCGGTGCTGGTCGCCTGCGAGCGGGCAGACGTCGTCGGTTTCGTGGCCGTCGCGCCAGGACAGGTCGTGGCGCTCGAGGTGCTGCCTGTCGCCCAGAGGGCGGGGCACGGCTCACGGCTGCTCGCGGCAGCCGTCGACCGCCTGCGCGCCGACGGGGCCGACGACGTCACCACCTGGGTGCTCGAGGGCGACACCGCCCGCGAGGCGTTCTTCGCCGGTGCGGGTCTGGCCGAGGACGGCCGGTCGCGCGTCCTGGACGTGGCCGGGCGACCCGTGGCCGAGCGCCGCTGGTCGGCGTCGCTCGCCCGCTGACCGCGGGCGAGGTCGGCACGTCGGCCGAGGGCGAGGTCTGCGCGTCAGCGCGCGCGTCGCTCGGTCCGGAAGAACCCGGCAGCGGTCCGCAACGACGACCGGGCGCGCTTGCGGTCCCCCGACGCGTCGTAGGCGAAGGCCAGCAGGTACCAGGCGCGCCAGCTCTCGGGCTCGGCCTCGACACGGTCGCGGTACTCGCCGAACTGCGCGTCGGCGGCCGAGCGGTCGATCCGACCTCCGGGCGAGCGCGGCAGCGTGTCGACCGGCAGCTCGCCGTCCGCGGCGAGCACACCGGCCATGCGCTGCACCGTGACGCCGGTCCACCACTCACGGACCAGGAGCGCGACGACGAGGACGGGCAGGACGGCGACGCCCAGGCCGAAGACCACGGCGACCGGCTCACCGGTCTGGACCAGCGCGACGACCCGGCCGAGCACGGCCACGACGTAGAGGGCGAGGAGCGCGGTGACGGCGATCGCCCCGAGGAGCGGGCGGATCTTCACGAGAGGTCGAGCACGTTCTCCAGGCCGACCGTGAGGCCGGGCCGGGTGACGACCTCGCGGATCGCGAGCAGCACCCCGGGCATGAAGGAGACCCGGTCGAAGGAGTCCTGCCGGATGACCAGCTGCTCCCCCTCGTTGCCGAGCAAGATCTCCTCGTGGGCGACGAGCCCTCGTAGGCGTACCGCGTGCACGCGCACGCCGTCGACGTCCACGCCGCGGGCCTCCAGGCCCGTCTCGGTCGCGTCAGGGCTCGGCGCGACACCGGCCTCGCGCCGTGCAGCGGCGATCGCGGCGGCGGTGTGCCTCGCGGTGCCGCTGGGGGCGTCGATCTTGTCGGGGTGGTGCAGCTCGACGACCTCGACCGACTCGAAGAACCGTGCCGCCTTGGCCGCGAAGGTCATGGCGAGGACGGCGCTGAGGCCGAAGTTCGGGGCGATGAGCACGCCGACCGAGACTCCGTCGGCGGCCCGTGCGGCGAGCTGGTCACGGATCCGCCCGCGGCTCTCGTCCGTCCAGCCAGTGGTGCCGACCACCGCGTGGACGCCGACGTCGACGAGCGTGCGCACATTGCCCTCGGTCACGGAGGGCACCGTGAAGTCGACCGCGACGTCGACACCGTCGAGGCTCGACGCGAGGTCGTCGCCGGCGCGCACCGTCGCGACGAGCTCCAGGTCCGGGGCGGCGTCGACGGCGGCGCAGACCGCGCGTCCCATGCGGCCGTCGGCGCCGAGCACCGCGACCCTGATCGTCTGAGAGGGCTGTCCAGTCACGGGCGCCAGCCTATAGGCCAGCGCTCAAGTAGCGTGCGCCGGGAGCCGATGGAGGGGTGTGCGCACCTCACACCACGACACCTCGGCCGCTGACAGCCGGCTCGAGCGCGACCTGCGACGGAACGTCGCGGTCGCGGCCTGGGGGCTGGCGCTCGCCGTGGCGGCAGGCGCACTCCTCCTGGCACCGGGTGCGCCGCAGGCGCCCTCGACGTCTCTGGCAGCCGGCATGACGGCGGTCGTCGCGGTCGGGATCGGGGTCACCGGGACCGCAGCACGCGGCCTGGTGTCCACCAGCATCCTCTCGATGCTCCTCACCGAGCCCACAGCACTCCAGCTCCAGGCACAGGCACAGGCACAGGCACAGGCACAGGCACAGGCACAGGCACAGGCACAGGCAGAGCATGCCGCACAGGACTCTCCCGAGACCCGCGCTGCTGACCCGCTGCGTCCCGTGGAGCGCCCCTGGGAGCACAGCGCAGCCGCCGTCGGCAGCGCCCCTCTCTGACCGAGAGCGGTGCTGGCGACGGCGGCTGCAGAGGCCGGAACGGTCCTGCCGACGGGCGCCGTCAGTCTCCGAAGGGACCGACGCGGACCGTGGACCGCGGGCGGTCTGCGAGGTCCTTGGCGAGAGCCTGGACCTCCTCGGCGGTGACCGAGCGGATCCGCTCGAGCGACTCGGCGACGCTGAGGAGCTCGCCGGTGACGAGGTCTGCCTTGCCGAGGCGGCTCATGCGCGAGCCGGAGTCCTCGAGGCCGAGCACGAGGCCGCCGGAGAGCTGCCCGATGCTGCGTGCGAGCTCGGAGGTGGTGATCCCCGAGTCGGCGAGCTTCTCGAGCTCGACGACCATGAGCTCGCTCACTTCGTCGATCTTGGCCGGTGCGCAGCCGGCGTAGAGACCGAAGGTCCCGATGCCGCCGTGCCCGGACGCGAAGGAGTACGTCGAGTACGCCAGGCCCCGCTTCTCGCGGATCTCCTGGAAGAGCCGCGACGACATGCCGCCGCCGAGGACGGCGGAGAGCACCGACATGACGAAGCGGCGGTCGTCCGTGGCCGAGAGCCCGGTCGAGCCGATGATGACGTTGCCCTGCTCGACGGACCTGCGGACGGTGAGCTCCGTCCCGACCTCGCCGACACCGGTGATGTCGGCGGAGTCGCGGCGTGCCCGGGGCGAGGCCCCGGCTGCGAGGTCCCAGCCACCGTCGGTGAGCGCCTGCGCCACCTGGGCGCAGAGCGCGTCGTGGTCGACGCCGCCGGCGGCCGAGATGACGAGCGTCTCGGGCCGGTAGTGCCACTGGTAGTGCTCCCACACCGCGGCGCGCGGGACGGCACGGATGGTGTCGGGGGTCCCGCCGATCGGGCGCCCGAGGGCGTGGCCGGCGAGGACCGCAGCCGCGAACTCCTCGTGGACGACGTCCGCGGGGTCGTCGTCGTTCATCGCGAGCTCTTCGAGGATGACGCCACGCTCGGTCTCGAGCTCGGCCTCGTCGAGGCGCGCTGAGGTCACCATGTCGGTGATGACGTCGACCGCCATGGGCAGGTCGGAGTCGAGCACCCGCGCGTAGTAGCAGGTGTGCTCCTTGCCGGTGGCGGCGTTGGCCTCACCACCGACGGCGTCGAAGGCCTCCGCGATGTCCATCGCGGTGCGGCGCTGCGTGCCCTTGAAGAGCAGGTGCTCGAGGAAGTGTGTCGATCCGAAGTGGCCGCTGGTCTCGTCTCGAGAGCCGACGCCCACCCAGGCACCGAGGGTTGCTGACCGCAGGCCCGGCATGTGCTCGGTGAGCACCCGGACCCCGCCGGGCAGGACGGAGCGACGGATCGTCGCACCGTCCTGCCCGGCGGTCAGCTCGTTCGCCGGTGAGCCGGCGGGGTCGAGCGGCAGGTTCCAGGGCACGTCAGGTGTCAGCCTGCCCAGCCTCGGCCTCGTCGACCACGGCGTGCAGCGACAGCTTGCCGCGCGGGTCGACCTCGCCGATCTCGACCTGGACCTTCTGGCCGATGGACAGGACGTCCTCGACGTTCTCCACGCGCTTGCCACCGACGAGCTTGCGGATCTGGCTGATGTGCAGCAGCCCGTCCTTGCCCGGCGAGAGGGAGATGAAGGCACCGAAGGGAGCGATCTTGACGACCGTCCCGACGAAGCGCTCGCCCACCTCGGGCACGTGGGGGTTGGCGATCGCGTTGATCGCTGCGCGGGCGGCCTCTGCGGAGGGGCCGTCGGTGGCACCGATGTACACGGTGCCGTCGTCCTCGATGGAGATGTCCGCGCCCGTCTCCTCCTGGATCTGGTTGATCATCTTGCCCTTCGGGCCGATGACCTCGCCGATCTTGTCCACGGGGACCTTGACCGCGATGACGCGAGGAGCGTGCGGGCTCATCTCGTCGGGCACGTCGATGGCCTCGCCGAGCACGTCGAGGATGGCGAAGCGGGCGTCGCGGGCCTGGGTCAGCGCGCCGCCGAGGACCGACGCGGGGATGCCGTCGAGCTTCGTGTCGAGCTGGATGGCCGTGACGAACTCACGGGTACCGGCGACCTTGAAGTCCATGTCGCCGAAGGCGTCCTCGGCTCCGAGGATGTCGGTGAGCGCCGCGTAGCGGGGCTTCCCGTCGACCGTGTCGGAGATGAGGCCCATCGCGATGCCGGCGACCGGGGCGCGCAGCGGCACACCGGCGTTGAGCAGCGAGAGGGTCGAGGCGCAGACGGAGCCCATCGAGGTGGACCCGTTGGAGCTGAGCGCCTCGGAGACCTGACGGATCGCGTAGGGGAACTCCTCGCGGGTCGGCAGGACGGGGACGAGGGCGCGCTCGGCGAGGGCACCGTGCCCGATCTCACGACGCTTGGGGCTTCCCACACGGCCGGTCTCACCGGTCGAGTACGGCGGGAAGTTGTAGTTGTGCATGTAGCGCTTGCGCGTCTCCGGGCCGAGCGAGTCGATCTGCTGCTCCATGCGGAGCATGTTGAGGGTGGTGATGCCCATGATCTGGGTCTCGCCACGCTCGAAGATCGCGGAGCCGTGCACGCGGGGGACGACCTCGACCTCGGCCGAGAGGGTGCGGATGTCCGCGAGCCCACGACCGTCGATCCGGACGCCGTCGGTGAGGACGCGCTGGCGGATGAGCTTCTTGGTGACGGAGCGGACGGCTGCGGACAGTTCCTTCTCGCGCCCCTCGAACTGACCGGCGAGGGCCTCGAGGGCCTCTGCCTTGATCTCGTCGAGGCGGTTCTCGCGGTCCTGCTTGTCCGCGATGGTGAGCGCCTGGCCGAGCGGCGTGGCGACCTGCGCCTCGATCGCGGCGTAGGCGTCGTCCTGGTAGTCGAGGAACAGCGGGAACTCGCGGACCGGCTTGGCAGCGCGGGCGGCGAGCGCGGCCTGCGCCTCGCAGAGCTGACGGATGAAGACCTTCGAGGCCTCGAGGCCCTCGGCCACGACCTCCTCGGTCGGGGCGGCGACGCCCTCGTCCTTGATGAGGGTCCAGGAGTTGTCGGTGGCCTCGGCCTCGACCATCATGATCGCGACGTCGTCCCCGGCGACACGACCGGCGACGACCATGTCGAAGACGGCCTTCTCCTTGTCGGAGTACTTGGGGAACGCGACCCACTGGCCGTCGACGAGGGCGATGCGCACCGCGCCGACCGGGCCGGAGAACGGCAGGCCGGAGAGCTGGGTGGACAGCGACGCGACGTTGATCGCGAGGGTGTCGTACGCGTCGTCAGGGTGTGCGGCGAGGACGGTCACGACAACCTGGACCTCGTTGCGCAGGCCCTTGACGAAGGTCGGGCGGAGCGGGCGGTCGATGAGGCGGCACGTGAGGATGGCCTCCGTGCTGGGGCGACCCTCGCGGCGGAAGAACGAGCCGGGGATGCGTCCCGCGGCGTACATGCGCTCTTCGACGTCGACCGTCAGCGGGAAGAAGTCGAACTGGTCCTTGGGGTGCTTGCCGACCGTGGTGGCCGACAGCAGCATCGTCTCGCCGTCGAGGTACGCGGCGGCCGAGCCGGCTGCCTGGCGGGCCAGGCGGCCCGTCTCGAAACGGACGGTGCGGGTGCCGAAGCGCCCGTTGTCGATGACTGCTTCTTCGAACTCGATCTCGGGACCCTCCACGGGTGCCCTCCTGTTCTGCGAGTGTCCGCGGCGCACACCGCGCGGCGGTCTTCGATCGAGGTCCACGGACGTTCCTCGCGCGCGTGCGCGGGTCCGTGAGCCACTACCGAGGACCGGACGACGCGGTCGGAAGCGGACGGTGGGTGATGAGTGTGCAGCGATTCCTCAGTGATACCGAACTAGCCCGGCCCCAGAAGATGGGACCGGGCTAGTGATCAGGCTATCAGCGACGCAGGCCGAGACGGCCGATCAGCGTACGGTAGCGCTCGATGTCGACCTTCTGGAGGTATCCGAGGAGGCGACGACGCTTTCCGACGAGGAGGAGCAGACCACGACGGGAGTGGTGGTCGTGCTTGTGCTCCTTGAGGTGCTCGGTGAGGTCGAGGATGCGCTGCGTGAGCATCGCGACCTGGACCTCGGGCGAACCGGTGTCACCCTCGGTCGTGGCGAACTCGGTCATGATGCGCTGCTTCGTGGCAGTGTCGAGGGGCACGGCTCTCCTTGTGTGTTCTCGTTGCGCGGTGCTCCGGGGCATGTCCACCCGAGCTCTCTGGTTCCGCGGCCGATCTAACGGCTGTGCAAGTCTAGCAGGGCTGCGGTGCCAGCAGGACAGCGCTCAGGAGCAGCGGCGCAGGGCCCGGGACACGCTCTCCTCCGGACGCTACCGCTGGTCCGTCGCCGGCACGGACGACGCCACGAGCACCGCGACGACGGCCACGAGCGTCTGCGCGACCAGCAGCACCGGTGTGACGGTCCCCGCGACGAGCGCGACACCGACCGGGACCACCACGAGGAGCGCGAGGTCCGGGCCGCGCGCGGCCGAGACGACCGCCCCTGTGGGGAGCGCGCCCGCCGGGGTCGCCAGCAGGGGCGCCGACCAGTCCGGCGGCTTCCGGTAGGCGCCGCGCACCGCGGCGGCCCCGAACCCTGCCCCTGCGAGGGCGAGCAGCAGGACCCAGGACCAGAGCGCGCCGTCGAGCCCGCGCACCGCAGCGGCCAGCGAGGTGACCACGACGACCGCCGAGGTCAGGGCGGGCACGACGGTCCGCACCAGCCGGGTGCTGCGCGACCCGAGCGGCAGCATCGCGTCGAGGGCCGGGACGACGTCGGCCTCGGCCGCCCCGCGCGCGCCGGCCTGCGCGGCGCGCAGGCCCACGACGGCCGCCACCACCACGAGGCCACCTCCGGAACCGAGCGCCGGGACCTGCTGCGCCACCACGGCGGCGCCGGCGAGCGCGGCGGTCCCGAGCAGCACCCCCGGAGCCCGGACGAGCGCGAGCACCTCGGAGTGCAGCAGCGCTGACGCCGGTCCGCGCGCGAGCCGCAGCCGACGGGACGCACGTCGAGGCCGGCCGGGACGACCGCGACCGAGCGCCCGGGCGAGCTCGCGCGTGTCGAGCGACAGCGCCGACGCCCCCACGTGCTGCGCGGTGCCGGCGCGCTCCGCCAGCACAGAGGCCTCGACGCGGCCGAGCGTGCGCCGCCAGACCACCGCCGCCACGAGAGCCGACGCAGCGACCAGGAGGGTCACGACGAGGGCGACGGGTGGGCTCAGCGCGTCGAGACCTGCCGCTCCCCCGGCCCGGTCGGCAGCAGCCGGCACGTCCAGGTCCGGGCGGACGCCACCCACCACCACGGCGACCGCCCCGAGCAGCGGCACGAGCGCGACCAGCCCGTCGGCGACGCGCTGCGCAGGGCGCCCACGACCACCGGCCTGGAGCAGGCCGACCGACGCGACCACCAGCGCCCCTGTCGCCGCGCCGAGCAGCGAGACTGCCCCGAGCGTCCCCAGGGTCGGCGGCATCCCGGTGACCACCGCCACCAGGGTCGCGGCGACAGAGGTACCGACGGCCCAGGCCCCGAGCGCAGCCCACCAGCTCCCGACGAGCAGCCCCGACCGGTCCACCGCGGTGGGGACCCACCAGCGCAGCCCGGCGTCCGAGACCCCGACCGGACCGAGGCGTGCGGCGAGGCTCCCCGCCAGCGCGGCGACCGCGGCCCAGAGCAGGAGACGCACGACGCCGAGGGACAGGACAGGTGCCGCTGCGTCCCCTGCTCCGGGGAGCGTCAGGACGCCGCGGACCGCGTCGGCGGCCCCCACGACCAGCCCGACCACGACCGCCGTGCACACGACCGCGGAGGCGACGGTGCTGAGGACCTCAGCCGCGCCCGAGCCGGAGCGCGCCGCGGCGGCCCGCGCCGTGAGGCGGCGGAGCTCACGCCCGGAGAGCTGCTCCGACGGGTCGGTGACCAGCGGGTGCACGTCTCAGAGCCCGGCTGCGAGGAGCTCGCAGGCCTCTGCCGAGGACAGCACCCGCGACTCCTCCTCGGCGACGAGCAGGGCGGGGCTCCCGGTCTCGCGCAGCAGCGTCTCGTCGTGCGTGGCGTAGAGGACGGCGCCCCCGCGAGCGGTCTCGTCCCGGAGCAGCCGGGCGAGGGTCCGGCGCATCCGCACGTCCAGCCGCTGCTCGGGCTCGTCGAGGACGAGGAGCTCACGGGGGCGGACGAACCCTGACGCGAGGAGCAGGCGACGTCGCTGCCCCGAGGACAGCGCGTCGGGGAGCGTGTCGCCCTGGTGGGCGATGCCGACGACCTCGAGGACCTCGTCCACGACACGGCCCGCCTCGGCGACGCCGAAGCCGCGGGCGGTGAGGACGAGGTGCTCGCGCGTGGTGAGCCCGGGGAAGTACGCGTCGGCGTCGAGCACCCCCGCGACCGCAGCACGGAACCGCCGGTCGCGCTCGTCGACCTCCCGGCCGAGGACCTCGACCTGTCCTCCGAGCGGGGGCAGCAGGCCGAGGACGGTGCGCAGCACGGTGGACTTCCCGCTGCCGTTGGCCCCGATCACCGCGAGGCTCTCCCCGCGGCGCAGGACGAGGTCGACAGGTGCGCACACCCGGACGTCGCCGTATCCCACCTCGAGGCCGCTCGTCTCGACGACGACATCGCCCACGCCCCCGCCGTGCACGGGCTAGCCCTCCGTGGTGCCTGTGCCGGAACCGTCGGTCGCAGGCGCGACAGGGAGCAGGATGTCCCGTGCCTGGACCACGTCGGCCGTCATCTGCTCGACGAGCGCGTCCAGCCCGTCGAACCTCAGGGTCGGCCGCAGCCGCTCGACGAGCTCGACGAGGATCTCCTCGCCGTACAGGTCGAGGTCGGTGCGGTCGAGCACGTAGGCCTCGACGCGGCGCTGGAGGCCGTCGAAGGTCGGGTTGGTCCCGATCGAGATCGCCGCAGGGAGCGGGGTCGGGTCTGCAGACGTGGGACGACGCACCCAGCCTGCGTAGACGCCGTCCGCCGGCACGATGCCCTGCGCGTCCTGGCTGAGGTTCGCCGTGGGGAACCCGAGGTCGCGGCCCCGGGCGTCGCCGTGCACGACCTCGCCGCGCAGGCGGTGCGGGCGGCCGAGGATCTGCGCGGCACCGGCGACGTCACCGGCCAGCAGCAGCTCACGGACCGCGCTCGACGACCAGCGCGGGGCCGGTCCGTCTCCGACGTCCTGGATGACGTCGACCACGAAGCCGTAGCGCTCCCCCAGCGAGACCATGGTCTCGAGCGACCCTGAGTTGCCGAGCCCGAAGCGGACGTCGCGGCCGACGGCGACGCACACGGCACCGAGCGCGTCGACGATGTACCGCGAGACGAACTCCTCGGGCGTCAGGCCGGCGAGGGCCAGCGAGTACGGCAGCACGAGGACCGCGTCGATGCCGGTCTCCTCGAGGAGCAGCAGGCGGTCCTGGAGCCCGGTGATGAGCGGTGGGGCCTCGTCGGGGCGATGCACCTGGGCCGGGTGCGGGTCGAAGGTGATGGCCACGGAGACCGCCTCGAGCTCGGCGGCGCGCTGGACGAGGCGACCCAGGACCTCGACGTGACCCGCGTGGACGCCGTCGAAGTTGCCGATCGTCACGACGGACGGTCCGACCCCCGCGGGGATCTGGTCCAGGTCGGTCCACAGCTGCACTGAAGGCTCCTCGAGCGATGTCCGGATCAGTGTCCCTGACCGGTGACGGGCTGGTCGGCGTGCGAGGCACGCCTGGACTAGGGTGCCACGCCGGGCTCGACGGGGCGCAATCCGCCCGTGCCGGGGCGGCGGGCGTCGACCTAGGTGGACGCCTGGGACGGCGCGAAGACGATGACCGGCTTCGCCTTGACGTGGCCGCTGCGCGTGACGTCCTCGACGAGGGCGACGAGCTCGTCCTCGGGCGAGAGCGCCGCGGTCGTCCCGGAGGCGCCGGTCGGCTCGAGCCACTGCCCGTACGAGAGCGCGACGACCTCCTCGGCCGTGAGCACCCGCACCGGGAAGGTCCCCCGGGCCGCGTCGGCCAGCGGGAGGGTCGCCAGCGTGCCGTCGGCGTCGGCCTGGGACTCCAGCTCCTCGAACGACCTGGCCGCGTCGAGCGTGTACCCGCCGACGCGCGTCCGGCGCAGCGCGGTGAGGTGGCCCCCGACGCCCAGGTCTGCCCCGAGGTCACGCGCCAGGGCACGGATGTAGGTGCCCGACGAGCAGACCACGGTCACGTCGACGTCGAGCACGGTGGTCGTGGTGGTGGCCGTCCCGGCCTCGCTGTCGCCCTCGACCGTCACCTCGACCTCACGCACCGCGTGCACGTCGAAGCGGCTGATCGTCACCGTGCGGGCGTCGAGGGCCACGTCGGCGCCCGACCGGACGAGCGCGTAGGCGCGCTTGCCGTCCACCTTGATGGCGCTCACCGAGCTCGGGACCTGCTGGATCTCACCGGTGAGGCGGGCGATCCCTGCGGCGACGGCGTCGGCAGCGACTCCCGCGGCACCGGGGGTGGTCAGCATCTCGCCCTCGGCGTCGTCCGTGGTGGTCGCCTGCCCGAGGCGGATCGTCGCGGTGTACTCCTTGTCGGTGCCGACCACGTACGTCAGCAGCCGCGTCGCGCGCCCGACACCGAGGACCAGCACCCCGGTCGCCATCGGGTCGAGGGTCCCGGCGTGGCCGACCTTGCGGGTCCCGGCCAGTCCGCGGGTCCGCGCGACGACGTCGTGGCTCGTCCAGCCCGCCGGCTTGTCGACGAGCACGAGCCCGTCAGGCGCGGTGGGCCTGCGCGGGCGGACCGGACGGTCTGCCCGCGCACGGGGGCCGGTGGTCGGTGTCTCGTGCGTCATGAGATCTCCGTACCTGCGTGGTTCAGGCGGTGGGAGCGGGGGCGGGCACGTCGCCCTCGCCGTCCTCGTCCTCGCCGTGCTTGTACGGGTCCTCGTCGCCGGCGTAGGTCGCGTTCTCGCGCAGGGCGACGAGCTCGGCGTCGCGGCGTCGTGCCTCGAGCAGCGCCTCGCCGAACTTCTCGGCGATCTCGGGGACCGAGTCGAGGTGGAACTCGAGGGTCGGCGTGAGGCGGATCCCGGTCTGCTTGCCGACCTCGGAGCGGATCATGCCCTTGGCGCTCTCGAGGGCGGCGGCCGTCCCGGCCCGCGACTCCTCGTCACCCATGACGGTGTAGAAGACCGAGGCGTTCTGCAGGTCGCCCGTCACGCGGACGTCCGTCACCGTCACGAAGCCCAGGCGCGGGTCCTTGATCCGGGTGTCGAGCATCTGGGCGACGATGACCTGGATGCGGTCGGCGAGCTTGCGTGCCCTGGGGTGGTCGACCATGACGGTTCCTTTCGTCCTGCAGCCGGTCCTGCGCTGCACGTGCACTTCTGGCAGATGAGATGAAGACGCCGGCCTGCGTCGGGCGCACCTCGAGGGTGCGCCCGACGCAGGCCGGCTGGGTGAGGCCTTACGAGCGCGGCTTCTCGCGCATCTCGAAGGTCTCGATGACGTCGTCGACACGCAGGTCGTTGTAGGACCCGAGGCCGATACCGCACTCGTAGCCCTCGCGGACCTCGGTGGCGTCGTCCTTGAAGCGCTTGAGCGACTCGACCGAGAGGTTGTCCTCGACGACCGTCCCACCACGGAGCACGCGCGCCTTGGTGTTGCGACGGATCGTGCCGGACCGGACGAGGCAACCCGCGATGTTCCCGAACTTCGAGGAACGGAAGATCTCGCGGACCTCGGCGGTGCCGAGCTGAGCCTCTTCGTACTCCGGCTTGAGCATGCCCTTGAGAGCAGCCTCGACGTCGTCGATCGCCTGGTAGATGACGGAGTAGAACTTGATGTCCACTCCCTCACGGTCGGCGAGCTCGGCCACGCGCTCGCCGGTCTTCACGTTGAAGCCGATGATGATCGCGTTGTCGACCGTCGCGAGGTTGACGTCGTTCTGCGTGATCGCACCGACGCCGCGGTGGATGACACGCAGGTCGACCTCGTCGCCCACGTCGATCTTGAGCAGCGCGTCCTCGAGCGCCTCGACGGCACCGGAGACGTCGCCCTTGAGGACGAGGTTGAGGGTCTCGACCTTGCCCTGCTGGAGCGCCTGGGTGAAGTCCTCGAGGCTGATGCGCTTGCGACGCTTGGCCAGGAGGGCTGCACGCTCGGCCGCCTCACGCTTCTCGGCGATCTGACGGGCCGTGCGGTCGTCCGGAGCCACGAGGAACGTGTCACCGGCGCGCGGCACCGACGTGAGGCCGAGGACCATGACCGGGCGGGCCGGGGTGGCTTCCTCGACGGGCTCGCCGTGCTCGTCGAACATCGCACGGACACGGCCGTAGGCCGTCCCGGCGACGATCGAGTCGCCGACGCGCAGCGTGCCCGACTGGACGAGCACCGTCGCGACGGCACCGCGTCCCTTGTCGAGGTTCGCCTCGATGGCGACACCGCGAGCGTCCTTGTCCGGGTTGGCCCGCAGGTCGAGGGCCGCGTCGGCGGTGAGCAGCACGGCGTCGAGGAGGTCCTCGATGTGCAGCCCCTGGCGTGCGGAGACGTTGACGAACATGGTGTCGCCGCCGTACTCCTCGGCCACGAGGTTGTACTCCGTGAGCTGCTGGCGGATCTTGTCGGGGTTGGCCGACTCCTTGTCGATCTTGTTCACCGCGACCACGATCGGCACGCCGGCGGCCTGGGCGTGGTTGAGCGCCTCGATCGTCTGCGGCATCACGCCGTCGTCGGCCGCGACCACGAGGATCGCGATGTCGGTGACCTGCGCACCACGTGCACGCATGGCGGTGAACGCCTCGTGACCCGGGGTGTCGATGAAGGTCAGCGCGCGGTCGACGCCCTCGTGCTCGTGGTGCACCTGGTAGGCACCGATGTGCTGGGTGATGCCACCGGCCTCGCCCGAGACGACGTCCGTCTTGCGGATGGCGTCGAGGAGGCGCGTCTTACCGTGGTCGACGTGACCCATGACGGTCACGACGGGCGGACGGGCCTCGAGCTCGTCGTCGCCCTCGGCGTCCAGCTCGGCGTCGAGGTCGATGTCGAAGCCGCCGAGCAGCTCGCGGTCCTCTTCCTCGGCCGAGACCATCTCGATGACGTAGCCGAGCTCTGCGGCGAGCGACCCGAAGGTGTCCTCGTCGAGGGACTGCGTCGCCGTGGCCATCTCACCGAGGTGGAACAGCACGGTGACGAGGCTCGCGGGGTTCGCGTCGATCTTGTCGGCGAAGTCGTTGAGGGACGAGCCGTGACGCAGACGGACGACGGTGCTGCCGTTCCCGCGAGGGACCTGCACACCACCGAGCGACGGTGCCTGCATCTGCTCGAACTCTTGACGCTTCGCGCGCTTCGACTTCCGTCCTCGGACGGGACGCCCACCGGCACGGCCGAAGGCACCCTGGGTGCTGCCACGACCGGCACCACCGGGACGACCGCCGCCACCAGGACGACCTGCGAAGCCGCCGGGTGCTCCACCCGGAGCGCCGCCGGGACCACCCGAGCCGCCGCCGGGGCGACCCTGGTACCCACCGCGTGCGCCGCCCGGTGCTCCACCGGGACGGCCACCGCCGCCGCCGGCACGCTCGCCGGGACGACCCACGGCCGCGCTGCGGCCGGGCATCATGCCCGGGTTGGGGCGTGCCCCACCCGGACGCGGTGCGCCGGGACGAGGACCGCCGGTGCGCTCGCCGGTGTTGGCGGCCGGGGCCGCCGGGTTGACGTTCTCCGTGCGCTCGGTGCGCTCGGGACGCTGTCCGGGCCGGGGCATGCCCTGGCTCGTCGCGAAGGGGTTGTTCCCCGGGCGGGGCGTGCCGGAGCGCGGCTTGTCAGAACGCGGCATCCCCTGGCTCGTCGCGAAGGGGTTGTTGCCGGGACGAGGCGTGCCGGGGCGCGGGGCGGGCGTGCCACCCTGTGCGGCCGGACGCGGGGTCTCGGTCGGTGCCGGGGCAGCAGGCTTCTCGGCCGCTGCCTCGGGAGCAGGGGTGCTCTCGGCCGCAGGAGCGGCCGGTGCGGGTGCCGGGGCCGCCGGGGCGGGCGCCGACGGTGCTGCGGGCGCAGCAGCCGGGGCTGCCTGCTCGACCGGCGCGCTCGGGGCGGGCGCGGCCGGGGCCGGCTTCCCGGGACGAGGGCCGGACGGCTTGCTCGCCGCGGGCTTGGCTGCACCGTCCTGCTGCGCCGCCGGGAAGGCGTCGCGCAGCTTGCGAACCACGGGGGGCTCGATGGTCGATGACGCTGAACGGACGAACTCACCGAGCTCGGTGAGCTTCGTCATGATGGTCTTGCTCTCCACCCCGAGCTCTTTTGCGAGCTCGTAGACGCGGACCTTTGCCACAACTCTCCTGTCTTGGTCCACCCAAGGCAGGGAGGACCGTCGTTAGTGCTGGGAACTCATCGCTGAGTACTCATCGGGTGCCCATCGGCTTCTAACCCGCTTCCTTGTCGACGTGTCGTGCTCCCGGAGGACATGGGTCCACCGGGATGGTCAAGCCGTTGATGGCGATGTCGTGCGGGACGCGAAGTGCACGCTGGAACGCCTTCCGGGCGATCGCTCGCTCGGCGCACCCGGCGTCGTCGTGCAGCCAGGCACCGCGTCCCGACCGTACGCGCCGGGGGTCTGCGACCACGCCAGGGCTGGCGCCGTCCTCGTCTCCCCGGCTCATCACGAACCGGATCATCTGCGACTGGGCATCTCGCTGCCGGCAACCGACGCACGTCCGCACCGGGCCGACCGGCTCAGAACCGGGGTTCTGGGGCTCAGCGGACCGTACGGGGACACGTGAGGAGGCCGGGCGTGGTGACCCAGACCTGTCCAGTCTAGCGTGCCGACCCACGTGTGCCGACCTACCGCGGGTCCGAGGACGTCGTCGAGGCGTCGTCGGAGCCCTCGGCGCCGCCGCCGTCGGAGCGGATGTCGATGCGCCAGCCGGTGAGCTTCGCGGCCAGACGGGCGTTCTGGCCCTCCTTGCCGATCGCGAGCGACAGCTGGAAGTCCGGCACGATGACGCGGGCTGCGCGGGCGTCGGCGTCCACGACCGTCACGGAGATCACAGTCGCCGGCGACAGCGCGCTCGCCACGAAGGCCGCAGGGTCGTCGTTCCAGTCGACGATGTCGATCTTCTCGTCGTGCAGCTCGGCCATCACGGCGCGCACGCGTGAGCCCATCGGGCCGATGCAGGCACCCTTGGCGTTGAGGCCGGAGACCCGTGCCCGCACCGCCATCTTGGTGCGGTGCCCGGCCTCGCGGGCGATCGCGACGATCTCCACGGAGCCGTCGGCGACCTCGGGGACCTCCATCTCGAAGAGCTTGCGCACGAGGTTGGGGTGCGTCCGGCTCAGCGAGATCTGCGGGCCCTTCATGCCGCGCGACACGTCGAGGACGTACGACCGCAGACGCTCGCCGTGCGTGTACTTCTCGGTCGGCACCTGCTCGTGCGCCCCGAGGACCGCCTCGGTGCCGCCGACGTCCACGAGCACGACGCGCGGGTCGCGGCCCTGCTGGATGATGCCCGAGACGAGCTCACCCTCCTTGTCGCGGAACTGCCCGAGCACCTGGTCGTCCTCGGCGTCGCGCAGGCGCTGCATGATCACCTGACGAGCCGTCGAGGTCGCGATGCGGCCGAAGTCCGTCGGGGTGTCGTCGAACTCGGGACCGAGGGTGCGGACGACACGGGTCGTCGGCGCCTCGTCGTCCTCCGTGCCGTCGGCGTCGTCTCCGTCGCTGTAGCGCGGCTCGACCGGCTCCTCGGTCTCGATGTCCTCGCGCGCCCAGACCGTCACGTGGCCGGACTTGCGGTCGATCTCGACCCGCGCGGTGCGCTGCGCGCCCGGGGTCCGCTGGTAGGCCAGCGCCAGCGCCTGCTCGATCGCGGAGACCAGCACGTCGAGGCTGATCTCCCGCTCGCGCTCGAGGAGGCGCAGCGCGCTCATGTCGATGTCCATCTCAGCCCTCACCATCTGTGCGGTCGGTGTCTTCCGAACCGTCGAAGTCTTCGAAGTCGCTCTCGTCGACCGAGGCGGCCCGCTTGAGCTCGACCTCGACCTGCCCGCTGCTCACGGCCGCGAAGGGCACCTCGTGCGGTGCGCCGTCGGCGCCCTCGAACACGAGGACCTCGTCCTCGACCGAGGTCAGGCGCTCGGTGAACGGCGCGCCCTCGACGAGGGTCACCGCCACGAGACGTGTCCGCGCGCGCTTGAAGTGGCGCAGCTCGGTGAGCGGGCGGCTCGTCCCGGGCGAGGTCACCTCGAGCGTGAACTTGCCGGGGAGCGCGGGGAGGGTGTCGAGCGTGTCGGAGATGACCCGCGAGACCTCGGCGACCTGGTCGAGGCCGAGGGCACCCGTCTGGTCCTCCGTGAGGTCGAGCACGACCCGCACGACGGTGCGTGCGCCCGCCGGGGCCACCTGGACGTCCTCCAGGACGAGCCCTGCGCTCTCGACCCCTGGTCGGACCGCGTCCGCCACCTGCTCAGCGATCGGCGATGCTGCCATCTCTTCACTCCCTGTCGGCTCCACAGCCCACCAGGCATGGATCAGACCGGTGTGCTGTTGTTCTCGGACCAAGCGTACCGAGTCCTCCGACCGACGCCGGACGGCCCGACCGCCGACGACCTCGCCGGGGCCCGGTGCGCCGCCGCCTGACAGCGCACCGCGGCACGGCGAGCCGGCCCAGGACCGACGGCGTGGCATCATCAGGGGCGATGAACACCGCCGCGGATATCCAGCCCCCGCCCGCCGTCGACGCCGCCTCCGGGCACCCCCGCCCGGCACCGCGGCGACGCCGCGCACGGACGCTCCTGACCGTGATCATCAGCACAGTCCTCGCCCTCGCCACCGTGGCCGGCTGCGGCATCAGGCTCGAGAGCCCGGCGCCCGCCGCGCTCGTCCCCGACGCCGACGAGATCTCGCGGCAGGCGGCCGTCGCCGACGTCCTGCTCGTGGGGCCGGAGGCCCGCCTGACGATCCCGACCGTCGACCCCGCCTCCCCCGTGGTCGCGCTGCTCGAGGAGATCGACGCGAGCGCGACCGCGCAGGCCGAGGCCCTCGGCGGGGAGTACGTCTCGGGCGTCGAGGGTGAGGGCGGCGACCCGGCCGGCACCAGCTCGCACGACGCCGCAGACGGTCAGACCGCCCTGGCGCCCGGCTCGGTCACCGACGACGAGGGCACCATCGACCCGTCGGTCGCGGCGAGCCCGACCGACGAGCCCACCGGCTCGACGACGACCGACCCGGCACCGTCGGTCCCCCGCCTGCTCACCGTCCTCACGCAGTCCGCCGACCGCACCCGGGCCTCGATCGGTACTCCGCGCGACCCCGCGCTCGCCCGCCTCTACGCCTCGGTCGCGACCTCGCACCTCGACCAGGCACGCTCGCTCGCGGCCCTCTCCGGCCTCGACGCCCCGGCACCCGAGTCCTTCACGACCACGCTCCCGACCACGCTGCCCAAGAACCTCTCCGCAGCCGACCTCGTCACGGTCGTGCGGGCCGAGGACGCCGCGGGCTACGCCTACGAGGTCATGGCCGCCCGCCTGGCCGACGGTGACCGGACGGCGGCCCGCGACCGCGCCGCAGAGCACCGTGAGCGGGCCCAGGGCTGGGCAGTGCTCGCCTCGCTCGACGGAGCGGCCACCGACCCGAGGGAGGTGGCCTACGACCTCGGCACGATCGCCGATGGGACCCCGACGCTCGCCTCGCGCGACTCGATGGTCACGCGCGCCGCGGAGATCGAGGCCGACCTCGCGGACGCCTACGCGACCTTCGTCGGCCAGGTCGACGCCGACGCCCGGTCCTCGATGCTCGACCTCCTGGCGGACGCACACCTCTCCTCGAGGTCCTGGGGAGCACCCGCGAGCACCTTCCCCGGCATGCCCGAGCTCGCCGGCTGACGCCGAGCCGCTCCGAGACGCCAGCAGGGCCGGTCACGTCCGTCGTGACCGGCCCTGCTTATGTGCTGCTCATGTGCTGCTGAGGCGCAGCGGTGGCTGAGCCGTGGCTCAGAGAGCCTCGACCATCTCCACGACGCGCTGGGCTGCCTCGGCGACAGGCACGGAGACGGCCTCTCCGCCGACCCGCGGCCGGACCTCGACCACGCCGTCGGCCAGCCCGCGTCCCACGACCACCACGAGCGGCACCCCGAGCAGCTCGGCGTCCGCGAACTTCACGCCGGGCGACACCTTGGGGCGGTCGTCGTAGAGCACCTCGACCCGCTGGGCCGAGAGCTCCTGCGCGATCGTCTCGGCCGCCGCGAAGACCGCCGGGTCCTTGCCGGTGGCCACGACGTGCACGTGCGCCGGGGCGACGTGCGCCGGCCAGGCGAGGCCCTTCTCGTCGTGGTTGGCCTCGGCCAGGGCGGCGAGCGCACGCGTCACGCCGATGCCGTACGAGCCCATCGTCACGGTGACCTGCTTGCCGTTGACGTCCAGCACCTTGAGCCCGAGCGCGTCCGCGTACTTGCGACCGAGCTGGAAGATGTGACCGATCTCGATCCCACGGGCGAGCTCGAGGGGGCCCGAGCCGTCCGGGGCCGGGTCGCCGGCCCGGACCTCGGCGCACTCGACGGTGCCGTCGGCGACGAAGTCCCGTCCGGCCACCAGGTCGAACACGTGCTTGCCGGGCTCGTTGGCCCCGGTGATCCAGCGCGTCCCGGCCACGACCCTGGGGTCCACGAGGTAGCGGATCGCCGTCTCGTCACCGGTGTGGGCACGCCCGAGGACCTGCGGGCCGATGTACCCCTTGACCAGGACCGGGTTCTTGGCGAAGTCGCCGTCGCCGGCAGGCTCGGCCTCGGCGGGCGCGAGGGCCGCCTCGAGGCGCTTGAGGTCGACCTCGCGGTCGCCCGGGAGGCCGACGACGAGGAGCTCGCGCGTCCCGTCGGGCTGGACGACGGCGAGGACCACGTTCTTGAGCGTGTCGGCAGCGGTCCACGCGCGACCGTCCGAGCGGGGGTGCTCGGCGTTGGCGACCGCCACGAGCGACTCGATGGTGGGGGTGTCCGGCGTGGCCTCGACGTGCGCGGCGGGGGCGTCCGAGGCGTCGACCTCGGGCGGGACGATGGTCGTCACGGCCTCGACGTTGGCGGCGTAGCCACCGGGAGAGCGCACGAAGGTGTCCTCACCGATGGCGGTCGGGTGCAGGAACTCCTCGCTGCGCGAGCCACCCATAGCGCCGGAGGTGGCCGCGACCACGACGTACTCGAGGCCGAGCCGCGTGAAGATCTTCTCGTACGCGGCACGCTGCACGAGGTACGAGGCCTCGAGCCCGGCGTCGTCGACGTCGAAGGAGTACGCGTCCTTCATGACGAACTCACGACCGCGGATGAGCCCGGCGCGCGGGCGCGCCTCGTCGCGGTACTTGGTCTGCACCTGGAAGAGCGTCACCGGGAGGTCCTTGTACGAGGAGTACAGGTCCTTGACGAGGAGCGTGAACATCTCCTCGTGGGTGGGCGCCAGGAGGTAGTCGTTGTCACGACGGTCCTTCAGGCGGAAGAGGTTCGGGCCGTACTCGGTCCAGCGCCCGGTCGCCTCGTAGGGCTCGCGGGGCAGGAGCGCCGGGAAGTGGACCTCCTGGGCACCAGCCGCCTGCATCTCCTCGCGGACCACGGCCTCGACCTTGGCGAGCACCCGCAGGCCGAGCGGCAGCCAGGTGTAGATCCCGGGGGCGGCACGGCGGATGTACCCCGCGCGCACCAGCAGACGGTGGCTCGCGACCTCGGCGTCAGCCGGGTCCTCACGCAGGGTACGGACGAACAGTGTCGAGAGACGCAGCAGCATGGGACGAGCCTAGTGCGTGAGCGTGGCAGGTCTGTACACGCTCGTCCTGCATGTTCAGAACAGGACGGTCGCGTAGGTCCCGACCTGCTCGAAGCCCACCCTGCGATAGGTCGCCAGAGCCCGCTCGTTGAAGCTGTTGACGTAGAGCGACACCGTACGGCCGGGCGCCGCGAGCACGTGCCGGACGACCGCTGCCATGCCGGGCGCTGCCCGGCCCGTGCCGCGGTCGAGCGGGTCGACCCAGACCCCCTGGACCTGGGCGACGTCACGCGTGAGCGCCCCGATCTCGGCCTTGAAGACGATGCGGCCGTCGGGCTCGTGCGCGCGGGAGAGGAAGGACCGCCGGTCGTGCACCAGCGACGCGACGCGCTCTTCGTAGGCACGTGCCGAGTAGGTCATGGGCGAGTAGCCGACCTCTTCCTCGAACATGCGCACGCAGGCGGGCAGGAGGTCGGGCATGTCCTCCGCGGTCGAGGTCCGCACGTCGGGGTCGGGCTCGACCAGAAGCTCCCCCTGCATGACCATCGACGGCTGCTCGGTACGCACCGAGCGGGCCGGGCCCCAGTCGGCCTCGAGCCGACGCCACAGCCCGAGGGCCGCGACCGCCGGCCCCACGATCGACGAGCACCGACGTCCCTGCGCCCGCGCCTGGGCGGCGAAGGCGTCGAGCACCTCCGTGTCGGGGGACGGCACCACCGGCACGAGGTTGGCACCCGCCCAGCACGTCGCCACCAGCGGCCCCTGCGCGGGGAAGCCCCAGGCCTGCCCGCCGGTCCGCGCGAAGCCGTCGACGAGGGCAGCCTCGACGCGGGACGCGGCGAGCACAGAGCCGACAGGGTCGACGGCGCACAGCGCCATCATCTCGGGGAGGTCCACGTCCGACAGGATCCTCACCGCGGGCCTGCTCACGTCAGGCGTTCGCGTACGGACGCTCGTCAACTCGACCTCCTCCGGCCGGGCGCAGCGCACGGTGCGCGGCGTGGTGCCTCTGTGTGGTGCTCGGCCCGGGCGCCCGGGCCGTGGGTCAGCCGACCGAGACGACCGGGGCGCCGCCCTCGGCGGGGCGCTCCATGGTCTCGGCGATGCGCATGGCCTCTTCGATGAGCGTCTCGACGATCAGCGCCTCGGGGACGGTCTTGACGACCTCGCCCTTGACGAAGATCTGTCCCTTGCCGTTGCCCGAGGCCACGCCCAGGTCGGCCTCGCGAGCCTCGCCGGGGCCGTTCACGACGCAGCCCATGACGGCCACGC
Organism: Sanguibacter keddieii DSM 10542; assembly: GCF_000024925.1. NCBI lineage: Bacteria > Bacillati > Actinomycetota > Actinomycetes > Micrococcales > Sanguibacteraceae > Sanguibacter > Sanguibacter keddieii. The sequence continues at coordinate 2,619,668 of NC_013521.1, forward strand.
GGAGCGGGACCTCGAGGCCCTCGAGACCGGCGGTGACCTTCTCGGCGAGCGTGTACACGTCGACCTGGGCGCGCCCGCACGACGGGCACGAGACGATCTCGAGCTTGCGGGGCCGGAGGTTGAGCGACTGGAGGATCTGGATGCCGACCTTGACCTCCTCGACCGGCGGGGCGGACAGCGAGACGCGGATCGTGTCGCCGATGCCCTGCGAGAGCAGCGCGCCGAAGGCGGTCGCGGACTTGATGGTGCCCTGGAAGGCCGGACCTGCCTCGGTGACACCGAGGTGCAGCGGCCAGTCGCCGGCCTGCGAGAGCAGCTCGTAGGCGCGCACCATGACCACGGGGTCGTTGTGCTTGACCGAGATCTTGAAGTCGTGGAAGTCGTGCTCCTCGAAGAGCGACGCCTCCCAGACGGCCGACTCGACGAGCGCCTCGGGAGTCGCCTTGCCGTACTTGGCCATGATCCGCGGGTCGAGCGACCCGGCGTTGACGCCGATACGGATCGAGACGCCCGCGTCACGGGCGGCGTTCGCGATCTGCTTGACCTGGTCGTCGAACTTGCGGATGTTGCCCGGGTTCACGCGCACCGCGGCACAGCCGGCGTCGATCGCCGCGTAGACGTACTTGGGCTGGAAGTGGATGTCCGCGATCACGGGGATCTGCGACTTCCTGGCGATCGCCGGGAGCGCGAGGGCGTCGTCCTGGCTCGGCACCGCGACACGCACGATGTCGCAGCCCGAGGCCGTCAGCTCCGCGATCTGCTGGAGGGTCGCGTTGATGTCGGTGGTCGGCGTGGTGCACATGGACTGCACGCTCACCGGGGCGTCGCCGCCGACGTCCACCTTGCCCACCTTGATCTTGCGGGTGGGTCGTCGCGGGGCGAGGACGGGCGGAGGTGCTTCGGGCATACCAAGGCTGATCGGGAGGCTCACCTGACCAGTATCCCTCTCCGTGGCGGTCCGGCGCACCCCGGCAGCGCCGTTGTGTCCGATGTGACGCGGTCCTCCACAGACCTCACATGAGCTGGACGGGTCTGACGACGTCGACGTACGCGATGAGCGCGCCCATCGCCGCCATGACCACGAACACGCCGTAGGCGAGCGGCATCATGCGGGCGGTGTCCGCAGGCGCCGGGCGCGGGCGGCCCCGGACCCGCGCCACCTGGCGGCGCGCCCCCTCGTACAGGGCACCCACGACGTGGCCCCCGTCGAGCGGGAGCAGCGGGATGAGGTTGAAGGCGAACAGCGCGATGTTGAGCCCCGCGACCATCATGATGAGGTCCGCGGTGCGCAGCGCGGTGTCGTACCCGTCGATCTGCACCGACGCGATCTCACCCGCGAACCGTCCCACGCCCACGGGGCCCACGACGGAGGTCGGGTCGCGCTCCTCGAGGCCGAAGGCGACCTGGGTGATGTCGACCATGCGCTCGGGGAGGGTGACGATCACCTGTGCGGTCTGGACGAGCCGGTCCCAGAGCATGCCCGGGACGACGGTCACCGGCTGCGGCTCGAGACCCTGCGTGGGGCTGATCCCGAGGAAGCCGACGCTCCGGGTCACCGGCTCCCCGTCGCTGTCGAGCACCGCGGCGCCGGACGCGTCCGTGGTGGGGCGGTCTGCGACGACAGGGGTGACGACCGACTCGACCCGCTGGCCGTCACGCTCGACGACCACCTCCGTGGGCGTACCGCCCGCGGCGCTGATCTGCGCGGCCAGCTCGTCCCATCCGGTCGTGGCCACCCCCCCGAACTCGACGATGGTGTCTCCCGGGAGCAGCCCCGCAGCCGCTGCCGGGGCCAGCTCTGAGCCCTCGGTGCACTCGGCGTCGGCCGGGGCACCCACGGGCAGGACGCACTGGGACACCGACGCCAGCGTGGTCGTCGGGCCGAAGGCACCGAAGCCGACCACGACGACGGTGAAGAGCACCGCGGCGATCACGAGGTTCATGAACGGCCCGCCGAGCATGACGACGAGCTTCTTCGGGGCCGAGAGGTTGTAGAAGGCCCGGTGCTCCTCCCCCGGGACGATCTCCTCCGCGCTCGCGTCGCGCGCCGACTGGACGAGCTCGGCGATGCGCCCCGTCTTCCGCTCGGCACGCGGGTCCCCCGGGGGGTACATGCCGACGAGGCGCACGTACCCGCCGAGCGGGATGGCCTTGAGCCCGTACTCCGTCTCGCCCCGCGTGCGGGACCACAGCGTCGGGCCGAAGCCGACCATGTACTGGCTGACGCGGACGCCGAACCTCTTGGCCGGGACCATGTGGCCGACCTCGTGGAGGGCGATCGAGACGAGGAGCCCGGCGAGGATGACGAGCACGCCCACGAGGTAGGACATCTGAACTCCTGACTGGTCAGCACGGTGCGCTGGTCGAAGGGTACCGCGCAGGGCGCGCGGACCGGCTCGGTCCGCGGACATGGTGCCCGAGCGGCCTGGGAGCCACCTGCGAGCCACTCAGCGCTCGGCGAGCACCTCGCGCGCCCGCCCGCGCGCCCACGTCTCGGCTGCGAGCACGTCGTCGAGGGTGAGCACACCGCTGCTCGACTCGTGCTCGGCGACCACGCGCTCGACGGTCTCGACGATCTCGAGGAACCCGATGCGCCCCTCGAGGAAGGCTGCGACGCACTCCTCGTTCGCGGCGTTGAAGACCGCCGGGTGGGTGGCACCCGCGGCTGCGACCTGCCTGGCGAGCCGGACGGCACCGAAGAGGGTCTCGTCGAGAGGCTCGAAGGTCCAGGCGACGGGCCTCGACCAGTCGCACGGCGTCGACACGTCGTCGAGACGCTCGGGCCAGCTGAGGCCGAGCGCGATCGGCAGCCGCATGTCCGGTGGCGAGGCCTGGGCGATCGTCGACCCGTCGTGGAACTCGACCATCGAGTGCACGACGGACTGCGGGTGGACCACCACGGTGATGTCGTCGACCGGGACGTCGAAGAGCAGGTGCGCCTCGATGAGCTCGAGCCCCTTGTTGACCAGCGTCGCCGAGTTGATCGTGACGACCGGCCCCATCGACCACGTGGGGTGGTCGAGCGCCTGGTCCACCGTCACGGCCTTGACGTCGTCACGGTGCCAGCCGCGGAACGGGCCGCCCGACGCGGTGAGCACGAGCCGGCGGACCTCGTGGCGGGCACCCGAGCGCAGGCTCTGCGCCATCGCCGAGTGCTCGGAGTCGACCGGGACGATCTGGTCGGGGCGCACGCGCGCCGCCTGGACGAGCGGCCCCCCGACCACGAGGGACTCCTTGTTGGCGAGCGCGAGGGTCGATCCCGACCGCAGCGCGGCCAGCGTCGGCCCGAGGCCGACCGAGCCGGTGATCCCGTTGAGCACGACGTCCGAGCCGCCCGCGGCGAGCGTGGTCGCGGCGTCCGGGCCGGAGAGGACCTCGATCGCGCGAGAGCCTGGGGTCTGCAGGCGCGAGAGGTGGTCGCGGAGCGCCGGTACCGCCGCCTCGTCAGACACCGCCACGACCTCGACGTCGAGGTCGACGGCCTGCTGGGCGAGCATCTCGGGCTGCGCCCCACCGGCCGAGAGCGCTGTCACCCGGTACCTGTCGCGGTGCCGGGAGAGGACGTCGACGGCCTGGGTCCCGATGGACCCCGTCGACCCGAGGAGGGTGACCGAGCGGACGCTGCTACTCGACACCGAGGAGCACCTCGACAGCCCGGGAGAAGAACGCGTCGACCGGTGCCTCGGCGTAGCCGCGCCGACCGGAGCGCCGGCGGAACCGTGCCCGCCGGATCTCGTCCGCCGTGATCGGCTCGGTCTTGTCGAAGTACTCGACGAGCCGGTCGCACAGGTCGTCGACGTCGTCGCGGTCGTAGGCGGGCTGCCCGCGCCGGGCCGGCTCGAACCGCTCGCCGTCCGGGCGCCCGAGCCTGCCGTAGAGCGAGCGTGCGTTCTCCGCGAGCTGCTCCATCCAGGCGGCCGAGCCTCCTGTCACGAGCACCTCCTGGCGCGCGCGGGCCACGAAGGCGCTCTCGAGGCGGTCGAGGGCGGCGTCGACCTCGTCGGTGTCGTAGCCGCCACGGGCCAGCTCGAAGCCGGCCGACCGGATGTCACGGCTCGAGAGGTCCTCGTCGCTCTGCCCCTCGTAGACCTGGCGGGCGTGCGCGAAGAAGTCGTCGACGTCCTCCTGCTCGTAGCCGAGCCTGAGCCGAGACACCGTCGAGAACATCTTCGTCATGCTGACTCCTCCGCTGCGAGCTGCCCGCAGGCGCCGTCGATGTCACTTCCCCGAGTGTCCCGGATGGTGGTGGGGATGCCGTGCCCACGGAGCCGGGCGACGAACTCGTCCTCGACGTCCTGCTCGCTCGCGGTCCAGATGGAGCCGGGCGTGGGGTTGAGCGGGATGGGGTTGACGTGCACCCAGCCCTGGCCGCGGGCGGTGAGCTTCTCGCCCAGCAGGTCCGCGCGCCACGCGTGGTCGTTCATGTCCTTGATGAGGGCGTACTCGATGCTCACGCGTCGACCCGTCGCGTCGAAGTACCCACGCGCCGCGTCGAGGACCTCGTCGACCGACCAGCGCGTGTTGATCGGGACCAGGTCGCTGCGGAGCTCGTCGTCGGGGGCGTGCAGCGACAGCGCGAGCGTCACCGGGATGCCCTCCTTGGCCAGCTTGTTCATCGCGGGGACGAGGCCGACCGTGGAGACGGTGATGTTGCGCGCCGACATGCCGAGGCCGTCGGGGGCCGGGGCGACGGCCTGGCGCACGGTGCCGATGACCGCCTTGTAGTTGGCGAGCGGCTCGCCCATCCCCATGAACACGAGGTTGTTGAGCCGGGTGGGGCCGCCGGGGATCTCGCCGTCGGCGAGCGACTTGGCGGCCTGCCGGACCTGCTCGACGATCTCGGCGGTCGAGAGGTTGCGGGTCAGGCCCAGCTGCCCGGTCGCGCAGAAGGGGCACGCCATGCCGCAGCCGGCCTGGCTCGACACGCAGAGCGTCGTGCGGCTCGTGTAGCGCATGAGCACCGACTCGACCTTGACCTGGTCGTAGAGGTGCCAGAGGGTCTTCACGGTCGTGCCGCCGTCGGCCTCCATGGTGCGCACCTTGGTGAGCAGCGGCGGGAACAGCGCGTCGGTCAGCACGTCGCGGCTGCCGGCGGGCAGGTCCGTCATGTCCTGGGGGTCCGCGGTGAGGTGGGAGAAGTAGTGCGTCGCGAGCTGCTTGGCGCGGAACGGCTTCTCGCCGAGCTCGGTGACTGCCGCCACGCGCTCCTCCGGGGAGAGGTCGGCGAAGTGGCGCGGGGGCTTGCCGCGACGCGGGGGCGCGGCCATCTGCAGGGTCAGCGGAGTCTTGAGGCCAGCCTGCTGGGCTGCGCTCAGTCCGGTCGGGCGCTCGGTGGTTGAGCGTTGAACAGCCATGGTCACAGATCCAGTCGGTTGGTGATGTGCGGTGCAGGTCGAGCGGCGGTGCGTGCGGTCGTGCAGGTAGTGGTGCAGAGCCTGCTCAGGCGGCCAGCTCCGGGCCGACCGAGAGCAGCAGGTACACGAACGGGGCGGTGAGCAGCATCGAGTCGAGACGGTCCAGGACCCCGCCGTGCCCGGGCAGCAGCGACCCCATGTCCTTCAATTCTAGGTCGCGCTTGATCATCGACTCCGCGAGGTCCCCGAGGGTCGCGGTGAGCGGTGTCAGCAGACCCAGCGCCAGACCGATGACCGGGTTGTGGTCGAGCAGCAGGACGGCCCCCACGAGACCGACGGCCATGGCCAGGACGAAGGAGCCGGCGAGCCCCTCCCAGCTCTTCTTCGGGCTGACCGACGGGGCCAGCGGGTGCCGTCCGAAGAGGACCCCTGCCACGAACCCGCCGACGTCGTTCGCGACGGCCAGCAGGATGAAGACGAGCACCTGCCAGTGACCGTCGTCCGCCGCGAGCATGAGCATGACGAACCCGCCCATGAGCGGCAGGTACGTGGCTGCGAAGATCCCGGACGCGGCGTCGCGCACCGCTCCGGTCCCGCCGCCGTCGACCACACGCCAGACGACCAGGCCCGCAGCGGTCAGGACGAACGAGACCATGAGGGCCTCGGACCCCGCCCGGTAGGTCGAGACGAGCATGCCGGCCGAGCCGACCCACAGCGGCAGCAGCGGGATGTGGATCCCTCGACGACCGAAGGCCTTCGAGAGCTCCCAGAGAGCAGCACCGATCGCCAGCAGCGCGAAGCCGATGAAGATCTCCTTGCGGATGAACAGCGACCCGAACACCGCCAGGAGCAGGGCGACGCCGACACCGATCGCGACCGGGAGGTTGCGACCTGTGCGCGGAGCCCGGGCGACGGCCTCGGACGAGGGAGAGTCGACCATCAGACTTCGAGCAGCTCGGCTTCCTTGGAGGCGAGCAGCTGGTCGACGACGTCGACGTGCCGCTTGGTGATCGCCTCGAGCTCCTTCTCCGCGCGCACGCCCTCGTCCTCGCCGGCGTCGCCGTCCTTGACGAGCTTGTCGAGCGTGTCCTTCGCCTTGCGGCGGACAGCGCGCACCGAGACACGGGCGTCCTCTGCCTGGGTCTTGGCGAGCTTGACGTACTCCTTGCGACGCTCCGCCGTGAGGACCGGGAGGACGATCCGGATGACGTTGCCGTCGTTGCTCGGGTTGACGCCGAGGTCGGAGTCGCGCAGGGCGCGCTCGATGGCCGGCAGCGCCGTCTTGTCGAAGGGCACCACGAGGATGGTGCGCGCCTCCGGGGTGTTGAAGGACGCGAGCTGCTGGAGGGGCGTCTGGGCGCCGTAGTACTCGACCGTGATCCGCGAGAACATCGCGGAGTTCGCGCGTCCGGTCCGGATGCTGGCGAAGCCGTTCTTGGCGACCTCGATCGCCTTGTCCATCTTGTCCTCAGCCTCGAGGAGGGTGTCGTCGATCACCGGTACTCCTTCATCACGATCTCGGCGCCACGCTCACGGCATGGCAGGGCTGTTCGTGCAGGTCGTCGCGGGCCTCAGCCCGCGGTGACCAGCGTTCCGATCTTCTCACCCAGCAGCGCGCGGGTGACGTTGCCGGGCTCGTCCATGCCGAACACGCGCATGTGCACGTCGTTGTCGCGGCACAGGCTCAGGGCCGTGGCGTCCATGACGGCAAGGTCGTTGACGAGCGCGTCGGTGTAGGTCAGGGAGTCGAGCTTCACGGCGTCCGGGTCCTTGCGCGGGTCTGCGGAGTAGACCCCGTCGACGCCGTTCTTGCCCATGAGCACCTCGTCGCAGTGCGTCTCGAGAGCGCGCTGGGCGGCGACGGTGTCCGTCGAGAAGTACGGCATGCCGGCGCCGGCGCCGAAGATCACGACGCGGCCCTTCTCGAGGTGCCGGATCGCCCGGAGCGGGATGTACGGCTCGGCGACCTGGCCCATGGCGATCGCCGTCTGCACGCGCGTGCTCACGCCGGCCTGCTCGAGGAAGTCCTGGAGGGCGAGGCAGTTCATCACGGTCCCGAGCATGCCCATGTAGTCGGCGCGCGCCCGGTCGAGGCCCTGCTGGGAGAGCTCGGCCCCGCGGAAGAAGTTCCCTCCCCCGACGACGATGGCCACCTGGACACCCTCGGCGACCGCCGCGGCGATCTCGGCGGCGACGCGGCGGACCACGTCGGACGCGAGCCCGATCTGCCCACCGCCGAAGGCCTCGCCCGACAGCTTGAGGAGGACCCTGCGGGCTCCCCCGGTGCCGGACCGCTGGTCCTCGATGCTGACGTCCGTCACGTGTGCTCCCATCGTCGAATCACTTCCCCACCCTGTGCCGATGCCCGGCCCGCGAGGTGCGCGGGCCGGGCATCGCCGTCATGCAGTCGTTCAGGAGCCGACGCGGAAGCGCACGAACTCCGTGGCGGTCCCGCCGACCTCTTCGAGGGTCTTCTTGACCGACTTCTTCGGGTCCTTGGCAAGGGGCTGCTCGAGGAGCACGACGTCCTTGAAGAACCCGCCGAGGCGGCCTTCGATGATCTTCGGGAGGGCAGCCTCGGGCTTGCCCTCGTTGCGCGAGGTCTCCTCGGCGATACGACGCTCGTTGGCGACGGTCTCCTCGGGGACGTCCTCACGGCTGAGGAAGGTGGGCGACATGGCGGCGATGTGCTGCGCGATGTCCTTGCCCACGGCCGCTCCGGCCTCGTCGGTGCCGATGAGGACACCGATCGACGGCGGGAGGTCCTTGCTCGTGCGGTGCAGGTAGCTCGTGACCTTCGGCGCGGCGACGCGGGCGACGCGGCGCAGGACGATCTTCTCGCCCAGGGTCGCGGCGGTCGAGGCGACGAGCTCGGCGACGGTCTCGCCGTCGACGTCAGCGGCCAGCCCGGCCTCGACGTCTGCGGCACCCGAGGCGGCGACGGCGTTGAGCACGCGGTCGGCCAGGGCGATGAAGGCGTCGGACTTGGCGACGAAGTCGGTCTCGGAGTTGAGCTCGACGACGGTGCCGACCTCTCCACCGTCGACGGCGGTCACGACGAGGGCGACGAGGCCCTCGGAGGTCGCGTTGCCCTCGCGCTTGGAGACGCCCTTGAGACCCTTGATGCGGATGATCTCGAGTGCCTTCTCGGCGTTGCCGTCGGCCTCGTCGAGGGCCTTCTTGACGTCGAGCATGCCTGCACCGGTGCGCTCGCGGAGCGCCTTGATGTCAGCGGCGGTGTAGTTCGCCATAAGTGGTGTCCTTCGGGTGTAGGAGCGGTATCGGGGTGGGGGCGGGCGGCCAGGGGTTCACCTGGCCGCCCGCCCACCGGCGCTGTCGACTACTTGGACTCTGCCTCGGCGGCCGGAGCCTCGACCTCGGCGGCAGCCTCGGCCGGAGCCTCAGCAGCGGGTGCCTCGGCAGCGGCGGGCTCCTCGGCCGCGGGGGCCTCGGCAGCGGCCGGAGCCTCGGCAGCGGGTGCCTCAGCAGCGGGCGCCTCGGCGGCCGGGGCCGCAGCGTCCTTGGACGCACCCTCGAGGAGCTCGCGCTCCCACTCGGCGAGCGGCTCGGCCTCGGTGGCCTCGGCGCCACCGGACTTGCCGGCGTGACGGGCGATGAGGCCCTCGGCGACGGCGTCGGCGATGACTCGCGTCAGCAGCGCGACGGCGCGGATGGCGTCGTCGTTGCCCGGGATCTTGTAGTCCACGACGTCAGGGTCGCAGTTGGTGTCGAGGATCGCGACGATCGGGATGCGCAGCTTGCGCGCCTCGTCGACCGCGAGGTGCTCCTTGTTGGTGTCCACGATCCACACGGCGGAGGGGATCTTCGCCATGTCGCGGATGCCGCCGAGGGTGCGGGCGAGCTTGTCGCGCTCGCGACGCATGATGAGCAGCTCCTTCTTGGTGAAGGCGCTCCCCGCGACGTCGTCGAAGTCGATCTGCTCGAGCTCCTTGAGGCGCTGCAGGCGCTTGTTCACCGTCTGGAAGTTGGTGAGCATGCCACCGAGCCAGCGGTGGTTCACGTAGGGCATGCCCACGCGTGCGGCCTGCTCGGCGACGGGCTCCTGAGCCTGCTTCTTCGTACCGACGAAGAGGATCGACCCACCGTGGGCGACCGTCTCCTTGACGAACTCGTAGGCGCGGTCGATGTAGGACAGCGACTGCTGGAGGTCGACGATGTAGATGCCGTTGCGCTCCGTGAAGATGAAGCGCTTCATCTTCGGGTTCCAACGACGGGTCTGGTGTCCGAAGTGGACACCGCTCTCGAGGAGCTGGCGCATGGTCACGACGGCCATGGCACTTCCTTTCGGCACGGCCGGGACCAACCCAGCGCCGTGCTCAGTGTTCTGCGGCTCGTCAGAGCCGCGTTCCGGTTGTCGGCGTGCTCCCCGGTGGGAGACGCCCCTAGCACCTCAGACATGAGCACCGGGTCACCCCGGACCGCGCCCACGTCCAGCGACCGGCGGAGCCGGTCGGTCAGGTGCGTGAAGTCGATCGCCCGTCCGTGCCTGCGCGGTCCGTCGCACCTCGGTGCAGGTCCTCACGGACCTGCGCTCCGGGCCACGACGGCTACCTGCAGGCAGCACGAACACGGCGGTCGCGTCGATCAGTCTACCGGACATCCACCCTGTGGACGTCCACCTGTCCCGACCGGCGTCCACAGGCACGAGCACCACGGCAGCAGCCCTCCCCCGTCGTCCGCCACGATGCCGGTGTGCACATGCCCCAGGGCCGCCCCGGCGCGGCGACCGTCCCGATGTCGAGGGTGCTCTCGATGCTGCGCGCGACCCTGCTCACGGCGCTGGCTGTGCTCACAGCGCTCGCAGTGCTCCCGGCGCTGCCTGTGCTCCCGGCGCTCAGTGTGGTCCCGGCACCCCCGACGCCCGTCACGCTCGGAGACCCGGCGGCAGCCGAGGCGCCAGCCCCGCAGGACCTGACTGCCGTGACTGCCGTGACCGGCGTGACCGACGTGGCTGCCGTGACGGACGGCTCGTCCGCACGGTACGTCCTGCCTCTCGGCACGACCCCTCCAGCGCCCTTCGACAGGTCGACGCTCGTCACCTCCGGGCTGCTCCTCGCGGACTTCGACCCGCCCGCGGCACCATGGCTCGCGGGCCACCGGGGCGTCGACCTGGCCGGCCCGGAGGGCTCTCCGGTCGTAGCCCCCTCCGACGGCGTCGTCACCTTCGCCGACGTGGTGGTCGACCGCCCGGTGGTCGTGGTGACCCATGCCGGCGGCCTGAGGTCGACCCTCGAGCCGGTGGACGGCACGCTCTCCGTGGGCTCGGCCGTGCGCCAGGGCGAGACCGTCGGGCTGCTGGGGGCTGCCGCCCTGTCGCACTGCGCCCCGGCGGCCTGCGTGCACTGGGGCGTGCTGCGCGGGGAGGTCTACCTCGACCCGCTCGCGCTGGTGGGCGCGGTCGAGCGAGTGGTGCTCCTGCCGCTGACCTCAGGCGCTCTCGCTGCGGGAGAGCTTCTCACGGAGCCGGCCCATGGCCGCAGTGTGCATCTGCGAGATCCGCGACTCGGTGACCCCGAGCACGGCGCCGATCTCGGCGAGGGTCATGCCCTCGTAGTAGTAGAGCACCAGCATGATCTTCTCGCGCTCTCCGAGCTGGTCCATGGCCTGCGAGAGCAGGAACTTGGTCTCCTTGGACTCGAAGGTCCGCGCCGGGTCGGTCGAGCGGGCGCCGTGACCGGTGTCGAGGTGACCGACCGGCTCGACCTGGTCGCCCGCACCGAAGACCTCGTCGAGCGCCACGAGGTTCACCGTCGACACGAGGTGGCGGATCGAGCGGAGCTCGCTCAGCGCGATCTCCATGTGCTCGGCGATCTCCGGGTCGGTCGGCGCCCGGTGCAGGCGCGCCTCGAGCTCGGCGTGCGCACGGTCGACGGCGCGCGCCTTGCTGCGCACCGAGCGCGGGACCCAGTCGTTGGCGCGCAGCTCGTCGAGGATCGCTCCCCGGATGCGTGACGTGGCGTAGGTCTCGAACTTGATCTCGCGGTCGAGCTCGAACTTCTCGATCGCGTCGATGAGCCCGAACATCCCGTACGAGACGAGGTCGGCGTGCTCGACGGTGCTGGGGAGCTTCATCCCGACCCGGGACGCGACCGAGGTCACGAGGGGTGCGTAGTGCAGGATGAGGCGCTCGCGGGTGGGTGCGTCGGCGCAGGCCTTGTACTCGCGCCACACGCCGGCGATCTCGCTCGCGACCGCTGCCGCAGCGGCGGCTGCCTGGTCGACCACCACGGCCGTCGGAGCCGGCCCACGCTGGGCGGCGCGGTCGAGGCGCTCGTGCAGCATGCCGGACCGGGCGGCCGGGCGGGCTGCGACCGGGGCACCGGGCTGGAGGTCGACGTCGGGGGTCGCCACGAGGTCCTGGGTCGCCACGAGGGCGGAGGCCGGGGTCCCGAGGGCGGGCTCGCCCGGGGTCACCCGGTCCGTCACGTGGCTCTCGTCGAGCAGGGTGGGGCTCGATGCAGTCATGAGGCTCTCGACTTCGGTCATGCGCGAGGGTGCGCTAGCTGGTAGGACGACCTGAGTCGCTCGGCCGACACGTGCGTATATCTCTGGGTGGTGGAGAGCGTGGAGTGCCCGAGGACCTCTTGGACCGTCCTCAGGTCGGAGCCACCGTTGAGCAGGTGGGTCGCGGCGCTGTGCCGCAGGTCGTGCGGGGCGACGTCGTCGACCGAAGCGGCGGCGGAGAGCCTGTGGACCGTCTCGCGGACCTGCCGCTGCCCCCAGCGCTGGCCGCGCTGCCCCAGGAACACCGCCGTGGCACCGCTCCCACGCTCGAGGCCGGGACGTCCGTCCTCGATCCAGGAGCGCAGCGCCGTCGCCGCCGGTACGCCGAAGGGCACGACACGCTCCTTGTCGCCCTTGCCCACGACCCGGACCGACCGCGTGTCGAGGTCGACGTCCTGCAGGTCGAGGGAGACCAGCTCGCCGACACGGACCCCGGTCGCGTAGAGCAGCTCCACGCAGGCCCAGGCGCGCAGCGCGGCGGGGTCGCCGTCGACGGCAGCGGTGCGGGCCGTCTCCATGAGGGCGGTCGCGCTGTCCACCGCGAGGACCGTCGGCAGCGTCTTCGAGACGGTGGGGCTGCCGAGCCGCACGGACGGGTCGCTCCCGACCCTCCCGCTCCGGACGGCCCAGCCGTAGAAGGCCCGGACGGCTGCACCGCGGCGGGCCACGGTGGACCGGGCCAGGTCACGACCGGCCATCTGCGCGAGCCAGCCGCGCAGGGTGTCGAGGCCCACCGCTGCGAGCGGTCCGGCACCGACCTGGTGGGCGAAGGACGACAGCCCGGCGAGGTCGGAGGCGTAGGCGCGGACCGTGTGCTCGGAGAGCCCGCGCTGCGACGTCAGGTGCGCCGAGAACTCCTCGAGGACGCGGACGTCGTCGAGGCTCGGGGCATCTCCGGCGCTCTCGTGCATGGCAATACCGTGACCTGTCGGCGCGTCGCGTTCAAGGACCCACACGGATGGAGTTTGTCACCAGCCCCCCGCTCCTCCACGGCATCGTTGGAAAACTGCGGAAGATCCACCGAGAACAGACGATGCGCACATGAACTTCACCCTCTGCGCAGGTGACCTCCTCGGGTGCTCGTCGACGGTGCACCAGACTGCCGTGCCTCACGACCAGCCCGTCGACGCCGCGCGTGACCATCCACCGGTGCTCCGGACCGCGAGCCCGCGGACCTCCAGCACCCCGAGCGCTGCCATGAGCTCGTGGGGCGCCAGACCCGAGGACCGGACCAGCGCGTCGACCGGGACGGGCCGTCGCAGCGGGAGCGCGTCGTAGGCAGCCTTGCCGGGTGCGTCGAGCCCGTCGGTCTCACGCGTGTCCGCGTCGTCCCGCAGCGCTCCCGTCGCCGCGATGCCGTCGAGGCCCTCGCCCGCGGCACCGGAGAGCTCGAGCACCTCGTCCACGTCGGTCACGCAGACGGCGACACCCTCGCGCAGCAGCCGGTGGCACCCGGCCGACCCTGCCGCGGTGACCGGTCCGGGGACGGCACCGACCGGGCGACCGATCCCCGCCGCCAGGCGCGCGGTGACCAACGAGCCGGAGCGCCACGCCGCCTCGACGACGACCGTGGACCGACCCGACGCGGCGATGAGCCGGTTGCGACGCAGGAACCGCACCCGGCTCGGCACCGACCCGGGCGGGAGCTCGCTCAGCACCAGTCCCGCACCGTCCAGCACCCCGCGCAGGAGGTCCGCGTTCCCGGCCGGGTAGAGGCGGTCAGGTCCGCCGGCGAGGAACGCGACCGTGGTCCCGTCGACCGCCAGGGTGGACCGGTGGACCACCGCGTCGATCCCGTAAGCGCCTCCGGAGACGGTCGTGCACCCCGCGGCGACGAGGCCGACCGACAGCTCACCGGCGACCCGGTCGCCGTAGTCGGTGCTCGCCCGGGCCCCTACGACCGAGACCGTCCGCCTGAGCGTCTCGTCGACCCGACCGGTCCCCCGCACCCACAGGCACGCGGGGCCCTCGTCACCGAGGTCGAGCAGCCCGGTCGGCCACTCGTCGTCCTCGGGGACGACGAGACGCCCACCGAGCCTCGCGAGGTTGTCGAGGTCTCGGGCCGGGTCGGTGGTCGCCACCCGAGGTGCCCAACGTGCGACCGCAGCCGCGAGCCGTCGCACGGTGGTCCTGTCGTCCACACCGATCACCTCGCAGAGCCGGGAGACGGCGTGCCGGACGGCGTCGTCCCCGGTCCCTGCACTCTGCAGCCAGCCGAGGGCGTCGACCGGGCCGACCGTCCTCAGCAGCGCACCGGCGGCCCGGTCGGCCGGCTCCGCGATCCGGCTCCAGGCCGCCCGGGCCAGCACGGTCGAGGTGCGCGCCTCCCCCGGGCGCCAGCTGCTCGCAGCGCTCGCCCTGCCTCCCGCCTGCCCCGCGCTCACAGCCCTTGCCCCCGCGTCCGGAGCACGAGCGCCCGGCCGATGTCGTCGGCGCAGGGCGCGTCCCGCCCGGCGAGGTCGGCGAGGGTCCAGGCGACGCGGAGCACGCGGTCGGCCCCGCGCAGGCTCAGGGTCCCCCGGTCCATCGCCGCGTCCAGGTCGCCGAGGAGCGAACGGTCTGCGCCGAGGCGAGCGCGCAACCACCCTCCGGGGACCTCGCTGTTCGTGCTCCAGGCAGTCGAGGCCAACCGCTCGCGGGACGCGGCCCGCGCCTGTGCCACGCGACGCGCGACCACAGCGGTCCCCTCCCGCGCTCGGCCGTCGAGCATGTCGAGACGGGTCACCGGGTGCACCTCGACCTGGAGGTCGACGCGGTCGAGCAGCGGGCCCGAGAGCCTCGCGAAGTAGCGTCTCCGTGCCATCGGCGTGCAGGAGCAGTCGAGACCCTTGCCGATCGCGAGCCCGCACGGGCAGGGGTTCGCGGCCAGCACCAGCTGGAACCGCGCGGGGTACCGGGCGCTGCCGTTGGCCCGTTCGATGACGAGCTCGCCGTGCTCGAGCGGCTGCCGGAGGGTCTGCAGCACCCGCGGCGAGAACTCCGGCGCCTCGTCCATGAACAGGATCCCCCGGTGCGCCCGCGAGGCTGCGCCCGGGCGAGGTGTCCCCGAGCCTCCCCCCACGACGGCCGCCGGGGTCGCCGTGTGGTGAGGGTCCTCGAAAGGAGGCCGGACGAGGAGCCCGCCGGCCGCGTCGAAGGTGCCTGCGACCGAGTGGACCGAGGTGACCTCGATCGCCTCGCGCTCGGTGAGCGCCGGCAGCAGACCGGGGAGCCGCGCCGCCAGCATCGTCTTGCCGGTGCCCGGCGGTCCGACCATGAGGAGGTGGTGCCCGCCGGCGGCCGCCACCTCGAGCGCGACCCGCGCTGCGGACTGCCCGACGACCTCGTCGAGGTCGACGTCGACCGTCTGCGTCGCGCGCTCCGCAGGAGGCCGGCGTCCTCGGGCGCCGTCGTCGGGGACCACGACGTCCGCCCCGTACCGGGCCACGACCTCGGCCAACCACCGCACGCCGACCACCTCGATCCCAGGGACGAGTGCTGCCTCGTCCGCGTCGCCGGCAGGCACGACCACGCGCTCGACCCCGGCGGCGGCGGCCGCCGCCACGGCAGGGAGCACGCCCCGCACGGGGTGCACACGCCCGTCCAGCCCGAGCTCGCCCAGGTGCACGGTCCTGGCGAGCCCCTCCCGGTGGATCATGCCGGCGCCCGCCAGCACGGCGACGGCGATCGCGAGGTCGTAGCCCGACCCTGCCTTCGGGAGGGCCGCCGGTGACAGGTTGACCGTCACCTTGCGCTGCGGGAGCACGAGACCGGTCGACGCGACTGCTGCCCGGACGCGGTCGCGGGACTCGGCGAGCGCGGTGTCCGGGAGCCCGACGAGGGTGAACCCCGGGACCGAGGCGGCCAGGTGCGCCTCGACCTCGACCAGGTGCCCGGTCAGCCCGACCAGGCACACGGCGAGCGTGGTGCCGAGCGCCATCAGAGCACGCCCACGAGATGGTCGACCTGCGGCGGGCGACCCTTCTCGAGCAGGACCCCGACCACGTCGACCCGCACCGACGTCGGCCGCTCCGGCACCGTCTCGGCGGCCCTGCCGGCCAACCACTCGCCCGCGAGCCGGCGGAGCCGGGCGAGCTTGCGCGGGGTGACCGCCTCCGACGGGTGTCCGTACCCCAGCCCGGTCCGGGTCTTGACCTCGATGACCACGAGCTCACGCCCGTCGAGAGCCACGAGGTCGAGCTCGCCACCCGTCCCGCGCCAGTTCCGGTCCACCACGACCCACCCGGCGCCCTCGAGCATCCGGGCGACGAGCTCTTCTCCGTACCGGCCCACTGCGGCCCGGTCTGTCCTGTCCACGTCCATGTGCCACCTCCGGCACAGACGTTGCCGGTGCGAGGGGTGGCGGGGCGACCTGCCGTCAGCCGTCTGTGGACCGAGACGGTGCAGCCTCTGCTGTGGACGACGAGCAGGTAGGCCCGGGCGGACGTCCGGCGGGTCCGGGCACCAGAACCCAGAGCCCAGAGCCCAGAGCCCAGAGCCCAGAGCCCAGGCTGCTAGAGGTCGAGCTCCGCCTGCGCGAGCTCTTCGACGTTGACGTCCTTGAAGGTGACGACGCGCACCGCCTTGACGAAGCGCTTGGAGCGGTAGACGTCCCACACCCAGGCGTCGCCCAGCCGCAGCTCGAAGTACACCTCACCAGCGGCCGACCGCACCTGCAGGTCGACGCTGTTGGCGAGGTAGAACCGCCGTTCGGTCTCCACCACGTAGGCGAAGAGCCTCACCACGTCGCGGTACTCGCGGTACAGCGCGAGCTCCATGTCGGTCTCGTAGTTCTCCAGGTCCTCAGCGCTCACTGGACCATCATGGACCATCGAGCACGGCGCTCGCCCCCGGACCGACCCCGGGCAGCCGCCAGCTCACCCTGTGGAACGGGCTCGGGCCGTGCTCGCCGAGCGCCGCGACGTGCTGCGCCGAGCCGTAGCCCTTGTTGCCGATCCACCCGTAGTGCGGGTGGTCCTTGGCGAGCTGCACCATCGAGGCGTCGCGCTCGCACTTGGCGACGACGCTCGCGGCGGCCACGGACGCGCAGGACAGGTCGGCCTTGACGCGGGTCTGCACCCGCGGCGCGAGGTACCCGTCAGGGGCCGCGACCTCCTCGCCCTCGAGCATGGTGAGGAGGTCGGGTTCCGGCTCGGTCAACCAGTCGTGCGAGCCGTCGAGGAGCACCGTGTCGACCGGGCCCGCCGTCCGCGCCACCGCCACGAGCGCACGCTGCCCCGCGAGGCGCAGCGCCCGGACGATGCCGACCGCGTCGATCTCGGCCGCGCTGGCCGACCCGACGGCCGTCGCCACGGACCAGTCGTCGATGAGGGGGAGGTACTCGGTCCGGGCCCGGGCGGTGAGGACCTTGGAGTCGGTGAGCCCGACGGGGCAGGGCCCGGTCGAGAGGTCGACGACGCACACGCCCACGCTCACCGGGCCGGCGAGCGCACCGCGCCCGACCTCGTCCATGCCGGCGAGCCGTCGGGCCCCTGCGGCCAGCATGCCGGTCTCGACCTCGAGGTCGGCGAAGACCGGAGGGACCGTCGTGCGCGGGCTCACGGGGCCGGGACGTCCTCGAAGGTGGCGCCGGGGTTGCGCAGCCACCCGAGGTGGTCCAGCGGCCACACCTTGACGAAGGCCGTCCCCACCACGTTGTCGACGGGGACGAACCCGCCACCGGGGCTGCCGGCGTTGTACCGGGAGTCGCTCGAGTGGGCGCGGTTGTCGCCCATCACCCAGAGGAACCCCTCGGGGACCGTCTGGTCGAACTCGAGCAGCGACGGGGCGGAGCCCGGCTTCAGGTACGGCTCGTCGATGGTCTGACCGTTGACCGCGATGTGACCTGCGGTGTCGCAGCAGGTGACACGGTCCCCCTCGGTGCCGATCACACGCTTGACGAGGTGCTCGCCCGAGTCCTGCGGGAGCAGCCCGACGAAGGTGAGCACGTCGGTGACGCCCTGCTGGAACGCGTTGCGCTGCGGCTGCGGCGTGCCGGCCAGCCAGGTGCCCGGGTCCTTGAAGACCACGACGTCGCCGCGGTGGACGTCGAACACGCCGGGCACCATCTTCGAGACGAGGATGCGGTCACCCTCGACGAGGGTGTCCTCCATGGACGAGCTGGGGATGAAGAAGGCCTGCACGAAGAAGGACTTGATGACCCAGGAGAGCACCAGAGCGCTGATGACGATGATGGC
Source organism: Sanguibacter keddieii DSM 10542 (assembly GCF_000024925.1). NCBI lineage: Bacteria > Bacillati > Actinomycetota > Actinomycetes > Micrococcales > Sanguibacteraceae > Sanguibacter > Sanguibacter keddieii. The sequence goes on from NC_013521.1 coordinate 2,637,723, forward strand.
GACCTCGCGGAGGAACGACCCCTTGCGCGGCTCGGCACCGGTCGCCCCGTCGCTGGTGGTGCCGTCTGGGTGCGCTGCGTCAGGAGTCACTCGCATACTGTCCCACTTCCTCGAGGTGAACATCGAATGCTGCCCGCCCCGCGCGTCGTCGCGCGAGGCGCGTGAGGCGTCGACGGTCGTGGCACGCACGAGGGCGGCCACCTCGGTGGCCGCCCTCGTGGAGAACGCTGCTCGTCCGTGGCTCGTCAGACGACGAGCCACGACACGATCACTTGGAGACGAAGTCGCGCTTCTCCTTGATCTTCGCCTTCTTGCCGCGCAGCTTGCGGAGGTAGTACAGCTTGGCGCGACGGACGTCACCGCGGGTGATGACCTCGACCGACTCGATCGACGGTGCGTTGGCGGGGAACGTGCGCTCCACCCCGACACCGAAGCTGATCTTGCGGACGGTGAAGGTCTCGCGGACGCCGCCGCCGACGCGGGCGATGACGACACCCTGGAACGCCTGGACACGCGAGCGCGTGCCCTCGACGACCTTGACGTTGACCTTGACGGTGTCACCGGCGCGGAAGGCCGGGATGTCGGACCGCAGCGATGCTGCGTCGACGCTGTCGAGCGTGTTCATGTTCTCTCCCCGTCCTGCCACAGGTCAGGTACGTCTCGTGGGTGCGGTCGCACGCGGCGTCCGCCCCCATGGTGATGAGTGGATGTGGTGCCTCACCGGTCGCAGGTCCGGCATCCCGTGAGAGCGTGCCGTGCGACGATCGATCAGAGCAGTGAAACAGCCGAGTTGGACGCCCCTGTGGCAGTGTCCGGTCCGGCGTGCACCAAGGGATGATTCTGCCACAGTCGGACCGCCGCGCACTACCCGCCCTGCGCGCGTGCCTGCGGGGGTGTCTGACCCTCAGCCCTGGCGGAGGTGCCCGTCGTCGCCCGCCGCCCAGCCGTGACCGGCGAGCAGAGCTCGGTCGGCCTTGTCGAGCACGCTCGGGTCGAGCGCCTCGACCATGTCGGGGCGACGCTCGAGCGTGCGCTCGAGCGCACGGTCACGTCGCCACCGGGCGATCTTGGCGTGGTGCCCGGAGAGCAGGACCTCGGGGACGTCGAGCCCCTCCCAGGTCGGCGGCTTGGTGTACACGGGGTACTCCAGCAGCCCCGCCTCGCCGTGCGACTCCTCGACGAGGGACTCGGGGTTGCCGATGACCCCGGGCAGCAGACGGGCCACGGCCTCGATCATCACGAGCGAGGCGACCTCACCGCCGTTGAGGACGTAGTCGCCGATCGAGAGCTCGCGGACCGTGCCTCCCGCAGCACGGTGGTGCTCGGCGACCCGGGCGTCGATGCCCTCGTAGCGGCCGCACGCGAACACCAGCTGCGGCTCGAGGGCGAGCGACTCGGCGACGCGCTGGGTGAAGGTCTCCCCCGACGGCGTCGGCACGACGAGCGTGGCCTCGGGCGTGAGGACGTCGGCCAGGGCCGTGCCCCAGACGTCGGGGCGCATGACCATGCCGGCCCCGCCGCCGAACGGCGTGTCGTCGACCGTCCGGTGGCGGTCCGTGGCCCAGGCCCGGAGGTCGTGCACGGTGAGCTCGAGCAGCCCGGACTGCACCGCCTTGCCCACGAGCGAGAGCTCGAGCGGCGCGAGGTAGTCGGGGAAGATCGAGACGACGTCGATACGCACTCAGCGACCACCCTCGGTCGGGTCGTCCTGCGGCTCGTCCGAGACGGCTCCGGCCTCGGCAGCCTCGGCGGCGTCGGCAGCGGCAGCGGCAGCGGCAGCGGCAGCCGAGCCCTCCTCGGGCGTGGCGACCTCGAGGTTCACGGCGTCCCGGGCGAGCAGCCCGCCGGGCGGGTCGAGCACGACGCGCCCCCCGGCGACGTCGACGACCGGGACCATGACGCGGACGAAGGGCACCAGGGTCCGGGTGCCGTCGGTCTCGCGGACGACGAGCATGTCGTAGGCGGGCAGGTGGTCGAGCCCGACGACCTCGCCGACGACTGTCCCGTCCTGGAGCTCGGCGCGCAGGCCGGCCAGCTCGTGGGGGTACCAGGCGTCCTCCTCGTCGGAGGCGTCGACGTCGACCACGAGCTCGATGCCACGGGCCTGCTCGGCTGCGGTGCGGTCCCCGAGCTCGGCGAAGGCGACGTGCCACCGGCCGTTCTGGATGCGCGTCGACACGACCGTGAGCGGTCCTGCGGAGGCCGGGACGGTGCGCAGCACCTGCCCGTCGGCCAGACGGGCCTCGGGGTCGTCGGTGCGGAGGTCGAGCGCGACCTCTCCGCGCAACCCGTGCGCCCGCCCGATCGTGGCGACTGTCAGTTCCATCCCTGCTCCTCCATCACGCCCCGCGGCGCGGGGCTCCAGACGCACCGAGGCCCGGCTCACCAGTGGTGGCCGGGCCTCGGTCTTCAGACTTTCCTGACCGCCTGGGGCGGTCAGCGACGATCTACGTCGACGACGTCTACGCGCACCGGGGAGTCCCCGGCGAGCGCGCCGATGACGGTCCGCAGCGCGCGAGCGGTGCGTCCACCTCGGCCGATCACCCGTCCGAGGTCGTCGGGATGAACCCGGACCTCGAGGAGCTCGCCACGGCGCAGGGCCTTGGCGTTCACCTGCACGTCATCGGGGTTGTCCACGATTCCGCGCACCAGGTGCTCGAGAGCATCGGCGAGCATCAGGCCTGCTCCTCCGCGGGGGCGTCAGCCTCCGGGGTGGCGTCGGCAGCTGCGGCGGCAGCCTTGGCTGCCTTCGCCTCGGAGGCCTTGGCCTTCGACTTCTCGGCGTCGGCAGCAGCAGCGGCGACAGCCTCTGCGACAGACTCGGCCGACGGCTTCTGCTTGGTGCGGAGGGTTCCCTCTGCGCCGGGCAGGCCCTTGAACTTCTGCCAGTCACCGGTGACCTTGAGGAGCGCGAGCACCTGCTCGGTCGGCTGAGCGCCGACTCCGAGCCAGTACTGGGCGCGCTCCGACGTGATCTCGATGAGCGACGGCTCCTCGGTCGGGTGGTACTTGCCGATCTCCTCGATCGCGCGACCGTCACGCTTGGTGCGCGAGTCGGCGACGACGATACGGTAGTACGGAGCCCGGATCTTGCCGAGGCGCTTGAGACGAATCTTGGTGGCCACTGTGGTGGTCTCTCCTGGTTCTGAAGGTGGTGGACTGCTCACCGCTCCGGCGGGGTGCGGGTGATGAGCTGGTCCGAGACACGACACTGTCCGGAGAGAGGGGCCGGGCATGCCGAGTACGGAGGTGATTATGCCAGACGTGCGAGCGTGCCCGCCACCTCCGGGCACCGCGGACCTGGCGTCGGTCGCGTCACCCTGCAGCCCGCGTCCCGGGTGCCACCAGCGCACCCCGCAGCACGACCGCTGCGGGTGCCGCGAGCACCCCGACGTCGGTCCGCGGGTCTGCGGGGTACACGACGAGGTCTGCCGACGGCGCGGCGAGCACCTCCGGCACCCCGAGGTAGGTACGGGTCCGCCAGCTCGCGGCGGCCACGACGTCACGGGCAGGCACACCGGCACGGACCATCTCGGCGCACTCTTGCGCCACCAGGCCGTGGCCGAGGGTGCCGCCTGCGTCGGTGCCCACGAGCAGCCGGACGCCCGCCTCGTGCAGCGCGGCGACGTGCTCGTAGCGCCTCGAGTGCATCCTGCGCATCCGTGCCGCGTAGACCGGGAACCTCGCGTCCCCCTGCGCCGCGATCTCCTCGAAGCGCGCCACCTGGAGCAGCGTGGGCGTGACGGCGACCCCGCGCCGGACGACCTCGGCGACCTGGTCGTCGGTGAGCCCGGTCCCGTGCTCGAGGCAGTCGACGCCGGCGGCGAGCAGGTCGTCGACGGCCTCGGTCGAGAAGGTGTGGGCGGTGACACGGGCGCCGCGACCGTGCGCGACGGCGACGGCCTCGGCGAGCAGGTCGGCGGGCCAGAGCGGGGTGAGGTCGCCGACCTCGCGGTCGATCCAGTCGGCCACGAGCTTGACCCAGCCGTCCCCGCGGTCGGCCTCCTGCGCGACGGCGGCGGGCAGGTCGACGACGTCGTCGAGCTCGCGGCCGTAGCCGCGCAGGTACCGCTTGGGACGGGCCAGGTGGTGCCCGGCACGGAGGAGCCGGGGCAGGTCGTCCCGCTCGTCGACCCAGCGGGTGTCCGCGGGCGACCCGGCGTCGCGCACGAGGAGGACGCCTGAGTCGCGGTCGGCGACGGCCTGGGCCTCCGCCTCGTCGCGGCCGACCGCCCCGTGCGGGCCGAGGCCGACGTGGCAGTGCACGTCGACCAGCCCGGGGAGGGCGACGCCGTCCAGGCGGACGGTCTCGTCCCGGCCGCCGTGCGGGCGCTCGAGCGTCAGACGTCCGTCGACCACCCAGGCGTCGCCGACCTCGTGGTCGTCCCCGAGCACCACCGTCCCGTGCAGGTGGAGCGTGGGACGCGCGGTCTGGTCGGTCCGGTCGTCCACAGCGGCAGACCGGTCAGCGACCGAGGAACTTGTCGAGGCCCGGGGGCAGCTCGAGCGGAGCCTCGTCGGCCGGCTTGCCGACGCCGAAGGCAGAGCCCGACGGTGCGGCCGGACCGCTGGTGAGGCCCTGCTGCTCGGCGACACGCTTCGCGGGGTTGCCCGAGCGGCCCTTCTTGTTCTTCTTGGCGGGGGCCTGCTGGCGTCCGCGCTGCTTCTTGCCGCCCATGCCCGGCAGGTTGCCCATGCCCGGCATCCCCGGCATGCCGCCGCCGCGGCTCATCTGCTTCATCATCTTCTGCGCGCCGGCGAACCGGTCGAGCAGCTGGTTGACGTCCGTCGTCGTGACGCCGGAGCCCTTGGCGATGCGCGACCGGCGGGACCCGTTGATGATCTTGGGGTTCTCGCGCTCGGCGGGGGTCATCGAGCGGACGATGGCCTCGACGCGGTCGACCTCGCGCTCGTCGAAGTTGTCGAGCGCCTCCCGCATCTGGCCCATGCCCGGGAGCATCCCGAGCATCTTCTTCATGGAGCCCATGTTGCGCATCTGCTGCATCTGGACGAGGAAGTCGGCGAGGGTGAAGTCCTTGCCCGACGCCAGCTTGTCGGCCATGTCCTGGGCCTGGTCGGCGTCGAAGGCCTTCTCGGCCTGCTCGATGAGGGTGAGCACGTCACCCATGTCGAGGATGCGCGAGGCCATGCGGTCGGGGTGGAACACCTCGAAGTCGGTGAGCTTCTCACCGGTCGACGCGAAGAGGATCGGCTGCCCGGTGACCCGCGCGACCGAGAGCGCCGCGCCACCACGGGCGTCGCCGTCGAGCTTGGAGAGCACGACACCGGTGAAGCTCACGCCCTCGGCGAAGGCCTGCGCCGTGGCGACGGCGTCCTGGCCGATCATGGCGTCGATGACGAAGAGGATCTCGTCGGGGCTCGTGGCGTCGCGGATGTCCGCGGCCTGCTGCATGAGCTCGGCGTCGACGCCGAGGCGACCGGCGGTGTCGATGATCACGACGTCGTGCTGACGGGACCGAGCGGTCTCGACACCGGCGCGAGCGACGGTGACCGGGTCCCCCGTCGACACGCCCGACTGACCCTCGGCGCCCTGGTTGCCCGCGTCGGGGGCGTAGACGGGGACGCCGGCGCGCTCGCCGACGACCTTGAGCTGCGTGACGGCGTTCGGACGCTGGAGGTCGGCCGCGACGAGCAGCGGGGTGTGCCCCTGCTGCCGCAGGTTGAGCGCCAGCTTGCCGGCGAGCGTCGTCTTACCAGCACCCTGGAGTCCCGCGAGCATGATGACCGTCGGCGGGTTCTTGGCGAGGTTGAGCCCACGGCTCTCCCCGCCGAGGATCGCGACGAGCTCCTCGTTGACGATCTTGACGACCTGCTGGGCGGGGTTGAGCGCCCCAGAGACCTCGGCGGAGAGCGCGCGCTCTCGCACGGTGCCGGTGAACTCCCGGACGACGGGGACGGCGACGTCCGCGTCGAGGAGGGCACGGCGGATCTCGCGGACCGTGGCGTCGATGTCGGCCTCGGACAGGCGCCCCTTGGTCCGCAGGTTCTTGAACGTCGACGTCAGTCGATCTGACAGGGTGGCGAACACCGTTGCAATCCTCACCGTTCGCTGGAAGTGGCTGAAGGGTCAGACTACCGGGTGATCGTCGCCCCCTGCTGCACCCTCGACGGCCGCGGCGGGCGGGCGGTCACCGGTCTGGGCACCGTCGTCCGGGACGCCGAGCGCCTGCGCGGCGCGTCGGTAGAGGTCGTCCACGAGCCGCGCACGCCAGGTGGTCCAGCCGTTGGGGCCGAGCGAGGAGGAGTCCGCCTCGGTCAGCGCGCGGAGCACCTCGAGGAGGTCGCCGCGGTGGTCGACGGCCTCGAGGAGCTCGGTCACGGTGCCCGGGTCGTCGGGGTCGCTGCTCACGGCGAGCCGGGAGAGCGTGAGGTGCTGGGCGACCATGCGCTGGACGTCGGACACCACGCCCTCGTCGAAGCCCATGCGCCCGACGACGTCGGGCACGAGGCGGGCGCCGGCCGTCGAGTGGTCCTCGCCACCCGCCCGCTTGCCGATGTCGTGGAGCAGCGCCGAGAGCAGCAGCACGTCGGGCAGGGCGACGTTCTTGCGCCACCCACGGGCACGCGCGACGACCTCGATGAGGTGCCGGTCGACGGTGTGCCGGTGGACCGCCGCCCGCTGGGGACGGTTGCGCACGCCGACCCACTCGGGGATCCACGACGTGACGACACCGGCACGGTCGAGCGCCTCCCACACGGGCACCTGGGCGGCACCCGAGCCGAGCAGCGTGAGCAGCGACGCGCGGGCCTGCCGAGGCCAGGGCCGTGGCAGCGGAGGGCACTGGGCGAGGCTCGACGCCGACACCGGCGAGAGCGCCAGCCCGGTCCGGGCGGCCGTCGCGGCGGCCCGCAGCGCGAGCAGCGGGTCGGCGGTCGGCACTGCGTCGACGGCGAGCACGAGCTCGCCGTCGTGCTCGACGAGCCCGTCGCCGACGGACCGCAGGCGCGGTGCTGCCCTGCGACCTCGGACGAGGAAGGGCCGCGTGACGAGCGGCCGCTGCAGCGCCTGGCGCGCGCGGCGGAGTGTCGTGTCGAGGCCGTAGGAGATCTCGCGCCCGGCGTCGGCGAGGCTCGCGAGGAAGTCGTCGGGGTCGGCGTACCCGCAGAGCACGGCGACCTCGTCGAGGTCGGCCAGCCCCAGCCGGTTCGTGTGCCGCCGGGTGGTGAGCTGGAGCGCGTCGCGGGCGTCGAGCAGGTGCGAGTACGCACGGTCGACGGCGCCGTGCGGACGGTCGGTGAGCCACGTCGCGGCGAGGGCGGTGAGGATGACCGCGTCCCGGATGCCGCCGCGCGCCTCCTTGAGGTCTGGCTCGATGAGGTAGGCCAGCTCACCGTGCCTGCTGGCACGGGCCTTCGTCGACGCGACCAGCTCGGGCAGGCGTCGTCTGGCTGCCGCCCGCCAGTCCTCGAGGACGGCCGACGACGCGCGGTGGGCGACGACGGTGTCCCCGGCGATCGGCCGGACGTCGAGCATGCCCATCGCGGCGGGGAGGTCCTTCGAGGCGATCTGCCGGCACTGGGCCAGCGTGCGCACCGAGTGGTCGAGCTCGAGGCTCGCGTCCCAGATCGGGTACCAGAGACCTTCGGCGAGGCGCTGGACGGCCTCGGCGGAGTGGGAGCGCCCGTCGTGCACGAGCACGAGGTCGAGGTCCGAGACCGGACCGAGGTCGCCGCGTCCGAGGCTCCCGACGGCGGCGAGGGCGATCCCTGCGGTGTCGGTCCCGACGGTGGCCGTGTCCCAGAGCTCGCGGAGCCGGGTGCTGGCGAGGTCGACCAGCGCCGCCCTGCGGCCCCGGCCCTGCTCGGCGGGGACCGGGCGGAGCGCCGCGGTCATCGTCTCGGTGGCTGCGGTGCCACGGGCGGGTCCCGCTCCCGGGCCGGTCGGCCCGCTGAGGGAGGCCGCGAGGTCGATCATCTCGGACCTGAGGTCCCGCACCCCGGCGGGGTGCGGGACCTCAGGTGAGCGCTGCGGGCCGGGCTGGTTCGACATGGTGCTCCTCGTCCAGCCGTGCCGGGCAGGGTGGGGATCGCCCGACGCCGCCGTGCTGCTGCGTCTCGTGGTGGTGCGGGAGGTGCTGCGTCGGCCCGGTCCGTGGACCGGGCCGACGCAGTGGGCCGGCTCGCGCCGGGCTGCTAGAGAGCCGTGGCCCCGTGCTCCCCGGTGCGGACGCGGGCGACGTCGTCGACCGGGACGGTCCAGACCTTGCCGTCTCCGATCTTGCCGGTCTGCGCCGCCTGGACGATCACGCCGGTGACGACCGGTGCGTCGTCGTCCTCGACGAGGACCTCGATGCGGACCTTGGGGACCAGGTCGACCGTGTACTCGGCCCCGCGGTAGACCTCGGTGTGGCCCTTCTGACGGCCGTAGCCGCTGGCCTCGCTGACGGTCATGCCGCGGACGCCTGCTGCCTCGAGCGCCGACTTCACGTCGTCGAGACGGTGGGGCTGGATGATTCCGGTGACGAGCTTCATGACCTGACCTCCTTGATGACCCGGCCGCCGCCGAGGGTCTCGTATGCCGACTCTCCGTGGACCGCGAGGTCGATGCCGCCGACCTCCTGGTCTTCCGTGATGCGCCAGCCGAGCGTGGACCTGATGGCCAGCCCGATGACGAGGGTGACGACACCTGAGAAGATGACTGCCGCGAGTGCGACGACGACCTGGATGACGAGCAGCTTGCCACCGTCACCGTAGAACAGACCACCCTCGGTCGCGAGGAAGCCGATGCCGATGGTGCCGACGAGACCACCGACGAGGTGGACGCCGACGACGTCGAGCGAGTCGTCGTAGCCGAAGCGGTACTTGAGGCCGACGGCCAGGGCGCAGAGCGCACCGGCGACTGCGCCGAGGATGATCGCGCCGACCGGGCTGAGCGCTCCGGCAGCCGGGGTGATCGCGACCAGACCGGCGACGATGCCCGAGGCGGCACCGAGCGAGGTGGCGTGGCCGTCACGGATCTTCTCGGTGAGGAGCCAGCCGAGGATCGCTGCGGCGGCTGCCGAGGTCGTGTTGACCCAGGCGAGACCGGCGGTCTCGTTGGCGCCGAAGGCGGACCCGGCGTTGAACCCGAACCAGCCGAACCAGAGGAGCGCCGCGCCGAGCATGACGAAGGGCAGGTTGTGCGGGCGCATCGGCTCCTTGCCGAAGCCCTTGCGGGCACCGATGAGGAGGACGAGGACGAGCCCGGCGACACCGGCGTTGATGTGGACCACGGTGCCACCGGCGAAGTCGACCGGTGCGACCGTGGCCGCGCCGTCGGTCACCCCGAAGATCATGGCCGCGAGGCCGTCCTCAGAGCCGCTGAGGAATCCGCCGCCCCACACCATGTGGGCGAGCGGGAAGTAGGCGAGGGTCACCCAGATCGCGGTGAAGACGAGCCAGCTGCCGTACTTCACGCGGTCCGCGATGGCGCCGCTGATGAGCGCCGTCGTGATGATCGCGAAGGTCACCTGGAAGGCGACGTCGACGACCTGCGGGTAGTTGCCGAGGCCGCTGACGACCGCCGCACCCGTCTCGTCGAAGATCGTGCCGGACAGGCCGAACTGGTCGAAGGGGTTGCCGATGATGCCACCCACGTCGCTGCCGTAGGACATCGACCAGCCCCAGAGGACGTAGACGACGCCGATGACGCCCATCGCACCGAACGACATCATCATCATGTTGAGGACGGACTTCGCGCGGACCATGCCGCCGTAGAAGAAGGCCAGCCCTGGCGTCATGAGGAGCACGAGAGATGCTGAGACCAGCATCCACGCAGTTGCTCCGGTATCCCATTCCATCGGATCATCTCCCATCCCAGCCCGGCGGCCGGTCAACGACAACTGTCGAGGCCTGCCGTTTCGGGGAGCGCGCCCGGGCGTTACGGGGAGGTGACAGGAACGCCCCGCACGTAAACATCGTGTTTCGTGCGGGGCGTCCGGGCCGGACGGGGACCGTCCGAGGGGTGGGTCAGGTGAGTCTCAGCCCTGGAGCAGGCCGTCGACGAACTCCTCCGGGTCGAAGGGCGCGAGGTCGTCGGGCCCCTCCCCCAGGCCGACGAGCTTGACCGGCACGCCGAGCTCGCGCTGGACTGCCACGACGATGCCGCCCTTGGCGGTCCCGTCGAGCTTGGTGAGCACGATCCCGGTGACACCGGCGACCTCGGCGAACACGCGAGCCTGGTTGAGGCCGTTCTGCCCCGTCGTCGCGTCGAGGACGAGGAGCACCTCGGACAGCGGCGCCTCCTTGGTGATCACGCGGGAGATCTTGCCGAGCTCGTCCATGAGGCCGGCCTTGTTCTGCAGGCGCCCCGCCGTGTCGACGAGGACGACGTCGACGCCGCGCTCCTTGCCGGCGCGCACCGCGTCGAAGGCGACGGCTGCGGGGTCTGCCCCGTCCTTGAAGGACCGGATGGTCTCGACGCCGACGCGCGCGCCCCAGGTGGTCAGCTGGTCGGCCGCCGCCGCGCGGAAGGTGTCGGCGGCACCGAGGACCACCTGGTTGCCGTCGGCGACGAGGACCCGGGTGAGCTTGCCGACCGTGGTGGTCTTGCCGGTCCCGTTGACCCCGACGACGAGCACGACGGCCGGGACCTTGGTGCCGTCGGTCGTGGTCGCGGTGGTGCTCAGGCTGCGGTCGAGCGTGGGGTCGACCAGGGTGACGAGCGCGCCGCGGAGCATGGCACGGACGCCCGCCGCGTCCTTGACGCCCTGCACGCGGACCTGGGTGCGCAGGTCGTCGATGAGCTCGCCCGCCGGGCCGGCTCCCATGTCGGCGAGCAGGAGGGTCTCCTCGAGCTCGTCCCAGTCGTCCTCGGTGAGGTGGTCCCGCGAGAGCACCGCGAGCAGACGCGTGCCGAGCGGCGATCCTGACCTGGCGAGGCGCTCGCGCAGCCGCACGAGCCGTCCGGCCGGCGGCTCGGGCACGTCGACGAGGACCTCGGGCTCGGCGGTCGGTGCGACAGGACCGGCAGGGTGGTCGAGGGTGTCCGGGCGGTCCTGCCCCGGGAGGGTGTCGACCGCTCCTGCGGCGGCGGGGTCCTCGTCGAGGTCAGCGTGCCCGTCAGCGCCGTCGATCTCCGGACGGCGGTCGGCTGGCGGGAGGGTCTTGGAGCGACGGGACGCCGAGACGCCGACGAAGCCGAGGCCTGCGAGGAGGAGGACGGCGAGTGTTATCCAGAGTGGCAGAAGATCGTTCACCCGAGCAGTCTCTCAGGTGGCGCGGCCCGTGGGCACCCGCAGCGCCGCGAGGCGGCGGACGAGCGTCGTGGTCAGCGGCGCTCGGTCTTCGGTCGGACGCGCTGGATGATCTGCTGGATCTCGTCGGCGTCGAGGTAGGCACGCTCTTCCGTACGGGTGGCCTCGAAGAACTCCTCGACGGTCGTGCTGGACTCGCTGTCGAGGTCGAGCACGTCGCGGCGCGGTCCCCGGTCGCGGCGCCAGGTGGTGAGCGAGCGCGCCCCGGCACGCGCGTCGGCGACGAGCCGACCGAGGACGGCGCGGGGGCTGCGGTCCGTGGGCGCGGTCTCCTCGCGGGCGTCGGACTCGTCGGCGGCGATCATGCCGGCGGCGACGAGCACGGCAGCGGCGATGATGATCGCGACCAGGAGCCAGAGGTACACATTCATCATGACCCAGTCATACCATTCCACAGGCCCGCGACCCGGACGTCGGGACCGGGCCGAGGGTGAGTCGGGCGATCCACACCCAACCTCTACACCGCGCCCTCGGCGCGCACCCCTCACCGCTCGACGGGCTCCCGGATCCGCTGGCTGATGACGGTGGTCACACCGTCCCCGCGCATCGTCACCCCGTAGAGGGCGTCCGCGATCTCCATCGTGCGCTTCTGGTGCGTGATGACGATCAGCTGGCTGTCGCGCTGGAGCTCGACGAAGATCTCGAGCAGCCGTCCCAGGTTCGTGTCGTCGAGCGCCGCCTCGACCTCGTCCATGACGTAGAAGGGGCTCGGGCGCGCCTTGAAGATCGACACGAGCAGCGCGACCGCCGTGAGGGAGCGCTCACCGCCCGAGAGCAGGGACAGCCGCTTGACCTTCTTGCCGGCCGGTCGCGCCTCGACCTCGATGCCGGTGGTGAGCATGTCCGTCGGGTCGGTGAGGACCAGGCGCCCCTCGCCGCCGGGGAACAGCCGGGGGAAGACCTCGTCGAACTGGGCGCTCGTGTCCTCGAAGGCCTCGGTGAAGACCCGCTCGACCCGCTCGTCGATCTCGCGGACGATCTCGAGGAGGTCGGCGCGAGACCGCTTCAGGTCGGCCAGCTGCTCCGTGAGGAAGGTGTGCCGCTCCTCGAGGGCCGCGAACTCCTCGAGGGCGAGCGGGTTGACCCGGCCCAGCCGTGCCATGGCACGCTCGGCGGACTGCAGCCGCTTCTCCTGCTCCGCCCGGACGTACGGGCGGCCGACCGGCTCGTCGTCGGCGGGCTGCCCGGGACGGTCGTCGCCCTCCCCCGCTCCGTGGTCCGCGCGCTGCTGCGCCGCGACCTCTGCGTCGACCACCAGCCGGTGCGGACCGAACTCCTCGACCAGCACGTCCGGGTCGGTGCCGAGCTCGTCGACCGCACGCTGGCGCAGCGCCTCGACCCGCGCCTGCTGCTGGGCACGTGCCACCTCGTCGCGGTGCGCGACGTCGGTGATCGACCGCAGCTCTTCGGCGAGCGCGTCCTGACGCTGCCGGGCGCGCACCACCTCCGCGTCCCGCGCCCCGCGGTCTGCCTCCGCCTCGTCCCGGCGCACGGTGGCGAGGCCGATCGAGACGTCGCAGTACCGCGCCGCCGACGCCGCACCGTCGCGGACCGCCTCGGCGACCACCACCTGGCGCCTCCGTGCGACCTCGCGGCGCTCGGCCTGGTCACGGGCCTCCCGCTCGGCGCGAGCCGCCCGCTCGAGCGACTGGGCGCGTCCCGAGAGCGCACGGGCGCGCTCCTCGCTCGTGCGCAGGGCCAGCCGGGCCTCGGTCTCCGCCGCGCGTGCCTGCGCAGCGTCGTCGGCAGCACCGTCTCGTGCCCGGGTGGCGTCCTCGATCGCGTCCTCGGTGTCCTGGGGGTCGGCCTCGGCCGCGTCGAGCCGGGCGACCAGCTCCACGAGCTGTGCCTCGTCGTCGGCGAGGGTCCGGGTGGCCGCGTCGATCCGCTCCTGCGTCCGGACGGCCTCCGCGGCGGCCGACCGGGCTGCCGCGCCGAGCTGCCCGAGGCGCTCGGCGACCGCAGAGTGCGCAGCGTCCGAGGCGTGCAGCCGGTCGAGCGCGGCGTCGGCACGCTCCTGGGCAGACTGCACCGCACGCTCGACCGTCTCCCGCCGGCGGTCCGCGTCCGCGCCACGACGCTGGGCGTCCGCTGCGGCAGCACGCGCCTCGTCGAGCGCAGCCTGCAGGTGCAGCACGCTCGGTGCCGCGGCAGACCCTCCCCAGGCCCGGTCGGAGGACAGCAGGTCACCGGCACGGGTCACCACCGTCCACCCCGGGTGGGCCTCGACCACGCGACGGGCCTGCACGAGGTCGTCGACCACGATCGTCCGGTCCAGCACGCCGACCAGGCCCGCGCCGAGACCACGCCCGGCCGAGACCACCGAGGACGCGACGACCGCGCCGTCCGGGAGGTCCGCAGGAGGTGTCAGAGGTGCGGCTGACACAGCGGTGCCCGTCTGCGGGGCCTGGTCCGGCGCACCGAGCACGATGCTCGCGCGCCCGGCGTCCTCGGTCCGCAGGTAGCGCAGCACCTCGACGGCCGCGCCCACCGACTCGACCGCCACCGCGTCGGCCAGCGGACCGAGGGCCGCCACGACCGCGTCGGCGTAGCCCGTCTCGACGGTCAGCAGCGCCGCGACCGAGCCCACGACACCGTCGAGGGTGCCCGCCCCGAGCACGGCGCCTGCGCCGTCCTTGCGGGTGAGGCTGAGGTCGAGGGTCTCGCTCCGCGCGGACCAGGTGGAGTGGTCCTGCGCTGCCTGCCTCGACTCCGCCTCGAGCTCGCGCAGCGCGTGCAGGGCACCCTCGAGCGCCTCGACCGCCTCCTCGTGCGCGGCGTCCAGCCCTTCCTGGCCCTGCTCGACGTCCATCACCTCGGACTCGAGGTCCTCGAGCTCGCTGCTCGCTCCGCTCTGACGGGTCGAGGCCTCGGCCAGCGAGTCCTCGAGCCGGTCGATCTCGGCGCGTGTCGCGTCCACCCGCGACTGCTTCGCCGCCACCTGCCCGGCGAGGCGAGCGACCCCCTCGCGGCGGTCTGCCGCGCCCCGCACCAGGGTCGCGAGCTCCCGCTCACGGAGCGCGACCTCTGCCTCTGCCTCTGCGCGGCGCTCGGTGCTCCGGGCCAGGGCAGCCTCGTGCCCGGCGACCTCGGCGACGAGCTCGTCCTCGGTGTCCCGCGCGCGCTCGGCCTGCGCCTCCAGCTCCTCCGGGTCCTGGCCACGGCGGTGCTCGACCGGGGCGCTCAGCAGACGCACCCGCTCGGCGGCCAGCGACCGCGTCGACTCGAGCCGGTCCCGCGCGGACCCGAGGGCGTACCAGGTGGCACTCGCAGCGGCGGCGGCCGGGCCCGCCGCAGCGAGCCCGGCCTCGGCCTCGCGCAACGACGTGCGGGCCACCTCGAGGGCGGCCTCTGCCTCGGCCTGCCGAGCACGCAGGGCGCTCTCGTCCGCGAGCTCCTGCTCGAGCGAGGCCGTGAGCTGGGCGAGGTCGTCGGCGAGCAGCCTCGACCTCGCGTCGCGGAGGTCCGCCTGGACCACCGCGGCGCGACGGGCCGCCTCGGCCTGCCGCCCGAGAGGGCCGAGCTGGCGCCGGATCTCGGCGGTGAGGTCGGTGAGCCTCAGCAGGTTGCCCTGCATGGCGTCGAGCTTGCGGAGCGCCTTCTCCTTGCGCTTGCGGTGCTTGAGGACTCCCGCCGCCTCCTCGATGAAGCCGCGCCTCTCCTCCGGGGTCGCGCGCAGCACGGCGTCGAGCTGTCCCTGCCCCACGATCACGTGCATCTCGCGCCCCAGACCCGAGTCCGAGAGCAGGTCCTGGATGTCGAGGAGCCGGCACGACGACCCGTTGATCGCGTACTCCGAGCCGCCGTTGCGGAACAACGTCCGGCTGATCGTCACCTCGGCGTACTCGATGGGCAGCGCCCCGTCGCTGTTGTCGATCGTCAGCGACACCTCGGCACGGCCGAGCGGGGGCCGGCCCGACGTGCCGGCGAAGATCACGTCCTCCATCTTGCCGCCGCGCAACGTCTTGGCGCCCTGCTCCCCCATCACCCAGGCGAGGGCGTCGACGACGTTCGACTTTCCCGAGCCGTTCGGGCCGACGACGCAGGTCACGCCGGGCTCGAGGTTCAGCGTCGTCGCGGAGGCGAACGACTTGAACCCGCGCAGGGTGAGGGTCTTGAGGTGCACGGACCCGAGACTAGTACGCGCCGCCTGGTCCGCACGGCCCGCACGGCCTGCATGGCCTGTGCCGACGAGCGCGGGCCCGCCCACCAGACGGTGGACGGGCCCGCGGGCTGCTCAGGGCGGGGGGTCAGGCTGCCGGGAACCAGAGGGCGATCTCACGCGCGGCGGACTCCTCGGAGTCCGAGCCGTGCACGAGGTTCTGGGTGACCTTGAGGCCCCAGTCGCGGCCGAGGTCGCCGCGGACCGTGCCCGGGGCGGCCGCGGTCGGGTCGGTCGCGCCGGCGAGCGAGCGGAAGCCAGGGATCACGCCGTGGCCCTCGGCGACGACGGCCAGCACGGGTCCGGAGAGCATGAACTCGACGAGCGGCTCGAAGAAGGGCTTGCCCTGGTGCTCGGCGTAGTGCTCCTCGAGGAGCTCGCGCGACGGCGTCACGAGCTGGACGGCCGCGAGCGTGTAGCCCTTGGCCTCGATGCGGCGGAGGATCTCGCCGGACAGACCCCGACGGACACCGTCGGGCTTGACGAGGACGAGCGTGCGGGAGACAGCAGGTGCGTTCGTGGTCATGCCGACACCCTATCGTCGGTGGTCGTCCTGTCCGCTGTCGTCGCCCGCCGGTGCTGCACCGGTGGCACCTCTCGTGCTGTCAGGCGACGTTCGGCGCCTCGTCCGGGTGGGCGGCGTCGTACTCGGCGCGCTCCCGGTCGATCTTGGCACCGAGCCACAGCGAGACGGCCCACAGCGCGATGAAGACGACGGCCACCGGGATCATCAGCGGGATGGCGATGCCGATCGCGAGCACCGGGACCTGGACGACCGAGCCGGCCACGTAGCCACCCGGGACCGTGACGGTGCGCGAGAGGATCATGAGCACCAGCGCGAGGACACCACCGATGATCCACACGGTGAGCGCCGGGACGTCGAGGAGCTTCGAGGCCGTGAGCGTGGCGAAGAGCACCACGAAGGCCTCGAGCACGAGCATGGTCCCGGCGAACTGCGGCTTGGCCGCCTTCTTGCGGACGATCTTGGGGGCGCTGGGCTGATGCGCAGCAGCCCCCTCCCCTCCGGGCGTGCCGGACGGGTCGGGGGCTGCTGGCGACGAAGATGAGCTCACCTGAGTCAGGATACCGACGGTCGCGTGCCCTGTGGGTCGTCGGCCGGGTGCGCGTCGGTGTCGAGCACCACGGTCTCGCTCTCGGAGAGCGCGGGGGCCCGGTCGGCGGCTGCCGCGGCAGCGGGCGCCCCTCCACCGGCCACGGCCTCGCCGCGGGCGACCATGCCGGCCTCGGTCGAGAGCGTGACCTCCTTGAGGAACAGCGTGAGCAGGAACCCGATCACCAGCAGCGGCACGAGGTACCAGAAGGCCGGGGCGAGGGAGTCGGCGAAGGCGTCGATGACCCCCTGCTTGAGGGGTTCGGGCAGAGCGGCGACAGCCTCGGGCGTGACGCCGGTCGGGTCGAGCTGCGCGGCCTGCTCGGGCGGCACGGACCCGGCGACCTCGGTGAGGTTGCTCGTGAGGCGCCCCGTGAAGATGGTCGAGAAGACGGCGACGCCGACGGCTGCGCCGATCTCGCGGAAGAAGTTGTTCGAGCTCGTCGCGGTACCGATCTCCTTCGGGTCGACCGCGTTCTGCACGGCCAGCACGATGGTCTGCATCACGAGGCCGAGGCCGGCGCCGAGCACGAAGAGCATGAGACCGAAGACGACCATCGAGGTCTCGCCGGAGATCTGGGTGAGCGAGACGAGCCCGATCGTGGCGATCGCCATGCCGGCCACCGGGTACTTCTTGTACCGGCCGGTCTTGGTGATGAGGACTCCGGAGGTGATGGCGGTGAGCATCAGCCCGGCCATCATCGGCAGCATGAGGAACCCGGAGGCCGTGACGCCCACGCCTGCGGACATCTGGAGGAAGGTCGGCAGGAAGCTCAGGGCGGCGAACATGCCCATGCCGATGACCAGGCCGACGCTCGTGGAGATGGTGAAGGTCGGGTTCTTGAAGAGGTGCAGCGGGATGAGGGGCTCCTCGGCGCGGTGCTCGACGATGATGAAGAGCGCCGTCGACGCGGCGAAGGTGAGGGCGAGCGCGAGCAGACCGGCGTGCGACCAGTCGTAGCTGCTCTGCCCGCTCCAGCTCTGCCAGCTCGTGACGAGCACGAGGCTCGACGTGGCGAGCACCATGAAGAGGATGCCGAGCACGTCGACCTTCTTGCCCGAGCGGTGGGTCGGGAGCCGCAGGGTCCGCCAGGCGACGATCATCGCGGCGAGGCCGATCGGGATGTTGATCCAGAAGCACCAGCGCCAGTTGGCGTGGTCGGTGAAGAGCCCGCCGAGCAGCGGGCCGATGACGGCGGAGATGCCGAAGAGGGCACCCATGGGGCCCATGTACTTGCCGCGCTCCCGGGCGGGGACGATGTCGGCGATGATCGCCTGCGACAGGATCATGAGGCCACCTCCGCCGAGCCCCTGGACGCCGCGCCAGGCGACCAGCTCGCCGAAGCTCTGCGCGAAGCCCGCTCCTGCGGAGGCGACGGTGAAGAGGCCGATCGCGATGATGAAGGGCCAGCGTCGGCCCCACATGTCGCCGAACTTGCCGTAGAGCGGCATGACGATGGCGATGGCGAGGATGTAGGCCGTCATGAGCCAGCCCTGGTGCTCGACGCCGTTGAGCTCGCCGACGATCGTCGGCATCGCGGTGCCGAGGATGGACTGGTCGAGCGAGGACATGAACATCGAGGCGAGCAGCGCGCCGAAGATCGTCCAGACGGTGCGCTGGTCCAGGACCACGAGCGGCGCGTCGGCCGCTGCGGAGGACGGGGTGGAGGGTGGTGCGGAGGCCATGGTGAACCTGATCTCTAGGCGGGGGACGAGGTGTGCGCGTCGGGCGCGGGCGCGACCAGCGTCCGGAGCTCGGCGGTGACGTCAGGGAGGTGGCTGGACGGGAGGCCGGCACTGCCGGCGATCTCCCACCGGGCGAGGGTGGAGCGCACCACGAGGAGGACCAACGAGCTGATCATCTTCTCGGTGGCGCCCGGGGTCTCGGCGCCGGTCCTGCGGGCGGCGAGACCTGCGAGCTCTTCGGTGCGCTCCTCGAACCAGGCGAGCTGGCGGACGAGCAGCGCCGGCTCGCGCTGCGACAGCTCCATGACCAGGGCCATGCGGTCGAGGTCGATCGGCGCGCTGTCGAGCATGGAGCCGACGACGGCCGCGCAGTCGTCGAGGAGGTCGCCCGTCGGGCCGCCCCCGGCGAAGACCTCGGCGGTCTCGCCGGAGAGCGGCGTCTCCTGGATCCCCAGGACGGCGTCGACCTTCGAGGCGAAGTAGTTGAAGAAGGTGCGGGGCGAGACCCCGACCTCGTCGCAGATCATCTCGACGGTGACGGCGTCGAGGCCGAGCCGGGACACGAGGTCGTGAGACGCGGAGACGAGCGCCTCGCGGCGCGCCGCCTTCTTGCGCTCGCGCAGTCCGGGACCGGGGTCGGGAGGAGGAGTGGGCACGGCGAGACGTTACATCGGCTGCACTTTTGCAGTCAATGCATAAATCTTCGGGCGGGGGTGGCGTCGGTCACGTGGCGGGGATGCTGCCCCGTCGAGCGACCCGGTGCGGCGCTGCTCAGACCTCGCCGAACCCGCCCTCGATCGCGGTCGCCACGGCGTCGAGCGCCTCCTCGGCAGCAGGCCCGGTCGCGCTGAGGACGAGGCCCTGTCCCCCGGTGGCGCCGAGCTTCATGATCTCCAGGACGCTCGCGCCGTTGGCCCCGTTGATGGTGACCGCGGCGTCGAGCCCCGCGATGAGCCGCGCGAGGACGGCGGCGGGTCGCGCGTGCAGGCCGAGCGGGTTGCGCACCACGACCGTGCGCTGCGAGAGGTCGCCGGCGTCGTCGACGGGCGAGTGCGGCGGGCGGGGCTCGCGCACCGCGAAGGTGGTGCCTGCGTGCTCGGCGGAGTCGAGCACCTCGGCGACGGTCCCGCCGCCGTGGGCGGTCACCGCTGCGGCGACCGCTCCCTCGACGAACGGTGCGTCGGCGAGCACGACCGAGCCGGGTCCCTCGTCGAGCACCTCGAGGACCGAGTCGACCGTGAGGATCGCCGAGCCCAGGTCGGCGAGCACCACGACACCACCGGCGGCGGCGAGCCCGGTGCTGACGGCCTCGAGGACCCGGTCGTAGCTCGTGCCGAGCCCGCCGGTGTCGGTGCCCCCGGCGGCGACGATCTGCACGCCGGGCGCCATCTGCGCGGCGAGCTCCGCGACGCCCTCGGCGAGCTGGCGCGAGTGCGAGACGAGGACCAGGGCGACGCGGGCGCTCATGCCTCGTCTCCCGTCACAGGCACGTCGGCCGGTCTGCCGGTCGTGCTGTCGGGCGTGCTCTCGGACGCGGTGCCGACCGCGGCGTCGACCGCGGCCTGGAGGATCAGGGCTGACGACGCGGCGCCCGGGTCCTCGTGCCCGATGCTGCGCTCTCCGAGGTAGGACGCGCGTCCCTTGGTCGCCACGAGGGACGACGTCTGGCTCGCGCCCACGGACGCCGCGCGGGCGGCGGCCTGCAGGACCTCGACCGGGGACGCGCCGGCGTCCGCCGCGTCGACCGCCGCGTCGACGGCGGGACCCCAGGCGTCGACCATCGTCTTCTCGCCGGGTGCGGCCTTGCCGCGTGCCGTGATGCCCTCGAGCGCCCCCTCGAGGAGCGCGACGACGGCGTGCGCGTCGAGGGTGGCGAGCCCGCTGACCTTCGCGGCCCGGAGGAAGGCCGTCCCGTAGAGCGGTCCCGACGCCCCGCCGACGGACGACATGAGGGTCGTCGCGACCGTCCTGAGCACGTCCGAGACGAGCTCGGGGTGCTGGTCGGCCGCGTCGACCTTGGCCACGACCGCCTGGAAGCCGCGGTTGAGGTTCTCCCCGTGGTCGCCGTCGCCGATCTGACGGTCCAGCTCGACGAGCTCGTCCCGGGCTGCCGCGATCGCTGCTGCGCTCTCGCGCGCCCACCGCTGTGCCCACGCCACGTCCAGGGTCATGCCAACCTCACGCTCTCTCTCGACTGCTCCGGTGCCGACCTGGGGTCGCACCTGGTGGTGCTGGTCCGTCTCGTCCTGCGCGCGGGCCACCGACGCACTGCCGGTCACCTGCGACTCACCTGCTCCTCGCGCACCTGCTCGACGTCGTACGGCTCACCAGTGCAGCGCTGCGGTCCGCACAGGGGCGTCCCACAGGTGGGTGAGCTCGTCGTCGAGCCGGAGCACCGTCACCGACGCGCCCTGCATCTCGAGGGACGTGACGTAGCTCCCGACGAGAGACCGTGCGACCGTGACGCCTCGTGCCTCGAGGAGCCGGCGAGCCTGACGATAGACCACGTAGAGCTCGGACTGCGGGGTGCCGCCCATTCCGTTAACGAACAGCAACACGGGCTCCCCCGGCTGCAGGTCGAGGTCGTCGACCACGGGCTCGAGGAGCATCTGCGCGATCTCGTCGGCGGGGGCGGCGGGGATGCGGTGCCGCCCGGGCTCCCCGTGGATGCCGATGCCGATCTCGACCTCGTCGTCCGCGAGGTCGAAGCTCGGGCGGCCGACGTGCGGGACGGTGGGGGCGGCGAGCGCGACACCCATCGACCGGACCTGCGAGCAGACGCGCGCCGCGACGGCCGTCACGGTGTCGAGGTCGTCGCCACGGGCCGCGCTGGCCCCGGCGATCTTCTCGACGACGAGCGTGCCGGCGACCCCTCGGCGACCCGCCGTGTACAGGGAGTCCTCGACCGCGACGTCGTCGGTCACCACGACGGTCCGCACCGTCGTCCCCTCGTCCTCGGCGAGCTCGACGGCGGTCTCGAAGTTGAGGACGTCGCCCGTGTAGTTCTTGACGATCGCGAGCACACCCCGACCGCTGTCTGCGGCGGTCAGGGCGGGCTGGATCTGGTCAGGGGTCGGGGAGGTGAACACGGCGCCGGGGACGGCCGCCGTGAGCATCCCCTCGCCGACGAAGCCGGCGTGCAGGGGCTCGTGGCCCGCTCCCCCGCCCGAGACCAGGCCGACCTGGCCCTCGACGGCGCCACCCTTGCGGAGGACGAGCAGGGGGTCGGTGCGGACCTCGACGATGTCGTCGTGGGCCCACCCGAACCCTTCGACCGATTCCGCGACGACGTTCTCCGGGTCGTTGATGAGCTTCTTCACGGCACTGCTCCTCGTCGCGCAAGTGGTGGACCTGTCAACAGCATTCAAGCACCGACGGTGCGAGCACGCGCCGTGCGGGCCAGAACGTCACCTGGTCGTCACCCCACGACGAGCCGGGCCCTCACCCTGTGCGGTGCGAGCCCGGCCCTGACGACCCGCCTCAGGCGAGCCCGAGGAGCGTCCGCGCCTCGGCCGCGAGGATCACGGACCCGGTGACGAGCACGCCGGTCCCCGTGCCGACACCGATGAGGTCCTCGCTCTCGGCGCGGCCGGCAGCGACGTCGATCGCCTCGTCGAGCCGGCCGGCCGACCGGACGCGGTCCTCTCCGAAGATGTCGACGGCGATCTCCTCGAGGTCGTCGACGTCGTGCGAGCGCACGGAGCTCGACTGGGTGACCACGACCTCGGCGAGCACGGGCTCGAGGAGGGACAGGATCGTCTCGGCGTCCTTGTCGGCGAGGATGCCGACGACCCCGACGAGACGCGTGAAGTCGAAGGACTCCTCGATGGCGTCGACGAGCGCGCGAGCGCCTGCGGCGTTGTGCGCGGCGTCGACGAGGATCGTCGGGCTGCGGCGCACGACCTCGAGCCGCCCGGGCGAGTCGACGCCTTGGAAGGCCGCGCCGACCACGTCGCCGTCGAGGGCTCCGCCGCCCGAGACCAGGGCCTCGGTCGCGGTGAGCGCGAGCAGCGCGTTGTGCGCCTGGTGCGCGCCGTACACGGGCATGAAGATCTCCGTGTAGAGACCGGCCGGGGTGCGCAGGCTCATCAGCTGACCTCCGACGGCGGCGAAGCGCTCGGCCACCTCGATGTCCGTGCCCTCGCGGACGACGTGCGCCCCGCGCGCGGCGGCGATCTCGACGATGACGTCCTCGGCGATCGGGTCCTGCTGGGCGAGCACGAGGGTCGCACCGTCCTTGACGATGCCGGCCTTCTGCGCGGCGATCTCCTCGACGGTGTCCCCGAGCCACTGCTGGTGGTCGAGCGCCACGGGCGTGATGATCGCGATCTCCGCGTCGACCACGTTCGTGGAGTCCCAGCGGCCACCGAGCCCGACCTCGATGATCGCGACGTCGACGGGGGCGTCGGCGAAGGCCGCGAAGGCCATCACCGTGAGCACCTCGAAGAAGGACAGCCGCGGGCCGCCGGCGGCCTGCGACGAGGTGTCGACCATCTCGACGTAGGGCGCGACGTCCTTCCACACCTCGATGAAGCGCTCGGCGCTGATGGGCTCGCCGTCGATCGCGATGCGCTCCGTCACCGAGGTGAGGTGCGGGCTCGTGAACCGTCCCGTGCGCAGGCCGTGCTCACGCACGAGCCGCTCGGTCATGCGCGCCGTCGACGTCTTGCCGTTGGTCCCGGTGAGGTGGATGGTGCGGAAGGCCTTCTGCGGGTCGCCGAGCAGCTCGCAGACCTGCGCGACGCGGTCGAGCGTCGGGTCGATGTCGTGCTCGGGGGCTCGCGAGATGATGCTGCGGTAGACCGAGTCGAGCTCGGCCCTGACCTCGGCCGGGACCTCGGGCCCGGTCGGGCGGCGGCGGCCGTTCTGGCGGGTGCTCATGCGGGCTGGTCTCCTGTCGAGGGCACTGCTGGGGCGACCGCGACGCGGCGCTCCTCGTCGGCCGACGTCTCGACCGTGATCTCGACCGCGAGCGTCTCCTTGGCGATGAGCTCGCGGTGCGCGGCGACGGCGTCGAGCCGGTCCGCGGGCACCTCGAGGGTCAGGTGGATGCGGTCTCCGACGGTGAGGTCGGCGGCCTTGCGGGCGTCCTGCACGTCACGGACGACGTCGCGGGCGTAGCCCTCGGCGAGGAGCGCGTCGTCGAGCGCGAGGTCGAGGACGACGAACCCGCCGGTCGGGAGCACGGCTGCGGCGACCGTCGACGGGGCGTCGGAGTCGGTGCCGACGACCGTGACGAGGTCGTACTCGCCCGCGACGAGCGGGACGTCGCCGTCGGCCGTCGTGACGACCACCTCGTCGCCGTCCAGGCGCCACGCGCCGGACTTGGCGGCCTTGATGGCCGCCTGGACGCCCTTGCCGAGGCGAGGGCCGGCGGCGCGGGCGTTGACGTTGAGACGCTGGGAGATGCCGAAGCTCTCGGCCGCCCCCTCGTCGAGCGGACGCAGGTCGACGGCCTTGACGTTGAGCTCCCCGGCGAGCAGCTCGCGGTACGGGGCCAGGGCCGCGGGGTCGTCGACCACGACGGTGAGGGTCGCGAGGGGCTGGCGCACCCGCAGCTGGTTGGCCTTGCGCAGGCCGAGGCTCAGCGAGACCACCGAGCGGACGCGGTCCATCGACGCGACGAGCGCGTCGTCGGCGACGAGCACCTGACCGTGCTCGGTGCGCTCGCCCGACGGGTCGACCAGCGTCGGCCAGTCGGTGAGGTGCACCGAGCGTCCGCCGGTGAGCCCGCGCCACACCTCTTCGGTGAGCAGCGGGGCCAGCGGCGCCATGACGCGGGAGAGCGTCTCGAGCGCGGTCCACAGGGTGTTGAACGCGTCGGCGTCCTCGCCCCAGAACCTGTCGCGCTGGGTCCGGACGTACCAGTTGGTGAGCACGTCGAGGTACTGGCGCACCGACTCGCAGGCGCCCGAGACGTCGAAGGCGTCGAGCTGGGCCTGGACGTCGGTGACGAGGTTGCCGGTGAGGGCGAGCAGGTAGCGGTCCATGTCGACCAGGCCTGCGACCTCGTCGGGCTCGACGCGGCGTGCCGAGAGACCCTCGCCGCCGTCCGCGGCTCCCGCGTACAGCGTGAAGAAGTAGTACGTGCTCCACACCGGCAGCAGCACCTGGCGGACCGAGTCGCGGATGCCCTCCTCGGTGACCACGAGGTTGCCGCCGCGCAGGATCGGCGAGCTCATGAGGAACCAGCGCATGGCGTCCGAGCCGTCGCGGTCGAGGACCTCGGAGACGTCGGGGTAGTTGCGCAGCGACTTGCTCATCTTGCGGCCGTCGGACCCCAGCACGATGCCGTGCGAGACGGCGTTGCGGAAGGCCGGACGGTCGAAGAGCGCGGTCGCCAGGACGTGCAGCGTGTAGAACCAGCCGCGCGTCTGCCCGATGTACTCGACGATGAAGTCACCCGGGTAGTGGTGCTCGAACCACTCGGTGTTCTCGAAGGGGTAGTGCACCTGCGCGAAAGGCATCGAGCCGGAGTCGAACCACACGTCGAGCACGTCGGGGATGCGACGCATCGTCGACGCCCCCGTCGGGTCGTCCGGGTTGGGCCGGGTGAGCTCGTCGATGTACGGGCGGTGCAGGTCGGTGACCGGCACGCCGAAGTCCGCCTCGAGCTCGGCGAGCGAGCCGTAGACGTCGGTGCGCGGGTACGCGGGGTCGTCCGAGACCCACACGGGGATGGGCGTGCCCCAGTAGCGGTTACGGGAGATCGACCAGTCGCGGGCGTTCGCGAGCCACTTGCCGAACTGCCCGTCCTGGATGTGGTCCGGGGTCCAGGTGATGTCCTGGTTGAGCTCGACCATGCGGTCGCGAAACTCGGTGACGCGCACGAACCAGCTGGAGACCGCCTTGTAGATCAGCGGGTTCCGGCAGCGCCAGCAGTGCGGGTAGGAGTGCTGGTACGTCTCGTGGCGCAGCACGACGGCGCGGCTGACGGCGTCGGTGCGGGCGAGCGGCCCGGTGCCGTCCTTGAGGTCCTTGATCACGTGCGGGTTCGCGTCGAACACCTGCTGGCCCGCGTACTCGGGGACCTGCGTGGTGAAGCGGCCACGCCCGTCGACGGGCACCACGGTCTGGATGCCCGCGTCGAGGCAGACCGCCATGTCGTCCTCGCCGAAGGCCGGGGCGAGGTGCACGAGGCCGGTGCCGTCGTCGACCGTCACGAAGTCGGCCGCGAGGATCTGGTGCGCGTGCGGGTTCTCCGCGTCGTCGGCGAAGTGGTCGAAGGCCGGGACGTAGCGGGTGCCGGCGAGCTCGGAGCCCTTGACGGTGCGGAGCACGTGGGCCGACGGGTCATCGCCCAGGTCGAGCTCCTTGGCGTACGCGCCGAGGCGAGCAGCACCGAGGACCACCTCGTCACCCGCGAGGACCGAGCCCTCGCCCGGACGCACCACGACGTAGTCGACGTCCGGTCCGACAGCCACGGCGAGGTTGGACGGGAGGGTCCAGGGGGTCGTGGTCCAGATGACGAGGCGCTGCGCGGTGGGCGCACAATCGGCGTCGAGCAGGCGCAGCGCGACGGTCAGCGCCGGGTCCTGGCGCGACTGGTAGACGTCGTCGTCCATGCGGAGCTCGTGGTTGGACAGCGGGGTCTCGTCGCGCCAGCAGTAGGGCAGCACCCGGTAGCCCTCGTAGGCGAGGCCCTTGGTGTGCAGCTGCTTGAAGGCCCAGATGACGGACTCCATGAAGGTGACGTCGAGGGTCTTGTAGTCCTTGTCGAAGTCGACCCAGCGCGCCTGACGCGTGACGTACTGCTTCCACTCCTCCGAGTACTTCATCACCGAGGTGCGGCACGCCTCGTTGAAGACGTCGATGCCCATGGCCTCGATCTGGCTCTTGTCGGTGATCCCGAGGATCCGCTCCGCCTCGAGCTCGGCCGGCAGACCGTGCGTGTCCCAGCCGAAGCGGCGCTCGACCCGCTCGCCGCGCATGGTGCGGTAGCGCGGGACGACGTCCTTGGCGTACCCGGTGAGCAGGTGGCCGTAGTGGGGCAGGCCGTTGGCGAAGGGCGGGCCGTCGTAGAAGACGAACTCGTTGTCGCCGTCGGCGCCGGCGGGCCGGGCGTCGATCGAGGCCTGGAAGGTGCCGTCCTGCTTCCAGTACGCGAGGACCTGCTCCTCGAGCGCGGGGAGGTTCGGCGACGCCGGCACCCCCGACTGCTCGGGGCGGTGCTGCGGGTACGACGACGGACGAGGCGCTGTGGTGGTTGCGTCGTCAGTGCCGTTGGTGTCCGGGTGGCTCGACATGGCGGGGCTCCTGGGTGGTCCGGGTGTTCACGTGCCGTGCGAGGACGACAGCGCGCGTGCGCGCGAGCCGCGGTACCACCCCGCTTGCCGCCCTCGGAGGACGACCGCTCTTCCGGCGCCCCTGCGGGGCGACCACCGTGCTGGCTGTGACGGGCCGTCCCCGTCCGGTTCTACTGGGGCCGCGCTGCGAGGGACCGAGCACGTGAGCACGTGCACGGTCCGGTGCTGCGAGACCTGTTCTTCCGGAGGCTCGCCGGTGATGGCCGGGTCGACGCCTGTCCGGTCAGTGTACCTGCGCCAGGCGGCGGCCGGCAGCGACGCGGCGCGGGTGGTGGGCCAGCTCGCCCGGTGCTGGTTCGACCGGCAGGGGCGCCAGCGCCGCTGCGGCGTCCGCTGCGCCGCGCGCACGGCGCAGCGAGTAGTCGGAGATGTCCTGGGCGACGAGGGACTCGATGGTGACGACGGAGAGGTCGAGAGCGGTGACAGACATGCGGGGATCCTCGGGTGTGCGTGGCTGGACGCATCCCGGACCTGGTGCGGGTCGGGCTCTCAGCGGGCTGAGGTGACCTGCGGGTGGTCGACGAGATGCACTGCGGTGGAGGTCAGAGGCCTCGACAACACGCAGCAGCCGTGCACACGGCACCGCAGACCGGCGCGTGCGGTGCACGCGCGGCGATGGTCTGGGTGGTGGTCACGAGTAGATGGTGCCAGGAGCGCCGTGGAGAGCGCAAGAGGGAGGACGGGACCGTCACGTCCGCCTTCCCTCGCGCTCGTCCTCCGACGGCTGTCGGTGCCGCTCAGGTGTTCCGCGCCACCAGCGTGTTCGACGCCTGCGCTCGCGGTCGGATCATCAGGTGGTCGATGTTGACGTGGTGCGGACGGGTGAGCGTCCAGGTGATGGCGTCGGCGACGTCGTCGGCCGAGAGCGGCTCGTCGACCCCGGCGTAGACCGCGTCGGCCTTCGCCTGGTCGCCGTCGAAGCGGGTGAGCGAGAACTCCTCGGTGCGGACCATGCCGGGGGCGATCTCGATGACGCGGACCGGCTCGCCCACGAGCTCGAGGCGCAGGGTGTCGGCGATGACCCGCTCGCCGTGCTTCGCCGCGACGTAGCCGGCGCCGCCGGGGTAGGTGCCGTGCGCGGCGGTCGAGGTGAGGACGACGACGTCCCCGCGTCCCGAGTCCCGCAGCGCCGGGAGCAGGGCCATGGTCACCTGGAGGGTGCCGAGGACGTTGATCTCGTACATGCGGCGCCAGCGCTCGACGTCGGAGGCCTCGACCCGGTCGGTGCCGAGCGCCCCGCCGGCGTTGTTGACGAGCGCGTGGACCGGACCGCCGGCCGTGACCTCGGCGGCGAGGCGCGCGACGTCGGCCGCGACCGTGAGGTCGGCGACGACGACCCGCGCCCCGGTCTCCTCGGCGAGGTCTGCCAGCCGGTCGGCGCGGCGCGCGACGGCGACCACGTCCCACCCAGCACGACGCAGGTGCCGGACCGTCGCCGCACCGATGCCGGAGGAGGCTCCGGTGACGACCGCTCGGAGCGGCGTGGTCGGGCGCTCGTCGGGGACGGTGGTCGGCGGGGCGACCTGCCCGTCCGGGTGCTCGCTGTGCTGCTCAGACGGCTCGGGCTGCTGCTGGGACACGGGTTCTCCTCGGGGACGGACGGGTACCGTACTGGTCTAGCACGTCGGTGCTGACCGGGGCGTCCAGTGCTCGCCGCCGGTCCCACCGCGCCCCTGCGCGAGACCCCGCGCCTCCCCGTCAAGGAAGGTCCTCAGCTCATGACCGTCGGATTCATCGGTACCGGGAACATGGCGAACGCGATCGTCCGCGGGATGGTCGGCTCTGGCGGTTTCCCCGCCGGGGACGTCGTCGTCTTCGACCGCAACGCCAGCAAGCGCGACCTCCTGGGCTCCGACCTCGGGGTGCGCGTGGTCGCCTCCGCCGAGGAGCTCGTGGAGGCGTCGGACGTGGTGGTCGTGTCCGTCAAGCCGCAGGGCATCCCCGCGCTGCTCACCGGGCTGGCCGACCAGATCGCCGACCGACGCCGGGTGGTCGTCTCGATCGCCGCCGGGACGCCGCTCGAGCGCCTCGAGTCGTTCCTCACCACCGACGCCGCACCGGGTGCCCAGACCGCGGTGGTCCGGGTGATGCCCAACGTCAACGCGATGATCGGCGCCGGCATGTCGGCGGTGACCGGCAACGAGGCGGCGACGGCCGAGGACGTGGCGACCGTGCTGGACGTGTTCCGGGCGGTCGGCGAGGTCGTCGAGATCCCGGAGTCGCAGTTCTCCACCTACACGGCGATCGCCGGGTCCTCCCCCGCCTTCACCTACCTGTTCATCGACGCGCTCTCCCGGGCCGCCGTCGCGGGCGGCATGCCCAAGGCCCAGGCGACCCAGATCGCCGCCCAGGCCGTGCTCGGCTCCGCGAAGATGGTCCGGGAGTCCGACAAGAGCCCCTGGGACCTCATCGACACCGTCTGCTCCCCCGGCGGGACGACCGTGGCGGGCCTGCTCGCCCTCGAGGACCGCGGGTTCCTGTCGACCGTCGCGCACGGCGTCGGGGCGACCATCGCCCGCGACAAGGAGATGAACGCCGGAGGCTGAGCGGGGTGGGGGCTGAGCGGGGCGGGGCTGAGCGGGGCGGCGCTGCGACCTCTCGACGCAGCCCGGTGACCTCTCGACGCAGCCCGGTGACCTCTCGGCGTAGAGTGTGTGGCCTGATCCCGGACCTGCTGTGGCCCGGTGACGCGCCGCGAGCGATGGGCGCTGATCGTCGGTGCGCAGGTAGCCGCGCCTCCCGTTGACCACCATCTCCTGGAGACCCTCCCGTGCTGCCCGACCGCACCACCGCCCTGCCTGCCGCCGACGTCGCTGCTCTCCCGCCGACCCGGCTGAGGCACGCCCGGACCTCCGCCGCTCTCGCGCCCGTCGCGCTGGCCGCTGCCGTCGTCCTGACGCTCGCCGGGTGCTCCGGCTCAGCACCGACGGGCGGTGCGTCGTCAGCGGGCGCCGTGTCCGAGACGGCTGCCGGTGCTGCCGGCACCGAGGGCGCGACCACCTACCCCGTCACCGTCGACAACTGCGGGTTCGAGGTCACCTTCGGCTCCGCGCCGCAACGGGTCCTCACCGTGAAGTCCTCGACGACCGAGATGCTCCTCGCGCTCGGGCTGTCGGACCGGGTCGTCGCGACGGCCTTCCCAGACGGCCCGGTGCCCGCGTGGCTGGCCGACGCCGCTGCTGGTAACGACGCCGTCGCCACCCCGCTCACCATGCAGGCGCCCGGGCCCGAGGCCGTCACCGAGGTCGAGCCCGACCTCGTCTACGCAGGCTGGGAGTCGAACCTCACGGCAGAGAGCGCCGGTGACCGCGGGACCCTCGCGACGCTCGGGGTGTCCAGCTACGTGTCACCGTCGGCCTGCAAGGGCGAGGCGTACATGCCGGACCCGCTGACCTTCGACGATGTGTTCGCCGACATCACCGAGGTCGGCACCGTCTTCGACGTACCCGCGGCCGCGGAGGAGCTCGTCGCGCAGCAGCGCTCCGAGCTCGACGCCGTCGTGCCCGACGACCGCGGGCTCACCGTGCTCTGGTACTCCTCCGGGACGGACATCCCCTACGTCGGGGCGGGCATCGGCGCGCCGCAGATGATCATGGATGCCGCCGGCCTCACGAACATCGCCGCCGACGTGCACGACACCTGGACCCCCTTCGGCTGGGAGGACGTCGTCGCCGCCGACCCCGACGTGATCGTGCTCGTCGACGCCGCGTGGAACACCGCCGACAGCAAGATCGAGATGCTCGAGGAGAACGCCGCGACCGCGAACCTCACGGCGGTCCGCGAGCAGCGCTACGTCGTGGTCCCCTTCGCGGCGACCGAGGCGGGCGTCCGGAACGTGTCGGCCGTCGTCGACCTCGTCGAGCGGCTCGGCGAGGTGGTGCCGGAGGCGGGCGCGGCGCCTGAGGCCGGCGAGGCGCCTGAGGCCGGCTCCGCCGGCGCGACCGCAGCAGGCTGACGTGGGGCTGGTGGCGGGTTCGACGCCGGAGGCGGACGCGAGGCCTGCAGCGAAGGCGGGCCCGTCTGGGGAGACCAGCCCTGGGCGTCGTCGTGCGCGACCGGTCCCCTGGCTGCTCGGGGCGACCGTCGTCCTGGTGGCGACCGTCCTCGTCGCCGTGACCATCGGCTCGGCCGACCTCGGGGTCGGCGAGGTGTGGCGGTCTGTCGCGTGGCACGTGACCCGGGGTCTCGGCGTCGACGGGCTCCTCTCCGTCGAGCCGTTGAGCGTGCTGCGCGACGGCATCGTGTGGGAGCTGCGGCTGCCGCGCGTGCTCACCGCGGCCGCCGTCGGCGCCGGCCTCGCCCTGTGCGGGGCGGTGATGCAGTCGCTCACCCGCAACCCGCTCGCCGACCCCTACCTGCTAGGCCTGTCCTCCGGGGCGTCCCTCGGTGCCGTCCTCGTGCTGGTCCTGGGGGTCAGCGTGCTGCTCCCGGTCGCGGCCTTCGCGGGCGCGGTCCTCGCCCTCGCCGCAGCTCTCGGGCTCGCCGGGGCTCTCGGCGCGATCACCCCGACGCGGACCATCCTGTCCGGCCTGGCGGTCAGCCAGCTCTGCGCCGCCGCGACGTCCTTCGTGATCTTCTGGTCCGCGACGGGCGACTCCTACCGGGAGATCCTGTCCTGGCTCATGGGGTCGGTGGCCGGTGCCACCTGGGGTTCGGTCGCGATCGCGGGGATCGCCGTGCTGGTGCTCGGCTCGGTGCTCGCACTGTCGGGGTCGGTGCTCGACGCCTTCACCTTCGGCGACTCGTCCGCGGCGGCGCTCGGCGTCTCAGTGGAGCGGACCCGGTGGCTGCTCCTCGTCGGTGTCGCGCTGCTCACCGGGGCGCTGGTGTCGGTCTCCGGCGCGGTGGGGTTCGTCGGGCTGATCCTGCCGCACGCCGTCCGACTGCTCACCGGGGCGCGGCACCGGCTCCTGCTGCCGCTCGCCGCGCTGACGGGGGCGTCGTTCCTCGTGTGGGCCGACACGATCGCCCGGACGGTCTTCGCGCCGCGAGAGGTGCCCGTCGGGATCATCACCGCGGCTATCGGCGCGCCCGTGTTCGCGCTGCTGCTGTGGCGCGGACGGAGGTCGGCGTGACCGGGGCGGAGGGCGGTGCGACCGGAGTGGAGGGCGGTGCGACCGGGGTGGAGGGCGGTGCGACCAGGGCGGAGAACGGCGCGACCGGAGTGGAGGGCGGTGCGACCGGGGCGGAGAACGGCGCGACCCGGGCGAGGACGACGGACCGCGAGGGCGGGCTGAACGGGAAGGGCGGGCTGGCTGGGAAGGGCGAGCTAGCTGGGGAGGGCGAGCTAGCTGGGGAGGGCGAGCTGGCTGGGAAGGCCGGGCTGCGGGCGTCGAGGATGACGTGGTCCGTCGACGGGCGGACGATCGTGGACGGCGTCGACTGCACCGCGCCCGCGGGCGCCCTGACCGGACTCGTCGGTCCGAACGGGTCGGGGAAGTCGACCCTGCTGCGCCTGCTCACGGGGGTCCTGGGCGCAGACCGTGGCGAGGTCGACTTCGCCGGCTCAGACCTGCTGGGCCTGCGGCGCCGGGAGCGCGCCCGCCAGCTCGCGGTCGTCGAGCAGGACGCGTCGGCCGAGCTCCCGCTCACCGTGCGCGACGCCGTGCTGCTCGGACGGATCCCCCACAGGTCGCTGCTGGCGGGCGACAGTGCCGCCGACCACGCGATCGCCGACGAGGCGCTGGCCCGGACCGGGATGAGCCACTTCGCCGACCGGACTCTCTCGACGCTGTCCGGGGGCGAGCGGCAGCGGGTGCACATGGCCCGAGCCCTCGCGCAGCGACCCCGCCTGCTCGTGCTCGACGAGCCGACCAACCACCTCGACATCAGTGCCCAGCTCGAGACCGTCGCCCTCCTCCGAGAGCTGGCCGACGAGGGCGTCACCGTGCTGGCGGCGCTGCACGACCTCTCGCTCGCGGCCAGCGTGTGCGACCACGTGGTCGTGCTCGGCGGCGGCCGTGTGGTGGCTGCGGGCCCGGTCGGCGAGGTGCTCGTGCCCGAGGTGCTCGACGCGGTCTACGGCGTGCGGTGCACGGTGCTGACACACCCGGAGACGGGGAGACCGGTGCTGTCGTTCGCGCTGGCGTGAGGGGCGGGCGGGGCGGGAGGGGCGGGGCGTGGGGGCGGGGTGCGCGGTGCGGGCTGCGCGGTGGCACGGTCCGCCGTGGATGTCAGTGGCGATCCGTAGAATCGGGATATGTCGACGGAAACTCCGAAACCTCGCGGAACGCATGGTCTCGGCCGTGCTGTGCCATCGGGCTCAGAGTCGGTCGCGTCCCCGGGACCTGGCCTCGTGGCACGCGCGCCGCGCGACGATCGGGCGGCGGCCGATGACCGAGCGGCGCCTGCTGAGCGAACGGCGAGAGCGACGAACGCGATGGCGTCGCCCGCCGATCGCTCGGGTGACATGACTCGTATGGATGTCATGACCCTCGCGCAGGCGAACACCCACCTGGGTGATCTCTTCGATGCGGTGGTGGCGGGGTTCGCCGAGGTGGCTGCTGCGCAGGCGCGGGCGGCTGAGCGTGTCGAGGAGCTGCGGCAGTGGTCTTCGGTGGTCGCTGAGGTGGCCGCCCGGCACCGCGGTAAGAAGTGTGCCGACGGGATAGACCTTGGTGACGCGGAGCGGTCTGTGGTTGCTGAGCTGGGGTGCGCGCTGCGCCTGCCCGAACGTTCGGCGGGCGCCCTGGTGTCGGAGTCGAAGGCACTGGTCCACGAGCACCCCGCCACGATGGCTGCGCTGCGTGAGGGGCAGGTGTCCTACCGGCACGCGCAGGCGGTCCTGGACGCGACCGTGGGCCTGGACGAACCTTCGGTCCTCGAGCTGGACGCGTTGCTGGCCCTCAAGGCGCAGACGTTGACGGTCTCTCGCCTCAAGACCGTCGCCCGGCGTGAGCGTGAGCGCCGCGACTCACGTCCGCTGGTCGAGCGACACCAGGTCGCAGCCCAAGACCGTCACGTCGAGCTGCACCCGTGCGGGGACGGCATGGCGTGGCTGCACCATCTGCTGCCCGCGGTCCAGGCCACCGCGATCTTCCACCGCCTGACCGACATCGCGACGGCGGTCCAAGGCCCCGACGAGCCCCGCACCCTGGCCCAACTGCGCGCTGACGCGAGCGTCGACCTGATGCTCGACGACGACGCACGGACCGCCCTGACTGCCGCCCCAGTCACGAGCGCGGACGACAGCAGCGACGACCGCACCGTCGAGGCCGACACCGCTGCGCAATACACCGCGGGCAACCCCCGTCAGTCGATCGCGGGCATCGCCGACCGTGTCTCCCTGGGTGGCATCAAGCCCCAGGTCGCCGTCACCATCCCCGTCATGACCCTGCTCGGTCACTCCGACGAGCCCGGAGACCTCGCCGGCCACGGACCCATCGACGCTCACACCGCCCGCCGGCTCGCCGCCCAGGCACCCAGCTTCCTGAGGATCCTGACCCACCCCGAGACCGGCACCGTTCTCTCCGTAGGCCGCGACCGCTACGCAGTCCCCGCAGACCTCAAGTCCTGGCTGCGCATCCGCGACGAGACCTGCCGATTCCCCGGATGCTCCCGCCGAGCACAACGCTGCGACATCGACCACGTGAAGGACTGGGCCCACGGAGGAACCACAGACCACCACAACCTCATCCACCTCTGCCGCCACCACCACCGCCTCAAGCACACCACCTGGACCGTCCGCACCGAACCAGTACACCGACCACCGACCCAGCCACCGGACCGCGGCTCAGGCGGTCGCGACCCAGACCACGACGACCAGAACGACGACAACCACGAAACCCACGAAACCCACGACCACGAAACCCACGAGCACCTAGCCCCCACGGCCGACGTCGTGCGCTGGACCGCGCCCACCGGGCGCGACTACCTCGACCACGCCGCACAGGAGCTCGCTCGTCGACACGCGGTCGACTCAGGGGCCCGTCACACCACACATGTCGATCGGGGTGAGTCTCAGTTCCCTGACGACCCACCGTTCTGAGCCACAGGGACCCGGCGGCTCCGTTGCTCCGACCATGGTGCGGTCCTCGGGGTACCAGGACCGCACATGCGTTCTTCCAGACCTCCGACTCAGCCGCGCATCGCGTCTGCTGTGTGCTGAGGGTCGACCTCTTCGCCCGCACGCACGGGTCCCGGAGGGGTGCCGTCACCGAACGGCCGGCCGCCGAGCGCGGCCCGGTCGTGCGGCGCGAGCCAGCCGCTCAGGTCGGGTCCCTGGGGCACGATGCTCGTCGGGTTGATGTCGGTCTGCACCACGTAGTAGTGGTCCTTGATGTGCTGGAAGTCGATGGTGTCGCCGAAGCCCGGGGTCTGGAACAGGTCACGGGCGTAGTCCCACAGCACCGGCATCTCGGTGAGCTTCGAGCGGTTGCACTTGAAGTGACCGTGGTAGACCGCGTCGAAACGGACCAGCGTCGTGAAGAGCCGGACGTCCGCCTCGGTGATCGTGTCCCCGACCAGGTATCGCTGCGTCGAGAGCCGCTCTGACAACCAGTCGAGCCGCGAGAAGAGGCGCGCGTATGCCGCGTCGTACGCCTCCTGCGATCCGGCAAAACCGCAGCGGTACACCCCGTTGTTCACGTCCTTGAAGACCGCGAGCGCCACCTCGTCGATCTCGGCCCGGAGGGCCTCCGGGTAGAGGTCGGGGGCGCCCTCGCGGTGGTGCGCCGACCACTCCGTCGACATGTCGAGGGTCATCTGCGCGTAGTCGTTGGTGACCACCTGCCCGGTGGTCTCGTCGACGAAGGCCGGCACGGTGATGCCGCGCTCGTAGTCGGGGAACCGTGCGAGGAACGCGTCCTGCAGGCGCGGGATCCCCAGGACCGGGTCGAGCCCGTCAGGGTCCAGGTCGAAGGTCCAGGACCGCGCGTCGTGCGTGGGGCCGGTGACTCCCATGGAGATCGCGTCCTCGAGACCGAGGAGGCGACGGACGATGATCGCCCGGTTCGCCCACGGGCAGGCGCGGGACACCACGAGCCGGTAGCGGCCTGCCTCGACCGGGTACCCGTCGCGGCCGTCGGCGGTGATGCGGGTGGCGATGTACCGGTCGTCGCGGGTGAACTCGGTGCCTGGGGTCACGTAGGAACCGGCCGTGCTCTGGTCGTCTGCGGTCGTGGGGTTCGCGTCGTCAGCCATGATGCAATCTTGCATTACCTGGCGACGGCTGGCAGTCCGGGGCCTGGAGGTGCTGCGCCGGTGGCTGTGGCTGTGGCTGTGGACGTGAATGTAGATGTGGCTGTCGCTGTCGCCGAACATCACCCGGACGACCTCCGCGTCCTCCACCGGCGTCCGGTCTGGTGCCCGGTACCTTCGTCGTCGACCTACCAGCGCCGCGACCTCCCGACAGCTGAGACCCGGCACCGGCAACAGACACCGGTCACGACGCCACCGCGCACGACCCGACCATCAGAGGAGCATCATGGGTGAGCTGATCGGCGAGGCCATCGGCCTCCTGGTCGAGACGGTCTTCGGCGGAGGCTCGGGTCGCGGACGTCGACGTCGCGCACGCCGACGGATGGACGAAGGCGTCCTCCGGTGCCACGTCCGGATGGTCAGCGGTCGCGTCCCCGGCCTGACGAGAGAGCTCGCGGACGTCGAGCTCGAGCTGTCCCCTGGGGCCCTGGTCTGCCGACGTCGCGACGACCGTGGCCGTGCCATCAGCATCGACGAGGTCACCCTTCACCCCGCGACGAGCCCGCCTTCCCGTGAGGGGGTGCCCTACGGGTTCTCGCCGGAGGTCAAGGTCTCGCTCGTCGTCACACCGAAGATCACGATGGAGGTGTGGGCCGAGGAGGACCTGCTGGTCGACGCCGTCGGCCTCGTGCACCCGCCGTCGGCCGTCCCGGGGTGCGCCACTGCCCCACACTCCCCCGCCCCCGTCGACTCCCCTGGCTCCGCCTCCGGTGTCATGATGGGGAGATGACTCTCGACCTGTGGCTCACCGGCGACCCCGAGGCCGACCGGCTCCTGTCTGACGACCCGTTCGCGCTCCTGGTGGGGATGCTTCTCGACCAGCAGGTGACGATGGAGTCCGCCTTCGCCGGGCCGCAGAAGCTCGCCGAGCGCATGGGCGGGCTCGACGTCCGGAAGATCGCCGAGGCCGACCCGGACGAGTTCTCCGGGCTCTGCGCCACCAAGCCTGCGGTGCACCGGTACCCCGGGTCCATGGCCGGCCGGATCCAGGCCGTCGCCCAGGAGGTCCAGGCGACGTACGGCGGTGACGTCACCCGGCTGTGGACCGACGACGACCCCGACGGCACGACCGTGCTGCGCCGCCTCAAGGACCTGCCGGGGTTCGGGGCGCAGAAGGCGTCGATCTTCCTCGCCCTCCTCGGCAAGCAGTACGGCGTCCAGCCCGCAGGGTGGCGTGAGGCAGCGGGTTCCTACGGGGACGCCGACGCGCGACGCTCCATCGCGGACGTCACCGACGAGCAGAGCCTCGAGGAGGTGCGGACGACGAAGAAGGCCGCGAAGGCCGCGGCCAAGGCGGCGAAGGCTACGTAGCGCACCGCCGAGCGTCGATGTCAACTCCGCCGTCCCGCGCCGAGGCCAGCGCTAGGGCAAGATCTGAGGCCGCGGATGCCAACGGCTGCTCCGTACCCGTGGGCGCGTAGCTTCTCGCGCCGTCGCCGGAGCACGGAGCGCGCGCAAACTTCAGCCGACGACCTCACGGATGACGACCACGAGCGCGTCTAGGCTCTGCCCTGGTAGAAGAGCCGAGGTCCGCCGTCGGATGTCGGCTCGCACGCTTCCCGGTGCAGCTACCCAGGGGACGGAAGGACAACCGGTGTCGACTCACCACCCGGATCTGCTGGACGAGCAGAGGTATCTCGATCACGCGCACGACCTGCTGGCTCGTGGCCATGCTGACTCCGAGGCGACGATCGCGGGCTTTGTGCCGAACGACAAGGCGAGCGCCGCTGCACTACGCCGCGCCCTGGACATCATCCGGGACTCGAAGGGCACCGGCACGCTGATCTTCGGCCGGGCAGACACCCCCGAGGATCGTCTGTACATCGGCCGGCAGAGGGTCTACGACGAAGGACGAGACCTCAAGGTCATCAGCTGGCACGCTCCCGCAGCCGCGCCGTTCTACACAGCGACCGTCGACGATCCACGAGGGCTCGTCCTGAAACGGACCATCATCGAGGAAGAACGGCGTGTCGTCCGTCTGATCGACGAGATCGTGGCCGCCGCGAGCTCTGATGCTCCCGACCTCACACCGTCGACTTTCGGGGACGCTCTGCTCGCCGAGCTGGAACGCTCTCGCGACGGGGCGATGCGTGACGTGATCGCGACCATCCAGGCCGAGCAGTACCGGATCATCCGCAGCGCGGCCGAGGGCACCGTGGTGGTCCAGGGCGGTCCGGGGACGGGCAAGACCGTCGTCGGCCTCCACCGCGCCGCATGGCTGGCGTACAACGTCGAGAGCCTTCGTCGCACGGGGATGCTCGTCGTCGCCCCCACCCCGAACCTCCTCACGTACATCAGCGCCGTGCTGCCTCTGCTCGGTGTCAGCGACGTCATGCAGATCCACCTCCCTGCCCTCTACGGAGGCAGCGCCGTGGTGGGCCGGGTCGAGCGGTGGGAGAGCGACCGCACCAAGGGTGACGCATCGATGGCCGAGGTGCTCCGACGAGCTCTGTCCGACCGTGTCGACCGAGACCCTGGGGACGTCACCTTCACGGTCGGCGCCGACCGGATCACGATCCCTGCCGCATCGATGCGGGACGTGGTGGCCGACGCGTTGTCCCGCGACCTCGCGCACAACGACGTCCGTGACGTGCTCCGCCAGACCCTGGCCCAGGTCGCGCACTCGAGCTACCTCGCACACCAGAGAGAGATGGGACGACCTGCCGTCGCGACGGCATCGACGATCCGCCGGCTCAACACCATCACCAACCTGCTCGACCGCGTCTGGCCGCGGTTCACCCCCGAGGAGCTGCTCCGTGGGCTCTACGGCACCCAGTCGTGGTTGGTCTCGGCGTGCGACGGGGTACTCACCGTTGACCAGCGCGCCGCGCTGTACCGCGCTCCGGAGAACGCCCTCAGCGAGGAACGTTGGTCGGTCGCTGACATCTTCTGCCTCGACGAGCTCTCGCACCTCCTCGACGGTCCGCCAGTCTCCTACGGGCACATCGTGGTCGACGAGGCACAGGACCTCTCCCCGATGCAGGCACGATCACTCAGCCGGAGGTGCCCGACAGGCTCCTTCACCCTCCTCGGAGACCTGGCGCAAGCCACCGGTCCTTGGGTCCGCGACACGTGGGACGAGCTCCTGCTGCACGTCGCACCACCGAGCCACATCGTCGAGGAGCTGTCGATCGGCTACAGAGTGCCTGCCACGACGCTCGACCTCGCAGCCCGTCAGCTGGGCTACATCGCCCCAGGCCTCACGGCACCTCGTTCTATCAGGCCCGGCAGGAACGACCCCTCGGTGAGACACGCACCCGCCGAGGTGCTCGGCTCCCGGCTGGCCGGTCTCGTCGGCTCCCTCCTGGCTGACTCGTTGAGCACGGCGGTGGTCGTCGACGACACCGACTTCGACCGGTGGGACGCCGAGCTCACGACGCTCGATGTGCCCCACGGAGACGGTCGGGCGGGCGACTTCTCGAGCGCCTGCACCCTCGTCCCGGCATCGCTGGCCAAAGGGCTCGAGTTCGACGCAGTCGTCCTGGTCGAACCGGCGAAGATCGTCGAGTCGTCTCCGCACGGCCGTCGGGTCTTGTACGTCGCCATGACACGGTGCACGCACGAGCTCCATGTCCTGCACACCCTGCCGCTACCCTCAGGGTTCTCGGACCTGATCGACCACCCTGCCGACGACGATGCGACGTCCGTCGTGGATGGTCCCGGCTGGGACCCCGTGCCCGACGCCGCTCCGCCTGCACCAGCCCCGGACTCCGACGACGCGCTGCGCTCCAGGGTGATGTCCGACCTGGGTCGCCTCTCCCCCCACGACCTCACGCTGGTCGCCGCGCTCGTCGAACGGCTCGCTACCCCCACCGAAAGACTGGATCACCCGTGACTGCGACGACCGACCTCTCCACGACCGCCGGCGAACGGCTCGCGAAGCAGCTGGACAGGTGGCGCAGGGAACTGATCACCCTCGACCGACGCCAGAGGCTGCTCTACTTCAAGCACACGAAGAGCGCGTCGCTCGAGATCGAGATGACGGACCCGAGCCACCTCACCGATCTCGTGAGCGAAGGTCCGGTCCTCATCCGTCCGCGACCAGAGCAGAGCACGGAGCTGGTCGGGCACGCGGACGACAGCGCCGCCGGACGCAACGACGACAGCTCGTTGCACGTGGTGGGGAAGACCGAGTCCGAGCTGCGCTCGAGCCTGCGTCGTCTCGACCAGGTGTCCCAGCAGACCTTCGCCGACCGAGGGACCTGGACGCTCTACCTCACCGTCGGGATCCTCGAGTGGGAGGACCCTCAGGACCGGAAGCCCGTCCTCAGCCCTCTCCTGCTCCTGCCTGTCGTCCTCGGCCGGAACGGAGCAGACCAGCCGTACACAGTCCGGCGCACCCACGACGAGGCCCTGGTGAACCCTGTGCTCCGCTTCAAGCTCGAGGAAGACTTCGGGGTGGCCCTCCCCGAGGTCGACCCCGACGACTTCGAGGCCGACGACCTCCTTCTCGACATCCAGAAGGTCGTCGCACAGCACGGCTGGACCGTCCACGACCGTTCGGTCCTGACGTCCTTCTCGTTCCACAAGGAGGCCATCTACAAGGACCTTCAGGAGAACGAGCAAGCCATCGGAGAGAGCGGGCTGGTGCAGGTTCTCGCCCTGGGCCCCGACGCCCCCTCGGCAGGCACCTTCGGCTTCGCGCCCCCGGACGACGCCACACTGGACGACTCGACTCCGCCCGAGACCCTCCACAACATCCTCGACGCAGACGGTAGCCAGCGGAAGTGCATCATCGCTGCACTCGACGGCAAGAGCTTCGTGATGGACGGACCTCCGGGGACCGGTAAGAGCCAGACCATCGCGAACATGATCGCGGAGCTCATGGCGAACGGACGGAGCGTCCTCTTCGTGAGCGAGAAGATCGCCGCGCTCGACGTCGTGCGCAACCGGCTGGCACAGGTGTCCCTGGACTCGTTCGTCCTCGAGCTGCACAGTGCCGCAACCACGCGCAAGCACTTCTCCCAGGTGCTGGGGACAGCACTCCAGAACCGCGTCAAGGCGCCGCCTGCCCTGTCCGCAGCGGACCTCAACGCGCTCGCGACCACGCGCGGCCGGCTGTCTGGGTACGCGGCGGCCATGAACGAGCTGCGGCCGACCTTCAACCGCAGCATCCACTGGGCTCTCGGACAGATCTCCCCGCTCGACCGCCTGGCTCACCTCCGCGCGCCCGCGGACCGCCGCTGGAGCCAGCTGTCCGACAAGCGCCTCGCGGAGATCGAAGAGCACGCAGGTGCTCTCGGCCGTTCCTGGGACCCCGTGACACTCGGCGACCGATTCATGTGGCGTGACGTCCGCGTCGCCTCCGGCACGGCGGACCCGGCACGTCTGCGCCGAGAGGTCGTCGGCGCCCACGACGCGGCTGGGCAGCTCGCCTCGCTCTGCGAGGCGGTCGACCACGACCTCCAGGTCAGGCTGGGTCGCACCTCCGAGGCCGCCGGGATCAGGGGCTCGCTGCTGTCGGTGCTCGAGGCGCGCCCCGCCTCGGCCGATCAAGCCCACCTCACCGCTCGAGACCTCGACGGCGTCTCGCGACGCGCGACGGTACTCCGAGAAGCCTGCTCCGAGCACCGAGCCGTGATCCAGGAACTTCTCAGCACGATCGGAACCGGCTGGATCCAGCTCGAGCCCGACGGGCTCGAGCAGCTGGCGGGGATCACGACCCCGCACGACCTCTGGACCGTCCCCTCTGACCTCACAGCATCCGCGCTCGCCGAGGCGGTCGACATCGCAGAGAACCTGCCTCTCGTCATCGCTGAGGTTCTCCAGGACGGGCGTCGCCTCGCTGCTGCCTTCGGAGTAGAGCCGGCGTCCCTCTCTCTGAGGCGGACCGAAGACCTGGCTGCCCTCGCCGATCTCACCATGGAGTCGGCACTCCCGGAGAGCAACTGGCTCAACCCGGTGCTCGCGCACGCGATCGAAGAGTCTCAGCGCGTCCTCACGGGCCTCGTCAGCATCGTCGTCGCCAACCGTGACCGGATGGCGTCGACGTTCACCCCCGAAGTCCTCGAGCTCGACCTCGTCGGGCTCAAGACACGTTTCGCGGGACCGAACACCGGCTTCGGTCGCTTCTCGAGCCAGGCCCGCGCTGACCGCAAGACACTCCGCGGGGTCTCTGTCCGCGGAAAGGTGGACAAGGTCCTCCTCTCCTCCCTCGACGACGCAGTCGCGTGGCAGCAGTCAGCGTCTCAGCTCGATCGGGGCGAAGGCGAGCACGGCGCACGTCTCGGTTCCTACTACCAGCGGACCGACACGGACTTCGAACGTCTCGGCAGGGCCCTGGGCGTCGCGCAGCGCGCGGTCCAGCTGGCCGGCGACGACCTGGACCCGACCGTCCTTGGGCGCCAGCTGAGCACCGAGCGGGTCGCCGACCCATCGATCCCGTCGACCGCTCGCCGGCTCCGGTCGAGCCAGTCGTCCTTCGCGGAAGGCGCTCGGCGAGCCTTCGGCGACGCGGCCGCGTCCCGCCTCTCGGAGCTCCCGCTGACCGCTGTGGCCGACCTGCTCGTCGACCTCACGTCCCGGCTCCGACCACGGCTCACCCTCCTCCAGGAGATCGCCGCCGTCGCAGGCGCCAACCTGACGGTCGCATCTGCCTGCACCGCGCTCGAGCGCGCCGGAGCGGCCTCCGACGCGGAGGCAGAGGTGCTCAACTCCTATGCGGACGACCGGCTCGACCTCGGGGCCGCTTACACCGGGCTAGACACCGACTGGGACGCCCTAGAGTCGGCGCTCGAGTGGGCCGAGAAGGTCCGTGCGCTCGTCGGTACGAGCGTGTCTCCGGCGAGCGCAGATCGATTCTTCTCCCCGACCCTGGCATCGACCGATCTCGCGCCGACACTGACCCGGTGGGTCACGGCGCGTGACCGGTTGGTCTCGTCATTCGCGCCATCGCGCGGGACCGACCTTCTCGCCGACCTCGACTCAGACCTCGACGAAGCGTCGATGCTGCTCGACGACATGGTCAAGACCTCGACGACAGAGATCGACACGTGGCTCCGGTTCACCGAGTCGGTCGACTGGCTCGAGAACAACGAGCTCCGCGAGCTGGTGGACGAGATGGCGCGAGAGAAGACCCCGTCGGACCAGGTCGCCCTCGTGGTCCGCAGGGCCGTGATCGAGGCCTGGGTCGACGCGGTCTCCGCCGAGGACCGTCGACTCAGCGACTACCGCCCCGACGACCGGGACGCCCTGGTCAGTCGTTTCAGAGAGCTGGACGAGCGTCTGGTGAGCCAGAGCAACGGTGCCGTGATCGCGGCATGCAACCAACGCCGCCCCGTGTCGGACTCGAGCCGAGGCGCCCAGGTCATCAGGCGCCAGGCGGAGCTGAAGTCGCGGCACAAGGCGATCCGACAGGTGCTCACCGAGGCGGGGGACGTCGCGATCGCGCTCAAACCGTGCTTCATGATGAGCCCGCTCGCAGTCTCGCAGTACCTGCCGTCGGACATGCGGTTCGA
This sequence comes from Sanguibacter keddieii DSM 10542, assembly GCF_000024925.1. Classification (NCBI taxonomy): domain Bacteria; kingdom Bacillati; phylum Actinomycetota; class Actinomycetes; order Micrococcales; family Sanguibacteraceae; genus Sanguibacter; species Sanguibacter keddieii. Next base: position 2,680,898 of record NC_013521.1, read on the forward strand.
CGTCGTCATCTTCGACGAGGCGTCCCAGGTGCTCCCGTCCGACGCCATCAACTGCATCTACCGCGCTCGACAGCTCATCGTCGCCGGTGACCAGAAGCAGCTGCCCCCGACCAGCTTCTTCGCGTCCGCCGCGTCCGAGGAGGAGGACGACGACGAAGCCCTCGCCGACTTCAGCTCTGTGCTGGACCTGTGCAAGGGGTCGGGTGGTCTCCCGTCCCTCCCCCTGTCGTGGCACTACCGGAGCGACCACGAGGACCTCATCGCCTTCTCCAACTACCGCTTCTACCGTGGGGAGCTGTTCACCTTCCCGAGCGCCCAGCGGACCGGCGCCGACGTCGGCGTGGAGTCGTTCGTCGTCGACGGCACCTACCGTCGCGGGACGACCCGCGACAACCCCGTGGAGGCCGCCGCGATCGCGGACCGCGTCATCCTCCACGCGACCCAGCACCCGGAGCTGTCGGTCGGGGTTGTGACCTTCTCCGGGGCACAAGAGGACGCGATCCTCGCTGAGCTCGAACGACGCTCCGTCGACCACCCCGAGGTCTCCAGGCTCCTCAGCTCTCACGACAGGCTCGACGGCTTCTTCGTCAAGAGCCTTGAGAACGTCCAGGGAGACGAACGAGACATCATCCTGTTCTCGATCGGCTATGGCCCGGACGAGGCCGGGAAGATGACGAACAACTTCGGCCCGCTCAACAAAGAAGGTGGCTGGAAACGGCTCAACGTGGCGATCACCCGTGCGCGCAGGCGGGTCGAGGTCATCAGCTCGTTCCGGCCTGGGGCTATCCAGTCGTCGAACGACAGCGTCGTCGCGCTCGCGCGCTACCTAGACTTCGCTGACCGCGGCGTCCAGGCCCTCGCACTCGAGTCGGCAGAGAGCCTCGGCGAACCGGAGAGTCCTTTCGAGGAAGACGTGATCCGCGAGATCCAGGCCATGGGATACGACGTCGTCCCCCAGGTCGGCACCGCCGGCTACCGCATCGACATCGGAGTGGTCCACCCGACGGAACCTGGCCGTTTCATCCTCGCCGTAGAGTGCGACGGTGCTGCGTACCACTCGTCGAAGGTCGCACGTGACCGTGATCGCCTCCGCGAAGGTGTGCTCACCCGGCTCGGCTGGACCGTCTTCCGCATCTGGGGCCTCAGCTGGGCACGAGACCGACGGACCCAGGTCGAGCGGCTCCGGCGCGCGCTCGCCGAGGCCACCGACGCGCGCGAGGCGCCTCGTCCCGTGCTGCTGGCGCGCGACGTCGTCCAGGTCGAGATCGAGACCGTGGACCTCTCGGCTCCGCCCGCCTGGGCGGTCGCCTACGAGCCGGCCGACGTGTGGCCGAGCTACGAGCACGACCAGTGGCACGAGCCGGAGGCCAGGCCCGCTCTGCGGCGAGCCACCGAGGACTTCCTGAGCGTCGAGGCTCCGGTCCACCGCGACCTGCTCGACGCGGCGCTGCGTCAGGTGATGGACATCGGCCGCATCGGCGCACGGATCCGCAGCAACATCGACGCGGCACTCGACGCGGCGCGGGTCGACGGTGCGCGTGTCTCCACCGACGGCGCGGGCTTCATCCGGGTCTCCGGGGCCGAGCTGCCCTCTCCCCGTGTGCCGGGTGCCGTAGGTCAGGCCCGCAAGATCCGGCACGTGCCTCCCGAGGAGCTCGACCTGGCAGTGGTGGGCCTCGTGCAGGACGCGATCGCCATCGAGGGTGACGACCTGAGACGAGCTGTCTCGCAGCTCTTCGGCTGGAACCTCACGGGCGAGGCTGTGTCCGCGATCGAGAGCGCCACCTCGCGAGTGGTCCACAGGGGAGATGTCCTCCTCGCGGGCCGTTCGTACCGAAAGCCATGAGGCTCAGCGTGCATGTCCGCACGAGTCCTCGTCCCGGCGAGCGGCCCAGCGTTGGATAGTCTCCACCCCATGAAGATCACTCTCCTCGCCGGCGGCGTCGGTGGCGCCCGCTTCACCCGTGGCCTGCTGCACCTTCTCGCCGAGCGCTACCCCGACGGTGAGGGCGGGACGACGGCCGAGGTCACGGTGGTCGCCAACACCGGCGACGACATGTGGCTGCACGGCGTGCGGGTCTGCCCAGACCTCGACACCGTGATGTACACCCTCGGCGGTGCGATCCACGAGGGCCAGGGCTGGGGACGCCAGGACGAGTCGAGCCGCGTCTCGGCCGACCTCGCTGCGTACGACCTCGGCTGGGAGTGGTTCACGCTCGGCGACCTCGACCTCGCGACCCACCTGGCCCGGACCGAGCTGCTCCGCGCCGGCAGGACCCTGACCGAGGCGACCGCGCACCTGTGCCGCCGCTGGCAGCCCGGGGTGACGCTGCTGCCGATGAGCGACCAGCCGGTCGAGACGCACGTCGTCGTGGGCGACGGCACGGACGACGACCCCGAGCGGCTCATCCACTTCGAGGAGTGGTGGGTGCGCCACCGCGCAGGCATCCCGGCGCGACGCTTCGAGCAGGTCGGCCTCGACGCGGCGTCAGCGACCCCTGAGGTCCTCGAGGCGATCATGACCGCCGACCTCGTGCTCCTCCCCCCGTCGAACCCTGTCGTGTCGGTCGGCACGATCCTCGCCGTGCCGCGCGTCCGCGAGGCGCTGCACGCCACCCCGGCACCGGTGGTCGGGATCTCGCCGATCGTCGGCGGGGCTGCGGTCCGCGGGATGGCCGACGCGTGCCTCCAGACGATCGGGGTCGAGACGAGTGCCGCCGCGGTCGGGCTGCACTACGGGGCGAGGGAAGACCTCGAGGACGACGACCTCGCGCGTGGAGCAGGCCAGGGCTCGGGCGAGGGCGCCCCGCTGGGCATCCTCGACGGGTGGCTCGTCGACTCGGGCGACGTCGACGCCGTCGCAGCGCTCGAGTCCGCAGGGATCCGTGCACGCGCGGTGCCGTTGCTGATGACCGACGACGCCGCGACGGCGGAGATCGCCGCTGCAGCGCTCGGGCTCGTCGGGATGGGCTGAGCGGACATCGAGCTCGTCGGGATGGGCTGAGCGGACCCCGAGCTCGTCGGGATGGGCTGAACGGACATCGGGGCTATCCGTCCCTCAAGACCATCCGTCGGGGCTTATATCGAGAGGATATTAGCGATAGCCTGATCTCATGACGACGCAGACCGGCCTGATCGCCGACATCGTGAAGTCCCGCGACCTCACCGACAGGTCCGCAGCACAGGCGGCGATCTTCGACGCCTTCGCGCAGGCCGAGACGCTGGACGCCCCGGTCAGCCCCGTGTGGTCGACGGTCGGTGACGAGTTCCAGCTGGTGCTCCCCACCGTCGGGGCCGCGGTCCGGACGACCGCGGTCGTCCGGCTCGCACTGCCCGACGGCGTCGACCTCAGGTTCGGGCTCGGCCTGGGCGAGACCTGGGACGTGGACTCCCGGGGCGCCTCCCCGATCCAGGACGGCCCCGGCTGGTGGGCCGCCCGACGCGCGATCGACGAGGCCCACCGTCGCCAGGACACCGGGAGCCCGTACCTGAGGTCGTGGTTCGTCGACGGCACCGAGCCTCCCGCGCCTACGGTCGAGCGCATGGTCGACGCGCACCTGCTCCTGCGAGACATGACCGTCTCGGCGATGAACCCCCGCCAACGGAGGATCGCCCTGGGGACGCTGATGGGCCGGACCCAGGCAGAGCTCGCGGCGGCGGAGGGCATCACCCAGAGCGCGGTGTCCCAGAACCTCGCCCGGTCCGGGGCCGGGGCGCTCGTCGCCAGCATCGACCTCCTCCGGGACCTCTCGTGATCGTCAGCGTGGCACTGCTCATGATCGGGGTCGCCGACATCGTCCGGACCGCACTGGTCCGGACTGCACCTGTACGGAGTGCAGCCGTACGGAGTGCAGCCGCTCGACCAGCAGACGCGCCTGGCCGTCGACCTGCCGTCGCCTCGGCCGCGGCCGCGGTGTCAGCGGTCGTCCTGGCAGTCGTGGCGAGCGCCGCTCTCGGCCTCGCAGTCGCGTGGTCTCTCGCCTGCCTCGCGACGACGCTCGCATGGGTCGCCCTCGTCCCCGTGGGACGACCCGCAGGGACAGGCCAGGACGGTACACGCGACGCACCTCCTCTGTGGCCGGCTCTCGCCCTCCTCGCGCTGCTGGTGACGACCGTGGCCTTCGACCGCACGTCGGTCGCCCTCCCTGCCGGCCTGGACGACGTCCTCGGAGAGTCGCCGCGCGCGCTCCTGCACGGCACCTCGGCGGAGACGGTGCTGGCAGTCCTGGCGGTCGTCGTGGTCATGACCCAGACCGCCAACCTCGTCGTCCGTGCCGCGCTCGGCCGCGACAGGACAGGGCTCGGACGGCCGGGGGTCAGCACGTCATCGTCGTCGACAGCCGCGGAGACCCCGGCCAGCCCTGCCCGGTGGTCTGTCCGCATAGGCGGTCGGACGATCGGGGCGGTCCAGCGAGACCCCTCCGCGACCTCTCCGACGTCCGCGACCAGGCCGGTCGACGTGCCCGCAGAGCGGACATCTGGTTCCAGGGATTCCAGGCACGCCGAACAATCTGAGTACCCCGAGCACCCCGAGCCGGCTGACAGCCCAGCCCCTGGCATACCGGCAACCGGTGCGCGCGCCGAGATCGCGCCCACGTCCGCGATGCGCGGCGGCCGTCACATCGGGCCCATCGAGAGGATCCTCGTCCTCGCGGCCGTCCTGGCGGGTGCGTACCCCGTGGTCGCCGGGCTCCTGGCGGCGAAGGGCATCGTGCGGTTCCCGGAGATCGCCGAGGACAGCGCGACCGGCAGCAAGGCCGAGGAGTTCCTCGTCGGCAGCATGACCAGCTGGATGATCGCCGCCGCGGGAGCCGCGTACGTCGCGCTCGTCGCCGCCGGCTGACCGGTCGCCGAAGCGCACCGTCGGATGCGACCTGACCCGTCCGACATCAGCCCTGGGCTGATCATCGCCTGATATCAGCCAGGGACTTCTCCGAGCAGCCCGTGGTCCGAGGCGACGTGGGTCGAGAGCAGATGGCCTGGGGCGTGGCCGGCTGCGCCCGACACTCCGCGACCCGACGATCTGCCGTGCGACGCTCTACGACCCGACCGTCTACGACCCGACCATCTGCCGTGCGGCGCTCTGCGGTGCTGAGCACTCCACCGGGATCTCCGCCGCGCCCGCGGTCACCGCGTCGAGGTACCGCGAGATCGCGTCGCGGTTCTTGACCAGGCACTCGATCCGGCTGTCCATCCGGGCCCGCTCCTCTTCGAGGAGGGCGACGGTCGCGGGCGCCACGTCGTCGACGATGATGCTGTCAGGCCGGTTGAGGCACGGCAGGATCAGGTGGATGAGGCGTGTCGACATCCCGGCGGCCAGCAGGCCCCTGATGTGCTCGACCCGCGCCACGAGCCGCTCGTCGTAGTCGCGGTACCCGTTCGGCTCACGCGTCGGCGAGACGAGGCCCTGCTCCTCGTAGTACCGCAGCAGGCGCGGTGTGGTCCCGGTCCTGCGGGCGAGCTCACCGATACGCACGGAGCACCCCGCTACCGGGCAGAGACGGCCGCTGGCCGAGCATGCTGGTCATGGCGTGCACAACGTCACAGCCAGCGGAGATAGTCCCGGCTTGACCCTCACACCAGTGACAGGGTCCGACGATCTCTCCATGACCACGCGCACCGCTGATCCTTCACCGCACCCAGACCGTCCGCACCGCCCAGCCCTCTCACCGCACGCAGACTGCTCCCCCACCCCAGACCGCTCCCCCGACCCCAGCGGCTCCCTCAGCCCGGACCCGGCCGACGAACCGCCGGTCCAGGACAGCGCCGCCGACGACGTCCCGGTCGACTCGCCAGCGCGCGTCCCCGTCCGTCTCCCCCTCGGCTCCCTCCTCGCCCTCGCGGTCACCAGCTTCGTCACCCTGCTCAGCGAGACCCTGCCCGCGGGGCTCCTGCTCCAGATGAGCGCCGACCTCGGGGTGAGCACGTCGACCGCCGGGCAGACCGTCACGGTCTTCGCGATCGGCTGCCTCGTCGGCGCCATCCCGCTCACCCGCCTCGCGGCCACGCTGCCCCGGCGCGCCGTGGTCGTCGGCATGCTCGTCGGGTTCGTCGTCGTCAACACCGCGACCGCCCTCGCACCGTCGCTCCCCGTCCTGCTCGCCATGCGCTTCCTCGCCGGTCTCGGCGCGGGGATGACCTGGGCTCTCGTGCCCAGCTACGCACGCCGGCTCGCACCGCCGCACCTCGCCGGGCGCGCGATCGCGATCACCGCGCTCGGCAGCACGCTCGCCCTCGCCGTCGGCGTCCCCGCCGGGACCGCCCTCGGCCAGCTGGTCGGCTGGCGGTGGACCTTCGGTGTCCTCTCGGTGGTCGCGCTCGGCCTGGTCGCCTGGGTCCGTCTCGGGGTCGTCGACCTGCCCGGGACGCCCCGCGCCGCGGGCGGCCGGCTCTCGGACGCGCTGCGCGTCCCCGGGGTGCGGTCGGTCATCGCCGCGGCTGCCGCCGTCATCGTCGCCCACAACCTCCTCTACACCTACGTCGCGCCCTACGTGGTCGACGTCGGACTCGGTGGGGCCCTGGGCACCGTGCTGCTCGCCTTCGGCCTCGGGTCGATCGGCGGGGCTGTCCTCGTCGGGGCGTACGGGGACTCCCACCTGCGCCGGCTCTCCGTGGTCAGCACCGTTGCGCTCGTCGTCACCCTCGTGGTCCTCGGGACGGTACGCGAGCCAGCCCTCGTGATCGCGGCCGCCGTCGTGTGGGGCGCCGTCTTCGGGAGCATCGCGCCGCTGCTCCAGACCGCCTCGGCACGCGCGGCAGGACCCGCCGCCGACACCGCGCAGTCCCTGCTCGTCACGGTCTGGAACCTCGCCATCGCCGCCGGGGGCGCGCTCGGCGGCATCGGCATCGCCGTCAGCGGCGCAGCGACCCTGCCCCTCGCCAGCGTGCCGCTCGCGGTCGTCGCGGCCACCGTGGTGGTCGTCGGTCGACGGCACGCGTTCCCGCGCTGAGCCCAGAAGCCAGCACGGGGGCTCAGGCTGCGGAGGAGCCTTCCCCGAGCCTCGCCCACCGGTCCAGGACCTCCGTGGTGCGAGGTCCTGGACCGAGGGCCGCGACCGCGGCGAGGTCCCTCGCCAGGTCGACGTCCTGGCGCAGCCCTGAGACCGCTGGCACGTCGGCCACGTCGAGCACCACGTGACCCCGGGCCGCGTGCTCGGCCGCCGACCCGGGCCCGAAGGCCGGGTACAGCTCGACGCCGGACCGCGCCGTGAGCAACGTGGTGCCCGACCCGTCGGCGTCGGTCACGACCGCGCGGTGGTGCGCGGAGGCTGCCTCGAGGGCAGCGCCCAGGTCTCCCGGGCGCAGGGCCGGCAGGTCGCCGAGCAGCACGGCGACCGACACAGCCGCCAGGCCGCCGCCGGAGCGCGCGCTGGCGACCCCGGCGCGGATCGCGGCGTTGAGACCCGCCGCGGGCGACGGCTCGGGGACGACGTCGAGGTGCGCGCGCAAGCAGGGATGCTGGGCGCTGGTGGATGCACGGTTCTCGGCACTGGGATCTGCACGGCGCTCGGCGTCGGTGCCTGCAGGCTCGTCGGCGCTCAGGTCCGCCACGACGTCCGGGTCGTCGGTCACCACGACGACGCGGTCGACCGTGGGCGTCGCACGCGCCGCGGCGACCGTGTCGACGACCATCGCGCGGACCAGCTCCACGCGCTGCGTCGGGCTGAGGTCACCGGCCAGGCGGGTCTTCGCCTGCGACGTCACCTTGACCGGGACGACGACGGTCCAGGTCACCGCCGGCTGGTCGGCGCTCACCACCGCAGGCTGCTCGGCGCTCACCACCGCCTGCTGCTCGGCGCTCACCACCGCCTGCTGCTCGGCGCTCATGACGCCGGGCTCTGCGTCCCGTGCGGCGCGGCGCCCGGACGCTCGCTCCCGGGCTCCGCACCCACGGCGTCCTTCCACCCCTGCTCGTAGGCCTCGGCGCTCCCCTGGGCGAACATGTCGGTGTCGCCGAGGCGGACGAGCGCCCGGGCGCCGGGTCCGTCCTCGTCGAGGGTGAGGTGCGCCAGACCGCGGACGACCGCGACGGGCCGCCCGCTCGTCTTGCCCTTGACGAGCTCGGCGGCGGCGGCGATCTCGTCGGCGACAGCCGCGACGGTGACCGTCAGCGGTCGTCCCTGGGCGTCGGTCTGGCCGCGCAGGTCGTCCATCACCTGCACGCCCGCAGCACCGATCGCGATGTCGGTCTGGCCAGCGCGCCACGGGCGCCCGGCCGTGTCGGTCACGACGATGCCCACCTGGACACCCAGCCGCTCCGCGAGTCCGCTGCGGAGCGCGCGCGCCGAGGCGTCAGGGTCGATGGGCAGCAGCAGGACCGTGCCGTCCGGGGTGTTGCTCGCGTCGACGCCCGCCGCGGCCATGACGAGGCCGAGGCGGTTCTCCACGATGCGGGTGACACCGCCGGGGTGGACGCGCGAGGCGACCACCCGGACGGTCTCGTCGGTGATGGCCTGCTCGCGGTCGTCCGCCGAGACGACGCGCCCCTCGGCCTTCGAGACGATCTTGCTCGTCACGACGACCACGTCGCCGTCCTCGAGCGGGCGGTCGCCCAGAGCACCGGCCACGAGGCCGACGAGGTCGTCACCCGGGACGACCTCGCCGATGCCGTCGAGGGCCCAGACGCGCAGCTCTGGCGCGGAGACGGAAGAGGGAGAAGGCACAGCCGTGCCCCCGGTCGTGCTTCCGGTCATCGGACGAGCTTGGGCAGCACGTCGCGGCCGAACACGTCGATCCACTCGCGCTGGTTGCGTCCCACGTTGTGCAGGTAGATGCGGTCGAAGCCGAGGTCCACGTACTTCTGGATGTTCGCGCGGTGCACGTCAGGGTCGGAGGAGATCACCATGCGGCCCTCGAAGTCCTCCGGGCGCACCAGCTTCGCGATCTGCTCGAACTCGAAGGGCGAGCGGATGTCGGCCTTCGGGAACTTCATGCCACCGTTCGGCCACTCGGTCATGGCGTTCGCGAGGGCCTCCTCGTCGGTCTCTGCCCACGACAGGTGGATCTGCAGGACCTTGGGCATACCCTCGGGGTCGCGGCCGACCTCCCGGGCGCCGTCGTCGAACTTGCCGAAGAGCATCGAGATCTTCTCGAGCGGAGCACCGACGGTGATGAGGCCGTCGGCGTGCTTGCCGGCCCGCTTCGCCGTGACAGGCCCGGCGGTCGCCACGAGGATCTCGGGGGCGACCTCGGGCATCGTCCACAGACGGGTCGACTCGAGCTTGTAGAACGGCCCCGAGTGCTTGACGTCCTTGCCGGCGAGCGACGCCGCGAAGAGCTTCTTGATGACGTCGATCGCCTCGAACATGCGGTTGATGCGCTCGGGCGCCTCGGGCCAGTACTGCCCGATGATGTGCTCGTTGAGCGCCTCGCCGGAGCCCAGGCCGAGCCAGTGGCGTCCCGGGAACATCGCGGCGAGCGTCGCGGACGCCTGCGCCACCATCGCCGGGTGCCAGCGGAACGTCGGGGCGGTCACGCCGGGGCCGATGTCCCCGCGGGTCCGCTCACCCAGGGACGACAGCACGTTCCACACGAAGGCGCTCTGCCCCTGCTGAGGCACCCACGGCTGGAAGTGGTCCGCGGCCATCACACCGGAGAAACCGTGCTGCTCCGCGTACTCGGAGTAGCTGATGATGTCCGTCGGGTGAAACTGCTCGAGCATGGCGGCATAGCCAATGGTCAGGTCCATGAGTCCACCCTATCCCTGAGCACCGGACGGCACCCGGTGCGTCTTCGTGTAGGCCGCCTGGGCGCGCGGCCGCAGGATGAGGGTGTCGACGTTCACGTGCGGCGGCTGCGCGAGGGACCACCGCACCGCCTCCGCGACGTCGCCCGCGAGCAGCGGCCCGGGCACCCCGTCGTACACGGCGGCGGCCTTGGCCGAGTCCCCGCCGAAGCGCGTCAGCGAGAACTCCTCGGTGTGCACCATGCCCGGCGCGATCTCCACGACGCGCACCGGCTCGCCCACGAGCTCGAGGCGCAGCGTGCGTGTCGCGACCCGCTCGGCGAACTTCGCGGCGACGTACCCGCCGCCTCCCTCGTAGGGCTCGTGCGCGGCCGTCGACGTGATGACGACGATGTCGCCCTCCGCCTCCCGCAACGCCGGGAGGAACGCGTTGACCACCCGGAAGGTGCCGATGACGTTGAGCTCGTACATCCGGCGCCAGAGGTCCAGGTCGGCCGCACCGACGGGGTCGGCGCCGAGCGCGCCGCCCGCGTTGTTGACGACCGCGTCGACCGGGCCGGCGGCCGTGACCTCGGAGACCAGACGCGCGACGTCGTCGTCCGAGGTGATGTCGGCGACGACGTAGGTCGCGCCGGTACGCTCCGCGACCTCCTCCAGGCGGTCCTCGCGGCGGGCGACGGCGACGACGTCGTGGCCCTCCGCGCGGAGCAGCTCGACGGTCGCGGCGCCGATGCCCGACGAGGCACCGGTCACGACGATGCGGCGTGGGGTCGGAGGGGTGGGCTGGGACGGGCTGACGGGCTGGTCAGGCATGGGGTTGCTCCTGGATGTGGGGTGAGAGGCAGACGGTCGGTGCCGGACCGGTGCGGCAGGCCGCAGGGGTCCGGTCTCGCTGAGACGGGTGGCGGGACGGGTCTGGGTGCTGGCGGTGCAGACGAGCGTCTCGGTCAGAGTCCCGCCTCGACCTCGGTGAGCACCTCGTCGTACACCGCGAGCGCTCGCGCGACCTCGGCGGGTGTGACGACGCACGGCGGCACCACGTGCAGGCGGTTGTCGGCGACGAAGGGCAGCAGCCCGCGGTCGAGGCAGCCCTTCTTCACGGCACCGACGACGGCCGGGGCGACGGGCTGGCGCGTCGCCGGGTCGGCGACGAGCTCGAGCGCCCAGAAGACACCGCTCCCCCGGACCTCACCGATCATCGGGTGCGCGTCCGCGAGCGCCCGCAGGCCCGGGCCGATGTGCTCGGAGCCGACGGTGCGGGCGTTCTCGACGATGCCCTCGTCGGCCATCGCCTCGAGGGTCCCGACGATCGCGGCCATGGCGAGGGGGTGACCGGAGTAGGTGAGGCCGCCGGGGAACACCCGGTCGTCGAAGGTCGCGGCGACGAGGGCGTCGATGATCACCCCGCCAGCGGGGACGTACCCGGAGTTGACCCCCTTGGCGAACGTGACGAGGTCGGGGCGGACGGCGTGGTCGTCGAAGGCGAACCAGTGCCCCGTCCGGCCGAAGCCGGCCATGACCTCGTCGAGGATCAGCAGGATGCCGTGCCTGTCGGCGATCTCGCGCACCCCGGCGAGGTAGCCGGGCGGTGGGGTGAGGACCCCTGCGGTGCCCGGCACCGTCTCGAGGAGGATCGCGGCGATCGACGACGGCCCCTCGCACTCCACGACGCGGGCCAGGTGCTCGAGAGCGCGGGCGCACTCCTCCTCGGGGGTCGAGGCCCAGAAGTCGGAGCGGAACAGGTACGGGGTGAAGAAGTGCACGTGCCCGTGCGCGAGCTCGTTGGGGATGCGTCGCCAGTCGCCCGTGGCGACCACGGCCGAGCCGGTGTTGCCGTGGTACGAGCGGTACGCCGAGAGGACCTTGGAGCGCCCGGTGTGCAGGCGGGCCATGCGCATCGCGTTCTCGTTGGCGTCGGCACCGCCGTTGGTGAAGAACACCTTGTCCAGCCCGTCCGGGGCGCGCTCGGTGATGAGCCGTGCGGCGCGGCCGCGCGTGAGGTTGGCGTGGCCGGGGGCGACGGTCGTCAGCAGGTGCGCCTGCTCCGCGATGGCCTCGACGACCCGGGGGTGCTGGTGCCCGATGTTGACGTTGACGAGCTGCGACGAGAAGTCGAGGTACCGGCGTCCCGTGTCGTCCCACACCTCGCACCCGAGCCCGCCCTCGATGGTCATGGGCTGCAGGGACCCCTGCGCGGACCACGAGTGGAAGACGTGGGCACGGTCGAGCTCGAGGGCTGTGCTGGGAGACGAGATACCGGTCTGACGAGCCGAGCCCTGTGACGGGGCGGCCGGGGAGGGCGGGGGCATGGGGCTCCTCGTGGGTGGGTGGAGGGGAGTGCGTGAGCGGCAGGTGTGCGGGAGGACGCAGCAGATGAGACGTAGCAGGAGGGGGCGGGGCGATCCCGGCAGGTGACCGCCCCGCCCCCCCTCTTCCGGTGCCCGGTGGTTCTGGGGCTCCGTGCTCAGTTGCCGCCCTCGGCGAGGGTGACGTCGATCGGCGCGTAGTCGGCGCCGACCACGTCGACGCCTTCCTCGGTGAGCGCGTCGATGGCCTGCTGGACGTACTCGGAGGTGTAGGCCGACTCGGGCGGTGCCTCGGTGATGATGCTCGAGCCGGTCTCGTTCTGCGTCGACATGGCGAGCTCGACGGTCTTGTCCCACGCGGCGGGGTCGACGAGGCCGATGCCACCGGTGGTGCTGGGCCAGATGAGCTTGTTGACCTCGTTGGCCATCCACAGCTGGTGGCTCGTCCCGAGGGTGGACCCGGCGGCCGTCACGATGTCGGCGGCCTCCTGGGGGTTGTCGCGGGCGTAGGCCCACCCCTTGAGGGTCGCGGTGAGGAACTTGACGGTGGTCTCCTCGTACGCCGGGTCGGACTCGAGCCGCTCGGTGTCAGCCCAGACGGCGTCCTGGAGCATGGCGACGCCCTCGTCGTTCCAGTCGATGACGGAGAAGTCGTCGGCCGTGTAGAGCTCGCCGGTGTCCGGGTTCACGGTCTCGAGGAGCTGCGCGTACTCGTTGTAGGTCATGGCCTGCGCGGCGTCGATGTCGCCGTTGAGCAGCCCGAGCATGTCGAAGGCCTGGGTGACGAGCGTGTAGTCGGTGACGCCCGCCTCCCCCAGCCCGGCGAACAGCTCCCACTCGTTGCCGTAGCCCCAGGAGCCGACGTTCTTCCCGGCGAGGTCCTCGACGGAGTCGATGCCCGCGTCGGCGAAGGAGACCTGGAGGGTCGCCGAGCGCTCGAAGACCTGCGCGACGTTGGTGATACTCGCGCCCTGCTCGATCGAGCCGAGCACCTTGGGCACCCAGGCGACCGCGTAGTCGACCTCCCCCTGGGCGAGGGCGTCCTGCGGGACGATGTCGCCGCCCGACGGGATGATCTCCACGTCGAGCCCCTGCTCCTCGTAGTACCCCTGGTCGAGCGCGGCGTAGTAGCCGGAGAACTGCGCCTGGGTGAGCCACTGCAGCTGCAGCTTGACGGGCGTCAGGCCCTCGCCTTCCCCTGCGGTGGACGTGTCGGCGTCCGCGTCCGAGCTCGAGCAGCCGGTGAGCACGAGCCCTGCGGCGACCGTCGCGGCTGCGACGGTCCTCCACGGTGTGGTTGTCCTCATGTCTTCTCCCTGTGTCGGTCGGCCTTGGAGGTCGACGCGTGGGTGCACTGGTCCTTCTAGAGCGAGGCGAGCCGGCGGCTCGTCTCGCGACCGCCTGGCAGCCGTTGGCAGGTGGACAGCGTGGTGGGTGGGTGAGGCGTTGTGGTGGGTGGGTGAGGCGTGGTGGTGGGTGGGACGTCGTGGTGGTTGGACGGCGCGAGTGCTCGCTACCGTGCCTTCCGTCGTGTCGCGAGGTGCTCGGCGAGCGCCGTCACGGTGAAGAACACGAGGCCGACGACGATCCCGCCGAGCACGTACGCCCAGGCACGGGCGTAGTTGGAGCCCGACGCGGCCGTCGTGATGAAGGACCCGATGCCGGAGCGCGGCCCGCCGAAGTACTCGGCCACGATCGCCGAGATCACCGCCAGCGACGAGGCGATGCGCAGCCCGGTGAAGACGAAGGGCACGGCCGTCGGGACGGTGACGGTAAGTGCCACCTGGCGCGGCGACGCCGCGAGCGCCCGCATGAGGTCGCGGTGCACCGGGGTCACCTGCCGCAGGCCGCGGAGGGTGTTGACGTAGACGGGCACGAAGACGGCGAGGCCGGCGACGATCACGCGCGCCTGCTCGGAGGCCGCCCCGTACATGGAGTACAGGACCGGGGCCAGGGCGACGACCGGGACCACCGACAGCGCGGTGACGACGGGCTCGCCCAGCCGGTCCACCACCTGCGCGGAGGACGCGACGACCGCGAGCAGGACGCCGAGCAGCGCACCGACGACCAGGCCGACGAGCGCGTTGCGGCCGGTGACCAGTGCCGCCGAGGTGATCGGCCCGGCGAGGTCGCGGAGCTCGGAGAAGATGGCCGAGGGGCCCGGGAGCACGAAGGCCGGGACGTCGCCGAGGGTGACCGCGGCCTGCCAGGCGGCGAGCAGCGCGGCGAGCAGGACGACGGGCGGGGCGACGCTCGCCAGGACGGCGCCGGTGGACCGGGCGACGGCACGTCCGGAGGCGGTGCGCCTGGCTGGGCTCACGGGCGGGACCGTGTCACCGGACCGAGCGGTCGACACGGGCTGGGACGTGCTCTCGAGATGGTCGGTGGTCATCGCTGGTCCACCCCCGCGGGTGCCCTCGTCGCGGAGCCACCGGCTGCCGCGAGGTCGCCGTGCAGCGCGGTCCGGACCCGGGCGACCGCGTCGACGAAGGCGTCCGCGGTGCGCAGGTCGTCGCCGACGGCGTCCTCGGCCGCTGTGCTCACGGCGGTCGCGGGGGCGATGCCGGCACGGTCGAGGCCGACGTCGACGATCTCCCGGATCCGGCCGGGTCGCGGTGACATGACGACCACCGTGTCCGAGAGGAAGACCGCCTCGGGGATCGAGTGGGTGACGAACACGACGGCGGCGCGGGTCTCCGCGCAGATCCGCAAGAGCTGCGTCTGCAGGTGCTCGCGGGTCATCTCGTCGAGCGCACCGAAGGGCTCGTCCATGAGCAGCAGGCTCGGCTCCTCGGCCAGCGACCGGGCGATCGCGACGCGCTGCTGCATGCCGCCCGACAGCTGGTCGGGGAAACGGTCTGCGAAGTCGGCGAGGCCGACCAGGTCGAGCAGGTGGTCGACGCGCTCGCGACGGGCCCCACGTCCGGTGCCGGAGAGCGTGAGCGGGAGCTCGACGTTGGCCCGGACCGTCCGCCACGGGAGCAGGCCCGCCTGCTGGAAGGCGATGCCGTACTCCCGGGACAGCCGCGCCTGGCGGGCCGGACGACCGAAGACCTCCACGGTGCCCGACGTCGGCTGGTCGAGGTCGGCCACGAGACGCAGCAGCGTCGACTTGCCGCAGCCCGACGGGCCGATGAGCGACACGAACTCCCCCGGCGCGACCGTGAGGCTCACGTCGTCGAGGGCGACGACCTGGCTGGTCCCCCGGCCGAAGACCCGGGAGACCGAGTCGACGCGGACGGCTGAGGCGGTGCTGGTGGTGGTGCTGCTGCTGCTGCTGCTGCTCGCAGACGGTGCGGTGCCAGCAGGCAGCGCGGAGTCGGCAGGGAGCGAGGTGTCGGCAGGCGCGACGCTCGTGGGGCGTGCCTCGGGCTGGGTCATCAGAGCGCTCCTCGGGTCGGTCGGGCGAGAGCACGGGTGGGTGGGCGGAGGCGGTGGACGGGTGCGGTGCTCACGCGACCACCTCGCCGCGGCGGAACCGGCCGAGCGACCGGCCGAGCAGGGTCACGAGCCCGGCGGCCACGAGGCCGAGGACCACGGCGCCGAAGATCGGGGCCCAGGGCTTCGCCGGGTCGCTCGACGCGAAGTTCGCGAACTCGAGGATCATCCGGCCGATGCCGCCGGGCAGACCGGTGGCCACCTCGGCGACCACGGTCCCGATGACGGCGTTCGCCGCCGCGAGCCGCAGCGCGGGGAGCAGGTGCGGGACCGCCGCGGGCAGCCGCAGCCGGACGAGGGTGGCGAACCAGCCGGCCGCGTAGGCGGTCATGAGCTCGACGTGGATCGTGTCGGGCGACTGCAGGCCGCGCAGCATGCCGACCGCCACCGGGAAGAACGCGAGGTAGGAGGCGATGACCGCGACGGACATCCACGGCTCCCACTCGAAGCCACCGATCTGCAGCTTCGCGCCCCACGACCGCACGAGCGGCGCGAGGGCGATGAGCGGGACGGTCTGCGAGAGCACCACGAGCGGCAGCACGGCCCGCTCGACGACCCGCAGCCGCTGCATGGCGAGGGCCAGCAGCACCCCCACGGTCACCCCCACGAGCCAGCCGACCACGGCGATCCCGAGGCTCACCGCCCCGGCGTCGAGGACCGCCCGCCACAGGACCGGGGCGTCGCGGGCCCCCGACACGGGGTCGAAGAGCCGCGCGACCATGTCCCAGGTGTGGGGCATGGCGAGGCCGGTGGTGCGCGGGAGCAGCCGGGTCTCGCCGACGGACCAGCCGTCGTCCGGGCCGAGAGCCTTGTAGAGCTCCCACACCGAGGCGAGCACGACGACGGCGAGGACCGCGACCACGGGCTTGGAGCGCAGGACCCGGGCGGAGGTGCCCGTCTCCACCACGACCGGGCTCGTCATGCCTTGGCCGTCACGTGCTCGGCCATCGCCGGGATGACCCGCTCGCCGTACAGCCGCAGCGTCTCCTCCTTGTTGTCGTGCTGGAGGTACCCGGCGAACTGGTGCACACCGAGGTCTTGCAGCGCCTGGAGCTTCTCGACGTGCTCTCGCGGGGAACCGAGCAGGCAGAACCGCTCGACGATCTCGTCGGGCACGAAGCTCGTGTGCGAGTTCCCCACGAGGCCGTGCTCGTTGTAGTCGTAGCCCTGGCGGCCCTCGATGTAGTCGGTGAGCGCCTTGGGGACGGACGAGTCCGCGCCGTACTTCGACACGATGTCGGCCACGTGGTTGCCGACCATCCCGCCGAACCAGCGGCACTGCTCGCGCATGTGCGCCCGCTCGGCCGGCGAGTCGCCGTCACCGACGTACATGGGCGCCGCGACGCAGAACTTGATGGCCTCGGGGTCCCGACCGGCCTTCTCCGCGGCGTCCTTGACCACCTTGATCATCCACGCGGCGATGTCCGGGTCGGCGAGCTGCAGGATGAACCCGTCCCCCACCTCGCCGGTGAGCTTGAGCGCCAGCGGCCCGTAGGCCGCGACCCACATCTCGAGCTCGGAGTCCTTGCTCCACGGGAACTGCAGGGTCGAGCCGTTGAGCTCGACGCTGCGGCTGTTCGCCAGCTCGCGGATCACGTGGATGGACTCGCGCAGCGCCTTGAGGGTCGACGGGCGCCCGTTGAGCACCCGCACGGCCGAGTCCCCGCGCCCGATCCCGCACACCGTGCGGTTGCCGAACATGTCGTTGAGCGTGGCGAACAACGACGCCAAGACCGTCCAGTCACGCGTCGACGGGTTCGTCACCATCGGCCCGACCTTGATCTTGCGCGTCGCCGCGAGCATCTGCGGGTACACGACGAAGGGCTCCTGCCACAGCAGCGGGGAGTCGAAGGTCCACGCGTACGAGAACCCGTAGGTCTCGGCCAGGCGCGTGAGCTCGACGACACGCGACGCCGGCGGGTGGTTCTGGAGGACGACACCGAAGTCCATGAGCGGTGTCCTTTCTGTCAGGGCTGAGGATGCTGGGGAGGGACGGGGCGTCGGCCACGACACCCGAGAGACGCGAGGGGCTGTGACCCGTCAGATCAGGTACTGCGAGAGACCGCGCTTGACGTACCGACCGTGACCGGGGCGCCCGTGGTACTCGCCGTCCTCGATGAGCACCTTCCCGCGGGACAGCACGACGTCCACGTGACCGTCGACCTCGAAGCCCTCCCACGCGGAGTAGTCGAGGTTCATGTGGTGCGACTCCACCGAGATGCTCGTGTGGCCCGCCGGGTCGTACACCACGACGTCCGCGTCGGCCCCGGGCTGGATCACGCCCTTCTTCCCGTACAGGCCGAACATCCGCGCCGGCGTCGTGCAGCAGATCTCGACCCAGCGCTCGAGCGAGATCTTGCCGGTCACCACGCCCTGGTAGATGAGGTCGAGGCGGTGCTCGACCGACCCGATGCCGTTGGGGATCTTCGTGAAGTCGCCGACACCCAGCTCCTTCTGACCCTTCATGCAGAACGGGCAGTGGTCCGTGCTCACGAGCTGCAGGTCGTTGGTGCGCAGCGAGCGCCACATGTGCTCCTGGTGACCGTCGGCCCGCGAGCGCAGCGGCGTCGAGCACACCCACTTCGAGCCCTCGAAGCCCGGCGCCCCGAGCTGCTCCTCGAGGGACAGCCACAGGTACTGCGGGCAGGTCTCCCCGAACACGTTCTGCCCGGTGTCACGAGCCTCGGCGATGCGCTGCGCGGCCTGCTTGGCCGACACGTGCACCACGTACAGCGGCGCCCCCGTGAGCTCGGCGAGCCGGATGGCCCGGTACGTGGCCTCCTCCTCCGTCTGCCACGGGCGGGTGAGCCCGTGGTGGATCGGGTCGGTGTCCCCACGCTGCAGGGCCTGCTGCTGGAGCAGGTCGATGACCGACCCGTTCTCCGCGTGCATCATGAGCAGCCCGCCGTTGTTCGACACCCGCTGCATCGCCTGCACGATCTGGCCGTCGTCGGAGAGGAACACGCCCTTGTAGGCCATGAACAGCTTGAAGCTCGACACGCCCTCGTCGATGAGCGTGTCCATCGCCGCCAGGGAGACGTCGTCGACCCCGCCGATGATCTGGTGGAAGGCGTAGTCCACCGCGCACTTCCCCGCCGCCTTCTCGTGCCACGCGGCGAACTGCGTGAGCACGTCCTGCCCCGCGTACTGGACCGAGAAGTCGATGATCGTCGTCGTCCCGCCCCACGCCGCCGCACGCGTCCCCGTCTCGAAGCTGTCCGAGGCGAAGGTCCCGCCGAAGGGCATCTCCATGTGGGTGTGCGCGTCGATGCCGCCCGGGAGCACGTACTTGCCGGTCGCGTCGATCCTGCGGTCCACCCCCGCGAGGAAGGTCTCGCCGAGGACCGCGGAGCCCGGCTCGAGGACCGCGACGATCTTCTCGTCCTCGACGAGGACGTCGGCCAGGCCCGTGCCGGTCGCGTTGACGACGGTGCCGCCGGTGATGAGGGTGTACATGGGTCTCGTCTCCTGTGAGCTCTGAGGTCGGAGGGCTGAGCAGCTCGTGCCCTGGAAGGCCTGCGGAGGTGCTGGGCTGAGGTGCTGACCGGTCAGGGAGCGACGAGCGGGCCGTACGCGTCCGGGCGGCGGTCGCGGAAGAACTGCCAGCGCTCGCGGACCTCGCGGACCTTCCCGAGGTCGATGTCGCGGATGAGCAGCTCGGGCTCGGTCGACGAACCCACCTCGCCGACGAACGCGCCGTCGGGTCCGACGACGTAGGAGGACCCGTAGAAGTTCACGGCCTCGTCCCCGTACTCGTTGTCCTCGAGGCCCACCCGGTTGGTCGCCACGACGAACATCCCGTTGGCGACGGCTGCGGCCGGCTGCTCGATCTCCCACAGGCGGTTCGAGATGCCGGGGGCCGTCGCGTTCGGGTTGAACACGATCTGTGCGCCGTTGAGCGCGAGGGCCCGCCACCCCTCGGGGAAGTGCCGGTCGTAGCAGAT
This sequence comes from Sanguibacter keddieii DSM 10542, assembly GCF_000024925.1. NCBI lineage: Bacteria > Bacillati > Actinomycetota > Actinomycetes > Micrococcales > Sanguibacteraceae > Sanguibacter > Sanguibacter keddieii. The sequence continues at coordinate 2,700,271 of NC_013521.1, forward strand.
GTTGACGCCGATCTTCCCGACGGCGGTGTCGAACACGGGGTACCCGAGGTTCCCGGGACGGAAGTAGAACTTCTCCCAGAACTTCGGCAGGTGCGGGATGTGGTGCTTGCGGTACTTGCCGAGGTAGCTGCCGTCGGAGTCGATCACGGCGGCGGTGTTGTAGAGGACCCCGGGCTGGTCCTCCTCGTACACGGGGAGCACGATGACGATGTCGAGCTCCTTGGCCAGGGCCTGGAAGCGCTCGGTGATCGGCCCCGGGACCGACTCGGCGTACTCGTAGTACTTGGTGTCCTGGACGATCCCGAAGTACGGGCCGTAGAAGAGCTCCTGGTAGCAGATGATCTTCGCGCCCTGGGCGGCGGCGTCGCGGGTGAACTGCTCGTGCTTGGCGAGCATGGACTCCTTGTCGCCGGTCCACGTGGCCTGGGTCAGTGCGGTCCTCACGATGGTCACGCGGGCTCCTCGGGGTCGTCGTCGCCGGATGTTCCTGGCGGGCTGATGGGTGTGACTCTCGACCTTGAACATTTCTGCCGCATGTCCCCACGTAACGTCCCCGAGAACGCTCGTGACGATCGTGTTAACTCCTCGGCCAGGCGCTCGACACCTCCCGTCCACCCGCCAGGATCAGGGCATGGACCTCGCCGAGCTCGTCACCGACCGCTCTCCCGCCGGCATCGCCGCGACGCTCGCCCGGCTCATCAGGTCCGGTGAGATCGCTGCCGACGAGAGGATGCCGACGGTCCGGGACGTCGCCGCGCAGCTGCGGGTGAGCCCGGGGACGGTCTCGGGCGCGTGGCACGCCCTCGCCGAGGCCGGGCTGGTACGCACCCGCGGACGGGCGGGCACCTTCGTCCTCAGCCAGCGGTCGACGTGGCTCCCGCCGCGGTACCGGGACCTCGCCGCGGGCGACCAGGTGCCCTACCGCGTCGACCTGTCTTCGGGGACCCCCGACCCGCAGCTCTTGCCGCCTCTCGGCGGTGCCTTCGCACGGCTCGCCCGGCGGACGCAGGGGGCGACCACGTCGAGCTACCTGGGTCCGGCGCTCATCGCGCCGCTCGAGCGCCGGCTCCGCGCAGACTGGCCCTTCGTGCCCGAGGCGCTCACCGTCGTCGACGGTGCGATGGACGGGCTCAGCCGCGTGCTCGAGCTCAGGGTGCGACTGGGGTCACGGGTGGCCGTCGAGAACCCGTCCTTCCCGCCGTTCTACGACCTGCTCGACCACCTGGGCGCACAGACCCTCGGGGTCGACGTCGACGAGCACGGCATGACGCCCGACGGGCTGTCGCGGGCGCTCGACGCCGGGCCCGGGGTGGTGCTGCTCCAGCCGCGTGCCCACAACCCGACGGGCGCCTCCCTCACGGCGGCACGGGCTGCCGAGCTCGCCGACGTACTGCGCCGGCACCCGCGCGGAGCCGACGTCCTCGTCGTCGAGGACGACCACTCGGGCAGCATCTGCCAGGCGCCCGACGTCAGTCTGGGGACCCACCTGCCGGGCCAGGTGGTGCACGTGCGGTCCTTCTCGAAGTCGCACGGACCTGACCTGCGGATCGCCGCGATGTCGGCGCCGGCCGACCTCATGCGCGACGTCGTGGCACGGCGGATGCTCGGCCCCGGGTGGACCAGCCGGATGCTGCAAGAGGTGCTGCTCGAGCTCCTCACGGACTCGACGGTCCGGGAGAGCGTCGCCCAGGCCCGCACCGCCTACGCCCTGCGCCAGCGCGAGGTCTCACGTGCCGTGCGGGCCACGGGAGCGACGCTGCGCGCCGGCGACGGGCTCAACATGTGGCTCCCGGTCGTCGACGAGCGGGCCGCCTCGGTGCACCTGGCGGCACTCGGCATCCGGTGCGCGCCCGGCGCCCCCTTCACGACGGGCGGTCCCGGGACGCCCTCGGGGCACCTACGGATCTCGCTCGGGCAGGTGCGCCACGGCTACGAGGAGATCGGAACGGCGCTGGGGGCAGCGGCGCAGCAGCGGTGAGTGGTGAGTGGTGAGAGGCGAGAGGTGAGAGGCGAGCAGTGACTCATGAGTGGTGCGACCGCCCAGCCGCGATGCAGACCAGCGGTGCACGAAGGGGCTTGACCCCGGCTCAGTCGGTCAGCGTGAGCCAGTGCGCACGGCGGTCCGCCTGGACGGTCGGGTCGGCGACCGGCGCGGCGGCGAGCAGCCGCTGCGTGTACGGGTCCTGGGGCGAGCCGAGCACGTCGCGCGTCGGGCCCTGCTCGACGATCCGGCCCTGGTGCATCACCGCGACACGACCCGTGACCCGCTCGACGACGGCGAGGTTGTGCGAGATGAACAGGCACGAGAACCCGAGCCGCTGCTGCAGGTCCGCGAAGACCTCGAGGACACGCTGCTGGACCGACACGTCGAGCGCGCTCGTCGGCTCGTCGGCGATGAGCACGTCGGGGTCGAGGGCCACAGCCCGCGCGATCGAGACGCGCTGACGCTGCCCGCCCGAGAGCTCGTGCGAGAACCTGTCGGCGAGGTCCGGCGAGAGCTGGACGACCTCGAGCAGCTCCGCCACCCGCTCACGGAGCTCGGAACCGCGCAGCGAGGTGTGCAGGCCGAGCGGCTCTCCGATCGCCTGCGCGATGGTCCAGCGGGGGTTGAGCGTCGACGCCGGGTCCTGGAAGACGACTCCGACGCGCTTGCGCACGGCCAGCTGTTCTCTCCGGGAAGCCTCCCGCAGGTCCACGTCGCAGACCCTGACCGAGCCCGACGTGGCGGGCACGAGACCGGCGAGCACCTGGCCCACGGTCGACTTGCCGGAGCCGGACTCGCCGACGAGGCCGAGCATCTCGCCGCGGTCGATGCGCAGCGTCACGCCGTCGGCGGCGTGGACGGGGGCCGAACGGCGCGCGCCCGGGTAGACGACGTGGAGGTCGCGGAGGTCGACAGGAGGTGCTGAGGTTGCGGGTGCAGGCGACGCAGCAGCAGAGCGCGCGGCAGCGGTGGTGCCGACGCGTGCGCGTGCCGCGGGCTCGTCCTCGGCTGTCGAGCTGGCAGTACCCGCGCCGAGCGCCTCGTCCTGGTCAGCGACGAGCGCCTCGGCCTCGGGCAGCGCGCCGAGCCTGGGCACGGCGTCGAGCAGCTCCCGCGTGTAGGGGTCCTGCGGGTCGGAGAACAGCGTGGCCGCTGGGGCCTTCTCGACGACGAGCCCGCGGCGCATGACGACGACCTCGTCGGCAAGGTCCGCGACCACGCCCATGTCGTGGGTGATGAGCACGATCGCCATGCCGCGGGAGTCGCGCAACGAGCGGAGCAGCTCGAGGATCCCGGCCTGGACGGTGACGTCGAGGGCGGTGGTCGGCTCGTCGGCGATGAGCGCGACCGGGTCGGCGCTGAGCGACATCGCGATGAGCGCACGCTGCAGCTGGCCACCCGAGAGCTGGTGGGGGTAGGACCGTGCGACCCGCTCGGGGTCGGGCAGCCCGACCTCGTGGAGCAGCTGGAGGAGGCGCTCGCGCGCCTGGGCGCGGGAGACCTTCGCGTGGGTACGGACGGCCTCGATGATCTGCCACCCGATCGTCAGGACCGGGTTCCAGGCGTTCATGGGCTCCTGCGACACGAGGCCGACGACACCGCCCCGGATACCCCGCAGGGTGTCCGAGGAGGCGCCGACGAGCTCGACCGGCTGGCCGTCACGCTCGACGGCCAGCCGGACGCTGCCGGCGACGGTGGCCGTCGCCGGCAGCAGCCCGAGCACGGAGAACGCCGTGACGCTCTTGCCCGAGCCGGACTCGCCCACCAGGGCGAGCACCTGCCCGCGCTCGAGCGACCAGGACACCCCGCCGACGGCGGGCGTGTCCTGGCCCTCGAACCGGACGGTCAGACCGTCGACGGAGACGAGAGGCACGGTGGTCTCGGTGTTCGTGCTCACTGGCTCAGCGATGCCTTGAGGTAGTTCGGGTAGGCCGGGAAGGCCGGGATGTAGAAGTTCTGCACGTTGGAGCCGTGCAGGAACGAGTTCCGCGTGAAGATCAGCGGGACGACGGGCGACTGCTCCATGATGGCGCGGTCGGCCTGCGCCCACAGGGCACCGGCCTTCTCGACGTCGATCTCGGCGGTGGCCTGCGCGATGAGCTCGTCGACGGCCGGGTCGGAGAAGCGGGCCATGTTGTAGCCGCCGTTCCCGATCTGGCTGGAGTCGAAGAGCGGCTGGATGTTGCCGTTCGCGCTCGGGAAGTCCGGCTGCCAGGAGCTGATCGTCAGGTCGTACTCCCCGGTGCCCTGGGTGAGGGTCTGGACCGCGGCGAGCTGCGCCTCGGGCTTGATGGTCACCTGGAAGCCGGCACGCTCGAGACCCTGCTCGATCGCCTGCGCCTGCGAGAGCGACACGGAGTCGTCCTCGGAGAGGAGCACGAGCTCACGGCTCGTCGGGTCCCAGCCGGACTCCGTGAGGAGCTCGGTGGCCTTGTCGACGTCACCCGCGGGCTCGGCCTCGTAGAGATCGTAGTCCTCGCGGCCCTCGATGCCGGGGGTGATGAGCGTGGTGGCGATGGCACCACCGGTCTCGCCGCCGGACGCGACCTGGAAGGCCTGCTTGTCCACCGCGTACTGGATGGCCTGACGGACCTGCAGGTTGTCGAGGCCCTCACGCTCGGTGTTGATCGCCAGGTAGGCGAGCGCACCGGCGTCGGAGGTCACGAGGCGCTCCTTGGCGGAGGCGTTGTTCGCGACCTGCGCGAGCTGGGCCGGGGGCACGAAGCTCGCGCCGAAGGCGTTCTTGTCGTCGCCCGCGTCGGCGATGAGGCGCTGCGCGGTGACGGTCGCGTCCTGGCCGAGGGAGAAGACGATCGAGTCGGGGCCCGCGGTGCGGACGTCGTCGCTCTCCTCGGTCCACTGGTCGTTGCGCTCGAGCGTCACGGACACGCCCTGCTGGGTGTCGACCACCTTGTAGGGGCCGGACGCAACGGGCTGCTGGGTGTAGGTCGCGACGTCGTCCTGGGCCTCGGGGACCGGCGCGAAGGCCGGCTGCGAGACGATCCACGGCCAGTCGCCGTAGGCCGTCTTGAGCTTGAAGACGATGGTCTTCTCGTCCGGGGTCTCGATCGAGTCGAGCTCTCCCCCGGTGTACGGGCCGGCGTACTCGTCGCCACCCTCGAGGAGGCTCTTGTGGTAGCCGAGGCCGCCCGAGAGCTCGGGGGCGAAGGACCGCTCGACGCCGTACTTGATGTCCGCCGAGGTGATCGGTGTGCCGTCCTCGAAGAAGATGTCGTCCTTGAGGGTGTAGGTCCACGTGGTGCCGTCGTCGGAGACGGTCCCGGTGTCGGTCGCGAGGTCGGGGACCACGACGCCGGGCTTGCCGGGCTCGACACCCCAGGTGGTGAGGCGGCGCTCGACGAGGCCGAGGGTCGTGATGGCCAGGTTCTGGCTCTTGGCCGGGTCCCAGTTGATCTCGGTGGCCGACGTGAGGATGGTCATGGTGCCACCCTTCTCGGTCGCGCCGGTCGAGCCCTGGGTGCTCGGCGCCGTCGCGTCGTCGTCGCTGCCGCTGTTCGCGTTGCACGCGGTCAGGGTCAGGGCGAGGACGGCGGTCGTGGCCGCTGCCTTGAGCAGGGCGGGTCGCCTGGAGCGGGTGGTGCGTGGGGCGTTCATCTGAAGGTCGTGCCTCTCGAAGAGCTGTGCTGCGGAGGGCTCGCGCGGTGTCGCGCGGCGCCAGGTCACGGGGCGCGCTGAGTCAGCGCTGTGTACATCGCTGCATGACCGGCGCAGGGTGCGCAGGCTCGATGCCGTGACCGGGCACGACGCCACCGCGCAGGACCACCCGGGTGCCGCTCACGAGCGGGACCGCGGGTCGAGGACGCCGTAGACGAGGTCGACGACGAAGTTCGCCACGATGATGATCGCGGCCGAGAAGAGCGTGACGCCCACGAGGATCGGCAGGTCGAAGTTGCCGACGGCGTCGAGCAGGAGCGAGCCGAGGCCCGGCATGGAGAAGACGCGCTCGGTGATGACCGCACCGCCGAGCAGCGAGCCGAGGTCTAGGCCGAACAGCGTGATGACCGGGATCATCACGTTGCGCAGGGCGTGCCGGGTGATGACCCGCCCCTCGGTGAGGCCCTTGGCGCGGGCGGTCCGGATGTAGTCCTGGCCCATGACGTCGAGCATCTGCGCGCGGGTGAGGCGTGCGTAGACGGCCGCCGACAGGAGCGCGAGCACCGTCCACGGGAGCACGAGGTGCCAGGCCCAGTCGACCGGGCTCTCGGTGAACGGCACGTAGCCCGAGACCGGGACCATGTCGAGCGTGAAGCCGAAGAGCAGGATCGCCAGCAGGCCGACGAGGTAGCTCGGCGCGGAGACGCCCGCGATGGCTCCGAGGATGATGAGGCGGTCGACGGCCGTCCCCCGCTTGATCGCGGCGACCACGCCCGACAGCACACCGACGACCAGCCACAGCACCGCGGCGCCCACGGCGATCGACACCGTGACGGGCAGGCGGTTGAGGATGAGGTCGGTCACCGACTCGTTGAGGCGGAAGGAGTACCCGAGGCACGGGGTCGCGCACTCGATGGCGGTCGCGCCGGCCCCGAAGGTCCGTCCGGCGAAGATCCCGCCGAGGAACAGCAGGTACTGCTTCCAGGCGGGCTGGTCGAGACCCATGTAGCCGCGCGCGGCCTCCAGACGCTCGGGCGTGCAGGGGCGGCCGCAGGCCAGCTGCGCGGGGTCGGCGGGGAGCAGCACGAACACGGCGTAGGTGAGTGCGGAGACGACGAGGAGCACGACGACCATGCCGGTCGCCTTGCCGAGCACGAACCAGGCGGTGCGGGCCGCGCTCGTCCCGATCCCCGCGGACCGGGCCGCGGCGGGGCTGCCGGGGCCCTGGACGACGGGCGCGCCGGGCTGCTGATGGTCGCTCACGAGCGGACCCCCCTCGAGCGTGGGTCGAGGGCGTCGCGGAGGCCGTCGCCGAAGACGTTGAAGGCCAGGGTGATGAAGAACAAGGCCGCTCCGGGGAAGACGAGGTACATCGGCGTGACCGAGAACCAGGTGACGGCGTCACCGATCGACCGGCCCCACGACGGGGTCGGCGGGGCCACCCCGACGCCGAGGAACGACAGCGCCGCCTCGGAACCGATGGTCGCCGGGATGGTGATGGTCGCGAAGACCACGATGGTCGCGCTGAGGTTGGGCAGGATCTGCCGGAACAGGATGTGGGCGTGACCGGCGCCGAGGGCGGTCGACGCCCGGACGTAGCCCTGCTTGCGCAGCGAGAGCACCTGCCCGCGGACCACGCGGGCGATCGAGGCCCACCCGAAGAACCCGATGATGAGCACGAGCAGCATGACCCGCGGGAAGGACACGGGGACGATCGCCCCGAGGGCGATCATGAAGATGAGGCTCGGGAACCCGAACATCACGTCGATGACGCGGCTCGCGACGGTGTCGACCCACCCGCCGAAGTACCCCGCCACCAGACCGACGACCGTGCCGATCACCATCGCGACGACCGTCGCGCCCAGACCGACCACGAGCGAGGTGCGCGAGCCGTGGACGACGATCGAGAAGAGGTCGCGCCCGGTGAGGGGCTCGACGCCGAACCAGTGCTCGGCGCTGATGCCGCCGCCGAAGCCCGCCGGTGCACCCGAGGAGTCGAGCGCGTCGAGGTGGTACGTGTACGGGTCGTTGCCCGAGAGCGACGAGAGCAGCGGCGCGAAGATCGCCACGAGGACGAAGAAGCCGATGGTGACGAGGCCTGCCACGGCGAGCCGGTCACGGCGCAGCCGAGCCCACAGCGAGACGCTGCGGGTGGTCTTGGCGGTCGTCACGGGCCCGATGATGTCGCGGTCGATCGACATGGGGCAGGGTCCTTACAGGGTCGGCGGAACGGAGAGGCGGCGGCTGAACCGACAACACATCTCGTTCACGACTGATTCCCTGCTCTTCAAGGACGGGCTGGCCGACGATGAGCCTCGCACGAGGCACGGCACCCTGGGCTGAGCACAGCCCGTGGCGTCAGAGTACGCCACGTCACGCACCTGCGGGAGAGCCGTCCCTGTGATCTCGGTCGCCGAGACTCCCTGGGGTCCGTGACACGTGACGTGGCGCGGATCTGGAAAGATGGGCCCATGAGCTCACCCGACTTCGCCGCACCTGCCCCCACCCCGCACGACACCCGACCCGTGGTCGCGACGGTCAAGCAGGTCCCGGAGAAGGTCAGCCTCGACGGCCTCGAGGGCCGCTGGGACTCCGCGTGGGCTACCGACGGCACCTACTCCTTCGACCGCAGCGCCGAGCGCGCGGACGTCTACTCGATCGACACCCCTCCCCCGACGGTGTCGGGCTCGCTGCACGTCGGCCACGTGTTCAGCTACACCCACACCGACGTCGTCGCGCGCTTCCAGCGCATGCGCGGCAAGTCCGTGTTCTACCCGATGGGCTGGGACGACAACGGCCTGCCGACCGAGCGTCGTGTGCAGAACTACTACGGCGTGCGCTGCGACACCTCGCTGCCGTACGTCGAGGGCTACGAGCCTCCGCTCCAGGGAGCCGAGGGCAAGAGCGTCAAGGCAGCCGACCAGCAGCCCATCAGCCGCAAGAACTTCATCGAGCTGTGCGAGCGCCTCACCGCCGAGGACGAGCAGCAGTTCGAGGCGCTGTGGCGCTACCTCGGCCTGAGCGTCGACTGGGCGCACCACTACCAGACCATCGGGCAGCCGGCCCAGGCAGTTGCTCAAACCGCTTTCCTGCGCAACCTCTCGCGCGGCGAGGCCTACCAGGCCGAGGCCCCCGGGCTGTGGGACGTGACCTTCCAGACCGCTGTGGCCCAGGCCGAGCTCGAGGCCCGCGACTACCCCGGCCACTTCCACAAGGTCGCCTTCCACGCGGCCGACGGCTCCGAGGTGGTCATCGAGACCACCCGCCCCGAGCTGCTCCCCGCCTGCGTCGCGCTCATCGCGCACCCGGACGACGAGCGCTACCAGCACCTCTTCGGCACCACGGTCACCTCCCCGCTCTTCGGCGTCGAGGTCCCCGTCCTCGCGCACACCCTCGCCGAGCGCGACAAGGGTGCCGGCATCGCGATGTGCTGCACCTTCGGCGACCTCACCGACGTCCAGTGGTGGCGCGAGCTCCAGCTGCCCACCCGCTCGGTGCTGGTCCGCGACGGCCGGATCACCCGCGAGCTCCCGGAGTGGATCACCACCGAGCAGGGCACGGCGCTGTTCACCGAGATGCTCGGCAAGACGACCTTCTCGGCCCGCACCGTCGTCGTCGACGCGCTCCGCGAGTCGGGGGACCTCAAGGGCGAGCCCGTCGCCACGCAGCGCAAGGCGAACTTCTTCGAGAAGGGCGACAAGCCCCTCGAGATCGTCACCAGCCGCCAGTGGTACATCCGCAACGGTGGCCGCGAGGCCCCGGGCCGCGACCTGCGCGCCGAGCTGCTCGCCCGCGGAGCCGAGCTGAACTTCCACCCCGAGTTCATGCAGGTCCGGTACGAGAACTGGGTCGGCGGCCTCAACGGCGACTGGCTCGTCTCGCGCCAGCGCTTCTTCGGCGTGCCCATCCCCGTCTGGTACCCGGTCGACGAGCACGGCGAGCCGCAGTGGGACGCGCCGATCGTCCCCGACGAGGCGATCCTGCCCATCGACCCGTCTTCCGACGTGCCGGCCGGCTACACCGCCGAGCAGCGTGGGCAGGCCGGCGGCTTCGTCGGCGACCCCGACATCATGGACACCTGGGCGACGTCGTCCCTCACCCCGCAGATCGCCGGCGGCTGGCTGAGCGACCCCGACCTCTTCTCCCGCGTGTTCCCGATGGACCTGCGCCCCCAGGGCCAGGACATCATCCGCACCTGGCTCTTCTCGACCGTCGTCCGCTCGCACCTCGAGCACGGCTCGCTGCCCTGGTCCGACGCCGGCATCTCCGGCTGGATCCTCGACCCGGACCGCAAGAAGATGAGCAAGTCCAAGGGCAACGTCGTCACGCCGATGGGGCTGCTCGAGGAGCACGGCTCGGACGCCGTCCGCTACTGGGCGGCCTCAGCGCGCCTGGGCACCGACGCGGCCTTCGAGGTCGGCCAGATGAAGATCGGCCGCCGCCTGGCCATCAAGGTCCTCAACGCGAGCAAGTTCGCCCTGTCCTTCGCCGGGGACGACGACCTCGTGCTCGACCCGGCCCTGGTCACCGAGCCGATCGACCGCGCGATGCTCGCCGGCCTGGCCGACGTCGTCGACCGCGCGACCTCCGCGCTCGAGGGCTACGACCACACCAAGGCGCTCGAGGTCTCCGAGACCTTCTTCTGGACCTTCTGCGACGACTACCTCGAGCTCGTCAAGGACCGCGCCTACGGTGCCGGCGCCGAGGCTACCGACGTGACCGCCGAGACGCTCTCCGCCCGGACCGGTCTCGCGATCGCCCTCGACACGCTCCTGCGGCTCTTCGCCCCCGTGCTCCCCTTCGCGACCGAAGAGGTGTGGTCGTGGTGGCGCGAGGGCTCGGTCCACCAGGCCGCGTGGCCGACCTCGGACAGCCTGCGCGCCGCTGCTGACGGCACGGACCTCGCGGTGCTCACCGCGTCGGGCCACGCCCTCGCCACGCTGCGCAAGATCAAGTCCGAGGCCAAGGTCTCCATGCGCACGCCGATCCTGCTGGCCGAGCTCGCGGTGCCGCGCGCCTCGCTGCACGCCATCGAGTCCGCGATGGTCGACCTGCGCGGAGCAGGCCGGGTCACCGGCGAGCTCCGGCTCGACATCGCCGCAGACGGCCAGGGCGACCCGGCCGTCCAGGGCGGCATCGTCGTCGTGCGCTCCGAGCTCGGCGAGGCCGAGGCCAAGAAGCCGCGCGGCTGAGCGCACCAGACCGACGACCGTCGGGGGCCCGCACGCCCCCGACGGTCGAGCACCACCTCCCGCCCGATCGCCAGCAAGGATGCCCGCATGATCGAGTTCGCCTCCCCCAGCCTGACCGACGCACCGCCGAGCACGTCGATCAACACCCTCCTCGCCGACCGGGTGCGCAGAGACGGGACCGGCGTGCTCATCGAGCGCAAGACCCACCTCGGGGACGCCTGGCAGCCGGTCACCGCCCAGCAGTTCGCCGACCAGGTCCTGGCGACCGCCAAGGGGCTCGTGGCGCGCGGCATCGAGGTGGGCGACCGCGTGGCGATCATGTCGCGGACCCGCTACGAGTGGACGCTGCTCGACTTCGCGGTCTGGGCGGTGGGTGCCGTGCCCGTGCCCGTCTACGAGACGAGCTCCGCCGACCAGATCCGCTGGATCTGCGGAGACGCCGGCGTACGCCTCGCGCTCGTCGAGACCGCGACGCACGCCTCGCTCGTCGACGAGGCACGTGCGTCGCTCCCGGACCTCACCGACGTGCTCGTCATCGACGACGACGCCGTCGACCAGCTGCGCCTCGCCGGGTCCCAGGTCGAGACCTCCGTGGTGACGGCGCGCAGCGAGGCCGTCGTCGGCGACGACCTCGCGACGATCATCTACACCTCGGGCACCACCGGTCGTCCCAAGGGTGCCGAGCTCACGCACCGGAACTTCGTGTTCCTCACCCGCAACGGGGTCGAGGGGCTCGGCAACATCTGCGCCGTGCCCGGCGCGCGGTCGCTGCTGTTCATGCCGCTCGCGCACGTCTTCGCCCGCTACGTCGAGGTCCTGTGCATCACGTCCGGGGCCGTCATGGGCCACACGCCGGACACGCGCAACCTCCTCCCCGACCTCGCGACCTTCCAGCCGACCTTCCTGCTGGCCGTGCCGCGGGTGTTCGAGAAGGTCTACAACTCCTCCGAGCAGAAGGCCGGGAGCGGGGCGCGGCTCAAGCTGTTCCGCTGGGCGGCGAAGGTCTCGATCGCGATGTCCGAGGCCACCTCGGGCGGCCCCGGCCCCTCGCCGGCCCTCAAGGCGCAGCACGCCCTCGCGAGCGCGCTCGTGTTCTCCAAGCTGCGCTCCGCGCTCGGCGGCAAGGCGCAGTACGCGATCTCCGGCGGCGCTCCGCTCGGCGAGCGCCTGGGCCACTTCTACCGCGGCATCGGGCTCACCATCCTCGAGGGCTACGGGCTCACCGAGACGACGGCCCCCACCGCGGTGAACCGTCCGGGTCTCATCAAGATCGGGACGGTCGGCCCGTCGTTCCCGGGGACGACGCTGCGGATCGACGAGGACGGCGAGATCCTCGTCAGCGGCGAGCACGTGTTCCGGGGCTACCACGACAACCCCGAGGCGACCGCCGAGGCGCTCGTCGACGGCTGGTTCCGCACCGGTGACCTCGGGTCCCTCGACGACGACGGCTACCTGCGGATCACCGGTCGCAAGAAGGAGATCATCGTCACCGCCGGCGGCAAGAACGTCGCCCCGGCGATGCTCGAGGACCGGTTCCGCGGTCACCCCCTCGTCAGCCAGTGCGTGGTCGTCGGCGACCAGAAGCCGTTCATCGCGGCGCTCGTGACCCTCGACGCCGAGATGCTCCCCGGGTGGCTGCGCAGCAAGGGCCTGCCAGCCATGGACGTCGTCGCGGCGGGCAAGGACCCCGTGGTGCTCGAGGCGCTGCAGCGCGCCGTCGACCGCACCAACGAGGCCGTCTCGCGCGCCGAGTCCATCCGCAAGATCCACGTCCTCAGCACGGACTTCACCGAGCACAACGGGTACCTCACCCCCTCCCTCAAGGTGAAGCGGGCCAAGGTGCTCACGGACTTCGCCGGCGAGATCGAGCAGATCTACGCGGGCTGACGAGGGCTGGCACCGACCAGCAGGAGGAGGCGACCGGTGACTGACGCCGCGCGGGGCGAGGAGCGGTACCCGGTCTCGGTCGACTCGGTCGAGACCGGGTCCGACGAGCTCGCCGTCCAGCTGCCCGTCCGGGCGCAGGTGCTGCGCCGGCTGCCCGGGCCCGACCGGCCCGACTACAGCCTCGCGGGCCTGCGGAGCCCGCTGCGGCTGCGGAGCACGACCCACCTGCTCACCGAGGCCGGGGTCGACCTGGCAGGGCTCGACCCGGCGACCACGACCGTGCACGACGACGGCTCGGTGGTGGCGATCGTCTACGGGCTGGTGCTCGCGCCCCGCACCACCGGGGTCCGGCTCGCGACCGCGCAGGGCCGGGTGGCGGTCGCGACGGCGCTGGTGCTCGACACCCGCCAGATGACCGACCCGACGGTCAGGTTCGAGAGGGTCTTCTACGCGGCGGTGACCTGGGTGACCCGCGTCCGTTGAGGCGACGGGGCTGCACACAGAGGGAGACGGGCCTGAGCGCAGAGACCTGCCTCACGACGTCCGTCTGGTGAGACCCACCGGGCGAGTGAATATGTATCATGGGCGATGAATACTCAACCACTCGGCCCTGAGGTGTCCCCATGAACAACGCTCGCAGCGCAGTCGCCCTCGTCGCCCTCGGCGGCGTCCTCCTCGCAGGATGCTCCTCCTCCGACGACACCAGCCCCGACGGCACCGCCGCGGACGGATCGGTCGCCACCATCTCGGAGGGCATGCTCACCGTCTGCACCAACCCGCCCTTCGAGCCCTTCGAGCTCGAGCAGGACGGCGAGATCGTCGGCCTCGACATGTCCCTCGTCGGCGAGGTCGCCGCAGACCTCGACCTCGAGCTCGCACCGCTCGCCACCGGCTTCGACGGCATCGAGTCCGGAGCCGCGCTCAACGCGAACCAGTGCGACGTCGTCGCCTCCGGCATCACGATCACCGACGAGCGCGCGGCCAACATGGACTTCTCCGAGGCCTACTTCGACGCCGACCAGGGCCTCCTCGTCACCGAGGGCTCCGACCTCAGCGACGTCGCCTCGCTCGAGGGCAAGAAGATCGCCGTCCAGATCGCCACGACCGGTGCCACGTGGGCCGAGGAGAACGGCCTCGAGGGCGTCGTCTTCGACGACCTCGGCGCCCAGGTCCAGGCCCTCCAGACCGGGCAGGTCGACGCCGTCGTCAACGACATCGCCGTCCTCTCCCCCTTCATCACCGACGGCCTCGAGGTCGCGGCGAACTTCTCCACCGGCGAGCAGTACGGCTTCGGCGTGAAGAAGGGCAACACCGCGCTCCTCACCGCGATCGACGACACCCTCGAGCGCCTGCACAGCGACGGCACCTACGACGAGCTGTACACCGAGTGGATCGGGACCGCGCCCGCCGAGGGCTGAGCCGCATGACGACCCCTGACGCTGCTCCCTCCACCGTCGCGCCCGTCACGGCGGTGGAGGCCCGAACCCGGATGAGCCCGCGCAAGCGCGCGAAGATCTCCCGGGGGATCCAGTACGGCCTCCTCGTGGTCGCCGTCGTCATCCTCGCCGTCGCGATCGACTGGGGTCGCGTCGGCGACCAGATCTTCAACGTCGAGGCCGCCCAGGACCTCCTCCCCAAGATCCCGCAGGCCTTCCTCAACACGCTCACCTACACCGCGGCGGCCTTCGCGGTCGGCCTGAGCCTCGGCATCGTCCTCGCGCTCATGAAGCTCTCGTCGGTCGGTGTCTACCGCTGGCTCGCGACCGCGTACATCGAGTTCTTCCGTGGCATCCCGGCGCTCCTGGTCGTCATCGCCTTCGCGTACGCGGTGCCGATCGCCCTCGGCGTCTCGATCCCGTCGCTCACGCTCAAGGCCGCCCTGGCCCTCGGCATGGTCTCGGCCGCCTACATCGCCGAGACGCTGCGCGCAGGCATCGAGGCGGTGCCCCCGGGCCAGATCGAGGCGGCGCGCTCCCTCGGCATGTCCCACAGCAGGACGCTCGTGACCGTGGTCATCCCGCAGGCCTTCCGCATCGTCCTGCCACCCATGACCAACGAGATCATCCTGCTCACCAAGGACACCTCGCTCATCTACCTCATGGGTCTGCTGCCCACGCAGTTCGACCTCACCAAGATCGGCCGCGACGCGCTGAGCAGCGGCTCCGGCGGAGGCCTCACCGGCCTGTTCGTGGCCGGGCTCGGCTACCTCTGCATCACGATCCCGCTCGGGCTCCTCGCCCGCTGGCTCGAGAAGCGCACCGGGAAGGGATCACGCTCATGACCACCGCACCCACCACCGCGGCCGCAGCCCCTGTCGTCACGGTCCGCGACCTGCACAAGAGCTTCGGCTCGAACGCCGTCCTGCGCGGCATCGACCTCGAGGTCACGCCGGGCGAGGTCGTCTGCGTGATCGGCCCCTCCGGCTCGGGCAAGTCCACGCTCCTGCGCTGCGTGAACCAGCTGGAGAGCGCGACGTCCGGGACCGTCACGGTGCTGGGCGCCGAGATCACCGACCCGGACATCAACATCGACGTCGTGCGCCAGCACGTCGGCATGGTGTTCCAGCAGTTCAACCTCTTCACCCACCAGACCGTCCTGGAGAACTGCACCGTCGCCCAGCGCAAGGTGCTCAAGCGGTCCAAGAAGAAGGCGACGGAGGTCGCGCTCGAGAACCTCGCCCGCGTCGGCCTCGCCGACCGAGGCGACTCGCACCCCACCCAGCTCTCGGGTGGGCAGCAGCAGCGCGTCGCGATCGCCCGTGCACTGAGCATGAACCCCTCGCTCATGCTCTTCGACGAGCCCACCTCCGCCCTCGACCCCGAGCTCGTCGGCGACGTGCTCACCGTCATGCGGGACCTCGCCGAGCAGGGCATGACCATGATCGTGGTCACCCACGAGATGGCCTTCGCCCGCGAGGTCGCCGACCGTGTCGTCTTCATGGACGGCGGCGTGGTGGTCGAGTCCGGTCCGCCCGAGCAGGTCATCGGTGCACCGCGCGAGGCACGCACTCGCGCCTTCCTCGACCGGGTGCTCAACCCCACGCACAGCGGCACAGGAACAGCTCCTGACGCGAGCCCGGAGACCACGGGCACGGTCTGAACCGTCTCCGTGGTGGGCGGCAGACGCAGAGGGGCGGTGGTCGACGACCACCGCCCCTCTGCTGTCCCCGGCGACGCGTCCTCAGGCGCGAGCCGCCCGTGGCGACGAGCCCTCTAGGTCACTAGCCCAGGTTCTCGATGCGTCCGCCGTCGGACGACATGCTGGGGGCCAGCTCGTCGCCCGGGGTGCCGCTGTCGTGCCAGCGCAGCAGCGCACCGACGCCGTCGGCGAGCGAGAGCTCGTCGTCCGGGACGAAGGTGAGCCCGGCGTCCTGCCCGAGGGCCGCACGGACCAGCGCGATCGTGGCGGGCAGCTCGTGCTCGTCGGTGATCGAGCCGAGGGACGTGAGCTCAGCCTCGGACCCTGCCAGCTGGAGCGGCTCGGCGCCGACCCAGACGGACCGGCCGTCGAGCTCGGTGTCGGGACCGTACCGGTCCGACAGCAGCAGCTCCTTGACCTGACCACGTGCCAGCACCGCGATGACGTCCGCGAGCCCGGTCACGCCGCCCGTGCTGCGGCCGTGCTCCAGCCGGAACTCGTCGAGGACCTTCGTGCGGCGCTGGACACGGAAGGCCTCGAGCGCCTCGTGGATGTTGGCCTCGAAGGACTCCTCGTTCACCCCGGGGCCACGTGAGCCGCCGGCCACGTCGACCACGAGCTCGGCGGTCTTCTTGGGCAGGGCTCCCTTGACCAAGGAGACGGCACGGACGTCGCCGCTGAGGAGGAGCACCTCTGGGCGGTGCTCGGTGACCTGGCGGTCGACCTCCGCGGCGACGGCCTCGGCGTTGCGCTCCCAGGAGTCCTCGGCACGCGCCTCGATGCGCTTGTGCGAGAGCCCGCCCGAGCTCACCTTGTTGACGACGTCGTGACCGCCCTCGACGGACTCGTGCTCGGCGTAGGGCATGTGACCGCCCGCCTCGGACCACGTGAGGTCCGCACCGAGACGGTCGACGACGATCCGCAGGTAGTCCACGGACTCGTCGGCGGCACCCGCCGCCTGCAGGAGGGCCGGGAACGGGCCGTAGGTGCCCTTCTGGACGGCCGGGGGCGTCTTGGTCACCCGGTCGACCAGGATGCCGGTCTCGTCGGCGATGACGACGCGGCCGTGAGAACCGCCGACCCGGGTCGGGCGCACGATCTCCTCGGAGATCACGTCGAGGACGGCACCGTCCGCGCCGTCCTTCTCGAGGGATCTGCGGACGCTCTTCCACCTGTTCTCGACCTCGCGGTCGCCCTCGCTCGTCCGTGTCGCGTCGATGTAGACGGTGACGAACGGTCCCGGTGCGGTCAGAAGGGGCTTGAGCCAGTCGATCTTCATCCAGAGCCCTCGCAGCTGTCTCGTGGTGGGAGGACAGCCGCGGGTCGGGCTGCCCCGAAGGTTCCACTCTGGCCCACATCGACGACGAGCGCGACCGCGCAGGAGGGTCGCTGCACCTGAGGACCGGCGAGAGGCTCGCGATCACGGAGGACGCAGGAAGGGTGACGGCCTCGAGGGGTGGCTCGGACGGCTCTGGGACGGCCCGGCCAGACCTGCTGCTACGAGTACGTGTCGAGGACGGGCTCTCCGCCGCGCTCGGCCGCGATCGCCGCGTGGCGACGGACCACCTCACCGACGATGAACGAGCGGAACTCCTCGGCGAAGCCCTGGTCGAGCCCGGCCTCGCGGGCGATCCCGCCGAGGCGCTCGATCTGCTGGCTCTCGCGGAGCGGGTCGGCGGGCGCGACACCGCCCTGCGCCTTGAGCTCGCCCACGCGCTCCGTGCACTTGAAGCGCTCGGCGAGCAGGTAGACGAGCGACGCGTCGATGTTGTCGATGCTGCCGCGCAGACGGAGGATCTCCGCACGGATGCTCGGGTCCTGCGTCGGGTCGCTCGGCTGGGGGGCGGTGGGGCTCGGAGCAGACGACGCGTCGCCCCGCTGCGGCGTGCCGCCGTCCTGCCCGGCTGACGGCTCGGCGGTCACGCGCTCTTCTCGCGAGGAGCGCTCTTGCCACCCCGTGCGGCACGCGGGACCAGGGTTGGGTAGACGTTCTCGAGGACGGCCTCACCCGTGACGACCACACGCTCGACGTCGTCGCGGCTCGGCACCTCGAACATCACCTGCTGGAGGACCTCCTCCATGATGGCGCGCAGACCACGAGCGCCTGTGCCGCGCAGCAGCGCCTGGTCGGCGATCGCGGCGACGGCGTCGTCGGTGAACTCGAGCTCGACCCCGTCGATCTCGAACATCCGCTGGTACTGCTTGACGAGCGCGTTGCGCGGCTCCGTGAGGATGCGCACGAGGGAGGTCTGGTCGAGCGGGGTCACCGTCGTGATGACGGGCACGCGACCGATGAACTCGGGGATCAGACCGAACTTCAGGAGGTCCTCGGGCATCACGTCGCCGAAGGCGTCCGCCGCGTCCGCGGTGTGCAGCGGGGCACCGAAGCCGATGCCGTGCTTGCCGGCGCGCGAGGAGATGATCTCGTCGAGCCCCGCGAAGGCACCGGCGACGATGAACAGCACGTTCGTCGTGTCGATCTGGATGAACTCCTGGTGCGGGTGCTTGCGACCGCCCTGCGGGGGCACCGACGCGGTGGTCCCCTCGAGGATCTTCAGCAGCGCTTGCTGGACGCCCTCGCCCGAGACGTCACGGGTGATCGACGGGTTCTCCGACTTGCGGGCGATCTTGTCGACCTCGTCGATGTAGATGATGCCCGTCTCGGCCTTCTTGACGTCGTAGTCCGCGGCCTGGATGAGCTTGAGCAGGATGTTCTCGACGTCCTCGCCCACGTACCCGGCCTCGGTGAGCGCCGTGGCGTCCGCGATCGCGAAGGGCACGTTGAGCATCTTCGCGAGCGTCTGGGCCAGGTACGTCTTGCCGCAGCCGGTCGGCCCGATGAGCAGGATGTTGGACTTGGCGATGTCGACCTGGGACGCGTCCTCGCCGACCGAGCGGGCGCCCTCGCCCGCCTGGATCCGCTTGTAGTGGTTGTAGACCGCCACGGCGAGCGAGCGCTTCGCGCCCTCCTGGCCGATGATGTACTGCTCGAGGAAGTCGAAGATCGCCCGCGGCTTGGGGAGCTCGACCATGCCGACCTCGGCCGCCTCGGTGAGCTCTTCCTCGATGATCTCGTTGCAGAGGTCGATGCACTCGTCGCAGATGTACACCCCTGGG
This sequence comes from Sanguibacter keddieii DSM 10542, assembly GCF_000024925.1. NCBI lineage: Bacteria > Bacillati > Actinomycetota > Actinomycetes > Micrococcales > Sanguibacteraceae > Sanguibacter > Sanguibacter keddieii. The sequence continues at coordinate 2,719,204 of NC_013521.1, forward strand.
CCTGCGATGAGCTTCTTGACCTGCTTCTGGGACTTCCCGCAGAAGGAGCACTTGAGCAGGTCTGCGCCGTCACCGATGCGTGTCACAGCCGTCTCCTCCCGGTCCGCCCCCGACGGGAGCGGCTCATGACGTCCCAGCCGGCCCCGTTCACGTCCTCGGGACCGCTGGTCGAACTTGCGTCCATTGCACACCATCGGAGCGCCAAAGTCAGCATGGCGCTCCGACGGGTGCAGCGGTTCTCACCCCCCGGGACCGCTCCCGGGTCATGAGGTCGGGCTGGTCAGCCCTTGTTCTGGACGGCCGACTTGCGGCTCTCCAGGATGCTGTCCACCAGGCCGTAGTCGACGGCCTGCTGCGCGGAGAGGATCTTGTCGCGCTCGATGTCCTTGCGGACCTGCTCCACGTCGCGGCCGGAGTGCAGCGCGAGCGTGCTCTCGAGCCACTCGCGCATGCGGATGAGCTCGTTCGCGTGGATCTCGATGTCCGAGGCCTGCGCGTAGTTGCCGCCCTCCATCGCGGGCTGGTGGATCAGCACGCGAGCGTTGGGGAGGGCGAGACGCTTGCCGGGGGTACCGGCCGCGAGCAGCACGGCCGCAGCCGAGGCCGCCTGCCCGAGGCAGACGGTCTGGACCTGCGAGGTGATGTACTGCATCGTGTCGTAGATCGCCGTCATCGCGGTGAACGAGCCACCGGGTGAGTTGATGTACAGGATGATGTCGCGGTTCGGCTCCTGGCTCTCCAGGACGAGCAGCTGCGCCATGACGTCGTCGGCGGACGCGTCGTCGACCTGGACACCCAGGAAGATGATGCGGTCCTCGAACAGCTTGCTGTACGGGTCCTGGCGCTTGATGCCGTAGGCCGTGCGCTCCTCGAACTGCGGGAAGATGTAGCGCGACGACGGCGAGCCGTACGGCATCGCCAGGCCGCCGGCGCCGGCGAGGCGCTGCGCGGTGCTGATGAACTGAGACTCGGTGCTCATTGGTCTGCTCCTAAGAGGTCTGTACGGGATCGAGGTCGGCGTCGGCTCAGGAGCCGGTCGTGCCGCCGCCACCGGCGACCGCACCGGCGTGGGTCACGACCTTGTCGATGAACCCGTACTCGAGCGCCTCGGGGGCGGTGAACCAGCGGTCGCGGTCCGAGTCGGTGTGGATCTGCTCCGTGCTCTTGCCCGTCTGCTCGGCGATCAGCTCGGCGAGCACGCGCTTCATGTGGAGGATGAGCTCCGCGTTGATGCGCACGTCGGTCGCCGTGCCACCGATGCCGCCCGAGGGCTGGTGCATCATCACGCGGGCGTGGGGCGTCGCGTAGCGCTTGCCCTTGGTGCCCGACGAGAGCAGGAACTGCCCCATCGAGGCCGCCATGCCCATCGCGACGGTCGCGACGTCCGGCTGGATGAACTGCATGGTGTCGTAGATCGCCATGCCCGCGGTGATCGAGCCACCGGGAGAGTTGATGTACAGGAAGATGTCCTTCTCAGGGTCCTCCGCTGCCAGGAGCATCATCTGGGCGCAGATGGCGTTCGCGTTGTCGTCGCGGACCTCCGAGCCGAGCCAGATGATGCGCTCCTTGAGAAGACGGTTGTAGATGCTGTCGTTCAGGCCCAGGCCTGCCACGTCTCCGCGGGCTGCCACTGGCATCTGCTCGTTCACGCGAACTCCTTCTTCGTGCTGCTGACCCTTGCTTGTTGTGACCCTAACGCGCGCGCACCCCGTGTCTCGTCCCGGACCAGGGCTGTTTCGCTTTGGGCGCACATGCCCTCACCCCCTGTCGCGCGTCCCTGCACGGCGTGCTGGAGCCCGTCCGGCCGTGCCGGTCCGCAGATGCAGCAGGGCCCCGCCTCGGTCGAGACGGGGCCCTGCTGGTGGCCTCGCGGGCCGGTGGTGCGGTGGAGCGTCAGGCCTTGTCAGCCGTGTCGGCCGACTCGGCGTCCTGCTCGGCTGCCTCGGTCTCGACGACCTCGGCGTCCGCGCCCTCGACCGCGGCGGCGCCAGCAGCCTCGACCGCGGCGTCGTCCTCGTCCGAGCCGATGAACTCGGAGAGGTCCACGGCCTTGCCGGCACCGTCGACGACCTCGACCTGGCGCAGCGCGACGGCGAGAGCCTTCGAGCGTGCGACCTCGCCGACCATGGCCGGGATCTGGCCGTTCTCGTCGATGGTCTTGATGAAGGTGTTCGGGTCCATGCCGTACTGACGGCTCGCGTTGACGAGGTAGTCGAGGAGCTCGTTCTGAGCCACCTTGATCTCGAGCTTCTCGGCGAGGATGTCGAGCACGATCTGGTTCTTGAGCGCGACCTGGGTCTGCTCGGTCACCTCGGCACGGTGCTCGTCGTCCTCGAGACGCCCCTCACCCTCGAGGTGACGGACGACCTCGGCCTCGATGACGCCGGCGGGCAGCGGCACCTCGGAGGTGGTGAGCTGCTCGAGCAGCAGGTCGCGGGCCTGGACGGCCTGGTTCGACTGCTTGACGCCAGCAGCCTGCTCGCGCAGGTCGGCCTTGAGCTCGTCGATCGTGTCGAACTCGCTCGCGAGCTGCGCGAACTCGTCGTCCACCTCGGGGAGGTCGCGCTGCTTCACGGCCGTCGCGACGACGGAGATGCTCGCGTCCTGGCCCTCGTGCTCGCCACCGGCGAGCGGCGCGACGAAGGTGGTGGTCTCGTCTGCGGACAGGCCGGTGAGCGCCTCGTCGAGGCCCTCGAGCATGTTGCCCGAGCCAATCTGGTACGACACGCCGGAGACGTTGTCGACCTCCTCGTCGCCGACCGTCGCCTTGAGGTCGATGACGACGAAGTCGCCCTCGGCCGCGGGACGGTCGACACCCACGAGGGTGCCGAAGCGCTCACGGAGCGACTCGAGGCGACCGTCGACGTCGTCGTCGGAGACCTCGACGTCGTCGACCGTGACCTTGATGGACGACAGCTCGGGGAGCTCGACCTCGGGGCGGACCTCGACCTCGGCGGTGAAGTGGAGCTCGCCACCCTCGCTCTCGAGCTCGGGGACCTTGACGACCTGCACGTCGGGCTGGCCGAGCGGACGGATGTCCGTCTCCGACACGGCCTGGCGGTAGAAGCCGGACAGCGACTCGTTGATCGCGTGCTCAAGCACGGCCCCACGGCCGACGCGCTGGTCGATGATGCGGGCAGGCACCTTGCCCTTGCGGAATCCGGGGACGGAGACCTGCTCGGCGATGTGCTTGTACGCGTGATCGATGCTCGGCTTGAGCTCGTCGTACTCCACCTCGACGGTCAGCTTGACCTTGGTCGGGTCCAGGGTCTCGACGGCGCTCTTCACTTCGATGATCTCCAACTGCTCGATGGCATGCCGATAACCCGGCACGAACGTTACTGAGGTTCTCGTGCGTTCACGCGGGGGCCGCACGACGACGGACCTGAGTCTGCAAGACCTGGGTCGCCGTCACCGGGGCACCGCGCCTCGCGAGCCATACTCGCCCACGAGCAACCAGAAGATCGTACGTCACCGAGGGGTGCAGGACATAGCAGAGCGCTGGTGCGCGGGGCAGCGGGGGATGATCACCCGGGAGTCGGTCGCGACGGAGGACCGCGGCACGAGTCGAGTTCTCCAGCGCCGGGCCCTCCGCTGCGAGTCGGGGTGACAGGATTCGAACCTGCGACCTTCCGGTCCCAAACCGGACGCGCTACCAACCTGCGCCACACCCCGTGGCGCCGCAGGGCGGCGCGCACTCGGCCAAGCATAGACGCCCTCGGCGCGTGCTCCCGGCGAGGTGACCGTCGAGGACGAGCGGGCGACCGGCGGAGCGCACCGGGCGGCGCTCCGGCATGACCGAGCACCCGAGATCCTTTGCTAGGGTGTCTGTCGCAGGTTCGTTCCGGACCGCTCAGTTCTTCCGTGCAGACGCTGGACCTCGTCAGAGGATCAGCCGGCCGAGCGGTCGAGCAAGGAGCCCGGATCTGGACCGTGCGGGCGTAGCTTAGTGGTAAAGCCTCAGTCTTCCAAACTGATGATGCGAGTTCGATTCTCGTCGCCCGCTCCAGCGCCAGAAGCCCCCGGACCCCATGCGGGTCCGGGGGCTTCGTCGTGTGACGTCGGTATCAGCCCGGCGGTCAGCCGGGGTAGTCGAGGCAGAGCTCGCCCTCGAGCTTCTCCCCCACCTCGTAGGCCGAGATCGTGTCCGGCACGAGCAAGAGCGTGTGCGCCTCTGCGTTGCCGAGCGTGCGCCAGGAATCGCAGATCTCGGCCTGCCCCTCGACGCCCAGGTCGAACCACTGGGCGTCGAGCGTCGACCGCCACAGGTCGGCAGAGGTGGGCTGCGACGCTCGTGGCGGGCGCGGCCGCGGGTCCTTCGCGGCGTCGATCCGCTCCTGCGCGGTCGGGGGCACCGTGACCTCGGTGGCCACCCACAGGTCGGGTGCCTCCGTGTCTGCGGCGGACGAGCAGGCGCCCGACAGGGCGACGAGCGAGGCGAGGGCGAGAGCGGCGAGCGTGCGGTGGTTCATGGGTCCCCTGGGTCGTGGTGTCCCGCGACAATACCGGCCCTGGTGCGCTGGTCCTCGACCCCCACCGCTTTCACCCTCCTCGGCGCAGGTCCGTCGGGGCGCACCGTTGCACCCCACCAGCACTGTCGATACAGTCGCTCGGGCAGGGCAGACCCCGCCGTACCTCGTGCGCCGCCGCACCTCGGGTCTGCTCTGGACGACGACGAGGGGAGCACGGTGGGACAGCCCAGCACCATGCGTGACGTCCCCCGCCGCTTCGCCGCGACCCCAACCCGGTCCGCACAGCCCCGCCTCCGCGGGCACGGCACCCCCTGTGGCCGCGCCGTCTCCTCGCCCTGCTGTCTGCAGTGTCTCTAGAGCGCTGATCCCTGCCCACCGTCGGGCGGATCACCGCTCGTCCCCACCCAGCGCACGGCCCTCGCAGCGCCGGCCCTGCTCGGCGCTCGCACGACTCCCCGCCCTCCTCCGCTCGCGGACAGCACCCGACAAAGGACATCCCATGGCACGCATCTACGACGACGTCACGCAGCTCATCGGCAACACCCCGCTCGTCCGCCTCAACCGCCTCACCGAGGGCGTCGGCGCGACCGTGGTCGCCAAGCTCGAGTACTACAACCCCGCGAACTCCGTGAAGGACCGCATCGGCGTCTCGATCATCGACGCGGCCGAGGCCTCCGGCGCGCTGAAGCCTGGCGGGACCATCGTCGAGGCGACCTCCGGCAACACCGGCATCGCCCTCGCCTTCGTCGGGGCCGCCCGCGGCTACGACGTGGTGCTCACCATGCCCGAGAGCATGTCCAAGGAGCGCCGCGCCCTGCTGCGCGCCTACGGTGCCGAGCTCATCCTCACCCCCGCGGCCGAGGGCATGAAGGGCGCCGTGAACAAGGCCAACGAGATCGCCGCAGAGCGCCCCGGGTCGATCCTCGCGAGCCAGTTCGCCAACGAGGCCAACCCCGCGATCCACCGCGCCACCACGGCCGAGGAGATCTGGGCCGACACGGACGGCGAGATCGACATCTTCGTCGCGGGCATCGGCACCGGCGGGACCATCACCGGCGTCGGCCAGGTCCTCAAGGAGCGCAAGCCCGAGGTGAAGATCGTCGCGGTCGAGCCGGCCGAGTCGCCGATCCTCAACGGCGGCCAGCCGGGCCCGCACAAGATCCAGGGCATCGGCGCGAACTTCGTCCCCGAGATCCTCGACACCACCGTCTACGACGAGGTCTTCGACGTGGACGCGGAGACCTCCGTCGCCGTCGCCCGCCGGGCAGCCAAGGAGGAAGGCCTCCTGGTCGGCATCTCGTCCGGCGCCGCGATCCACGCCGCGCTCGAGATCGGCAAGCGCCCCGAGAACGACGGCAAGCTCATCGTCGTGATCGTCCCGTCCTTCGGCGAGCGGTACCTCACGTCGATCCTCTACGCCGACCTGCTCGACTGAGAACCTGAGGTGCGTCAGGTGCTCGACCGCCTGACGCACCCTCAGCACCTGCATCACCTGCAGCACCCGGTCCCGTGCGCGCGCACCGCGCGCACGGGACCTCTCATCGTCTCCAGCCCGTCGCCCCCAGCCCGACGTCTCTAGCCCGAGGACCTCCATGTCACGCCTCACCGCAGCCCTGCGGCTGCTCCGCGAAGACCTCCAGGTCGCCCGGGACCGCGACCCTGCAGCCCGCAGCACGCTCGAGGTCGCGCTCGCCTACCCCGGCGTGCACGCTGTGTGGGTGCACCGGCTGACCCACCGCATGTGGCGCTCCCCCGGGCTGCGGCTCCCGGCCCGGCTCATCTCGCAGGCCGCCCGCTCCGCGACCGGCATCGAGATCCACCCGGGTGCGACCCTCGGCCGTCGGCTCTTCATCGACCACGGGATGGGGGTCGTCGTCGGCGAGACCTCCGTGGTCGGCGACGACGTGACCCTCTTCCACGGCACGACGCTGGGCGGCAGGTCCATGACCCACGGCAAGCGGCACCCCACGATCGGCGACCGGGTGGTGGTCGGTGCCGGCGCCAAGGTGCTCGGTGACGTGCTGGTCGGCGACGACGCGCAGGTCGGCGCCAACGCCGTCGTCGTCCGCGACGTCCCGGCCGGCAGCGTCGCCGTCGGGGTCCCGGCGAAGGTCAAGGACCGTCCGGCGTCGTCCCCCGACGTGGACCACTGCGAGGACCCGGCGATCTTCATCTGAGGAGCGGCTGGTCGAGCCAGCAGGCGGGCCAGCCAGCCAGCACGACAGCAGAGCCCTGCGGTCGCGCCTGCCACCACCCCCGTCTTGTGCTAGTTGCCATAGAACAACTATCGTCGGTGCATGCTCTTCCGCATCGACCCCTCCACCGGCGAGCCGCTGTTCGCGCAGCTCGCACGCCAGGTACGCCTCGGCGTCGCCCGCGGCGACCTCGCCGTCGGCGAGCGCCTGCCGAGCGCCCGCGAGCTCGCTGCCTCGCTCGACCTCAACGTCCACACCGTGCTCCGGGCCTACCAGGACCTGCGCGACGAGGGACTCGTCGACCTCCGGCGCGGCCGAGGTGCGGTGATCACCGAGCGCGCCGGCGCGGACTTCGCCGCGCTCAGGACCGCCGTGGCCGCCGTCGCAGCCGAGTCGCGCGCGCTCCACCTGTCCCCCGAGACCACGCTCGCACTGCTCAAGGAGGCACTCGCATGACCGCCGACCGCTCCCACCAGGTACCGCCGACGCCCCCGCCCGCGACCGTCCAGCACCGCACGGCGTCGACGCTCCTCGGGCTCGTCGTACCGCTCGGGGTCCTCGCGACCGCCACCGCGGTCGCGTCGTCGTGGCGGGACGACCTGCCCGCTCCGGTGGCGATCCACTGGGGCTCCGCCGGCGCCGACGGGTTCAGCAGCCTCACGACCCTGCTGGTCTCGACTGCGGCGATCACGGCCGCGTTCGTCGTCGCGCTGTGGGCGCTCGCCTTCTGGCGTGGGCACGCCCGGCCGGTCCGGCAGCTCTCGGCCGGTCTCTCGGTCGGCACGGCGACGCTCGTCGCCGGGATGACCGTCGGGACGCTCGCACCTCAGCGCGGCCTGACCGACGCAGCCGACGCCGGCGGGATCGGCTGGGCCATCGCGCTCGCCATGGTCGTGAGCGCCCTCCTCGGGCTCGCCGCAGCCGCGCTGACTCCCCGCAGCGAGCCCGCGCCGGGCGCCGACGACCCACGTCCTGACGCACCGCGCATCGCCCTCGCCGAGGGCGAGCGGGCCGCCTGGGTCCGACGGACCTCGAGCAGCACGGGCGTCCTGGTGCTCGGCACCGCGACGGCCCTCGTCACTGTCGCCGTCGTCGTCGGGAGCAGCTGGTGGATGCTCGTCGTCCCGGCGTCGCTCGTCCTGCTCATGGCAGCGATGTTCTCGTGGGTGGTCACCGTCGACAGCACCGGGTTGACGGTCCGCTCCAGCCTCGGCATCCCGCGGCGGCACCTGCCCGTCGGCGAGATCGTCGACGCGACGGTCGACACCGTGAGCCCGCTCCGCGACTTCGGCGGCTATGGCTGGCGCACCTCGACCGACGGCCGCACCGGCGTGGTGATCCGCGCGGGAGAGACCCTCGAGGTCCGCTCGACCGGCGAGCGCCGGTTCGTCGTGACCGTCGACGACGCCGGGACAGCCGCCGCCCTGCTCAACTCCTTCGCCGACCGGGCCCGGAAGACCCCCGCGGGATAGGCTCGCCGGGATCACCGAGCCCCACCCCCTCACCGTCGAGGAGACGCATGCGCATCGGACTGCACACCGGATACTGGTCGGCCGGCCCTCCCGAGGGCGTGGCAGAGGCTGTCCTCGAGGCAGACGCCCTGGGCGTCGACTCGGTCTGGACCGCCGAGGCCTACGGCTCGGACGCCCTCACACCGCTCGCCTGGTGGGGCGCGCGGACCGAGCGCATCAGGCTCGGCACCGCCGTCGCCCAGATCTCGGCCCGCACCCCCACGGCGACCGCCATGGCCGCCCTGACGCTCGACCACCTCAGCGGTGGCCGGTTCGTCCTCGGGCTCGGGGTCTCCGGCCCGCAGGTCGTCGAGGGCTGGTACGGGCAGCCCTACCCCCGCCCCCTCGCGCGGACCCGCGAGTACGTGGAGATCGTCCGGCAGGTGCTGCGCCGCGAGGCACCGGTCACGGGCGCCGGCCCCACCTACCCGCTGCCGCTCACCGCGGAGACCGCCCACGGCCGCCCCGTCACCGGGCTCGGCAAGGCGCTGCGGTCGACCGTGCGCCCGCTGCGTGCCGACCTGCCGATCCACCTCGCCGCCGAGGGGCCGAAGAACATCGCCCTCTCCGCCGAGATCGCCGACGGCTGGCTGCCGCTCTTCTACGCCCCGCGCCTGGACGACCAGTTCCGCGGGTACCTCGACGAGGGGTTCGCGCGGCGCGGGGCGCACCAGAGCCCCGCCGAGGACTTCGAGGTCTCCGCGACGGTCCCCGTCGTCGTCCACGACGACGCCGAGCGGGCCGCGGACCAGGTCCGGCCCTTCATCGCCCTCTACGTCGGCGGGATGGGCGCCAAGGGCGCCAACTTCCACCGGAACGCCGTCGACCTCCTCGGGTACTCCGAGGCGGCCGACGAGATCCAGGCGCACTACCTCGCCGGCGACCGGGAGCGCGCGGCTGCGGCGGTGCCGCGCGAGCTCGTCGACGACATCGCGCTCGTCGGGTCTCCCGAGCGCATCAGGGAGCGGCTCAGCGCCTGGGAGCAGACCGCCGTGACGACGGTCGTGGTCCAGGGCGACGCCGCCGCGCTGCGCGCGGTGCTGCCGGCGCAGGGCAGCGCCGGCTAGACCCCAGGAGCGTCGACCGGCACGCGTGCGGACCGCAGGAGGACCCGCGAGCCGTCTGGGGTGAGGGGGCAGCCCTCGTCGCGGAGCAGACCGAGGGCCCGCGTCAGGTGGTGCGCCGGCGGGCTCCCCTGGGCGTTGACGACCCGCCACCACGGGACCGCACCGCCGGTCTCCCGCAGCACCGCGCCGACCTGACGGGGCCCGCCTCGTCGCAGCACCCGCCACACCGCCTCGGCGACGTCGCCGTAGGTCATCACCGAGCCCGGCGGGATGGTCTCGACCACGTCGAGCACGCTCTCCACATACTCCTCGTCCACCCCGCCAGCGTACGCAGCCCTGGCGCGACCCAGGACAAATCCCTGGCAGGTGTCCCCGCCTCCTGGCAGAGTCGAGGCATGCCTCTCCCCGACACGTACGCCCTGGTCGACCTGCCCGAGTCACGACGCGACGAGCTCCTCGAGATCGACCGGTGGGCCTTCCCCTCGTCGACCTCGGACGAGGTCGCGAGGTCGCTCCCGCTCCCGCTCAGCTGGGACCGCACGAGCGGCGTGGTCGTGCGGGTCCCAGACCCGACCGCTGTGCCGATCGACGGGGCCGTCCCCGTCCGCGAGACGCTCGTCGCCATCCACTCGTCGTACCCCTTCAGCCACTTCCCGGTGCCCGGCGCGGAGATCCCCGTGTCGGGCCTGACCTGGGTGGGGGTGCACCCGCAGCACCGTCGCCGCGGGATCCTCTCGGCCATGATCGACCAGCACTTCGCCGACTGCCTCGAGCGCGGCGAGTCCGTCTCGGCGCTCACCGCGGCCGAGGCCGGGATCTACGGGCGCTTCGGCTACGGACCCGCCGCGCACGACCTGCGGCTCACCGTCCCGCGCGGCGCGGCACTGCGCCCCGTCCCGGGCTCGGAGGACCTCACGGTCCGGATCGAGACCCTCGACCCGGCCGTGCACGGCGACGTGGTCCACGACCTGCACCTGCAGGCCGGCCGCCAGCCGACCGCAGCCGCAGGCATCAACCGCCCCGGGTGGGCCACCCGGGAGACCGACGAGCTCAAGACCGTGTTCCTCGACGACCCCGAAGCGCTCCGCAACGGCCGCGAGGCCCGGCGCATCGTCATCGTCGAGTCCGACGGCGAGCCGCGCGGGTACACGACCTTCCGGCGCAAGGTCGACTGGTCGCACACCGGCCCCCGTGGCACCGTCTCGACCGGCGAGGTCGTCGCGCTGGACCCCGCAGCCACCCACCGGCTGTGGTCGACCATCCTCGACCTCGACCTCACCCACGAGGTGGAGCCCCTCATGATCCCGGTCGACGACGCGATCACCTCGCTGCTCGTCGACCCCCGTGCCGCAGCGCCACGGATCGCCGACAACGTCTGGGTCCGGCTCGTCGACGTCCCCGGCGCTCTCGCCGCGCGCCGCTACACGTCCGACCTCGACGTCGTGCTGCACGTCACCGACGCCCGCCTGCCCGCCAACCAGGGCTCCTGGCGGCTCACAGCGACAGCCTTCGGCAAGGCGACCGTCACACGGACGGACGACGCCCCTGACCTCAGCCTGTCGGTCGCGGAGCTCGGCACCGCGTACCTCGGCGGGACGTCGCTCGCCGCGCTCGCGACCGCCGGACGCGTCGAGGAGCACACCGACGGTGCGCTGCTGCGGACCGCGTCGGCGTTCGGGTGGCCGGTCGCGCCCGTGTGCAGCTGGATCTTCTGAGCAGGCGAGCGGTCGCGCGTCTCAGCGCCGGTCGTCGCGCTGGCAGGTCGGGCACCAGAAGAGGTTCCGGCCTGCCATCTCGGCACGGGCGACCTCGGTGCGGCACACACGGCAGGGCTGGCCGTCCCGCTGGTACACGTAGAAGGACTCGTCGCGCGGGACGGCCCCGGGTTCGGCGTCGGTGTTCTGGCGCACGCGCCGACGCCCCGGGGCCTTCTCGTCGGCAGGGTGCGCCCCGTCTCCGCGGTCTCCTGGTCGCGTCGTGACGATGGCCCCGATCGCCGCACCGTCGGCCATGAGCACGACGAGGTCGTCCCACATCGCGCGCAGGACCTCGGCCGGCACGTCGCGTCCCGGCGTGGTCGGCGACTGCTCTGCACGGAACAGCACCTCGGCGCGGTAGATGTTGCCCACCCCGGCGACCACGTCCTGGTTCATCAGCAGCAGGCCGACAGCCGAGCGCGAGCGCCGGACCGCTGCGACGAACCGCTCCGGGTCGGCGTCGCCGCGCAGCGGGTCCGGACCCAGGCGGCGCTGGACCGCGAGCGCGGCGTCGGGCGAGACCACCTCGCAGGCGGTGGGCCCGGTGAGGTCGGCGACGGCGTGCTCGGACAGGATCCGTGCTCGCACCGCGCCGCGCGGGTCGGGCGGGTCCCAGGGCTCGGGCCCGTCCGGGTCGTGCTGGTCTAGACCGGTCGTAGGCGCGACGACGTTCCCGGGCGTGCCGGCCTCGAGGACGGTCTCGCGCTCGCCGACGCGCTTGCGGGGTGCGCCGATGGCGTGCGCGACCTGGGTGCTGCCGTCGGCCGCGAAGGTCCACGAGCCGTAGAGGCCGAGGTGCACCCGCAACCAGCGGAGGTCGTCGGCGAGGCCCTCGGCGGTGGGCAGGTGGTCGGCCGGGCCGAACCCGAGGAACATCTGCTTGCCGACCGCCTCGGCGGAGTGCAGCACGAGACCGTCGAGGAGGGCGGCCCCGGCGGCGAAGCGCCCCTGCGGGCTGGAGACCTCGACGGTCGCCCCGCCGAAGACCTCGCCGAAGGTCCGGGCGAGCCGGTGCACGGTGTGGCCCTCAGGCACGAGGCGCCCCGTCGGCGTGGTCGACGCGCAGGCTCAGGTCGGTGTGGTCGACGCGCAGGCTCAGCGGGAGGCCTCGTAGTCCGCGAGCTGGTCGATACGACGCTGGTGGCGCGCGTCTCCGCTGAACGGCTCGGCGAGGAACGCGTCGACGAAGGACGTGGCCTCCTCGACCGTGTGCTGGCGGCCGCCCACGGCCACGACGTTCGCGTCGTTGTGCTGGCGCCCCAGGCGAGCCGTGTCGAGGTTCCAGGCGAGCGCGGCGCGGACGCCGGGCACCTTGTTGGCGGCGATCTGCTCGCCGTTGCCGGAGCCGCCGATGACGACGCCGAGGCTGCCCGGGTCGGCGACGACGGCCTCACCGGCCGCGAAGCAGAACGAGGGGTAGTCGTCGAGGGCGTCGTACTCGTGGGCACCGTGGTCGACGACGTCGTGGCCCTCGGTGGTCAGGTGCTCGACGAGGTGGCTCTTGAGCTCGTACCCGGCGTGGTCGGAAGCGATGTGAACGCGCATGCCCTCATCATGCCGCATCGACCACGCCGGAGGTCGGCTCTGCTCAGCCCCAGCCCTGGACCTTGGACAGGTCGACGACGTAGGCACGCGCGCCGCCGTTCCCGGGGACCACCGCGCGGACCGTCTCGGCACCGACTGCGTCGGGGGCCTGGACCAGGAGGGCGAAGGGCGGCGAGCCGGGGAACACGGTCTCGGCCGGGACTGCGACCTCCGGCTTGGAGAGCTTGGACACGAGGGTCTTGTTGAGCTTCTTGGCGCCCGCCTTGTCGAGCGACGTGATGGTCTGCGCGACGCCGGACATCCAGCGGGAGACCTCCTCGGTGCCGAGGTGCGGCGGCACGAGGACCTGCGGGACCACCTGGCTGTTGTTCGCGGCGAAGCGGACCGGCAGACCGAGGGCCTTCGCCACGTACCCGCCGGACGAGTACGCCGCGAAGGCACGGTCGGTGCGCTGCTTGGCAGTCAGGCGCGAGACGACGAGGAACACGAGCGCGAGCGGGATGAGGACGATGGGTCCCCACACGTAGGCGACGAGCATCGGGTCGGTCGAGAAGTTCTGGCCCGTGGTGGAGGTGAAGACCTCGAAGAACCGCTCGCTGCCGACGCTGTTCTCGCTGAGGGTCCGGAAGGTGCTCACCAGGTTGTAGGCGAGGAGCAGGAGGCCGATCACGAGGGCGACCGCTGCGGCCTTCGAGGCGGCGCCGGACGGCTTGACGGCCTTCTGGAAGCCCTGCGGGTCGGCGAGCTGACGGACGACCGGTTCCGGTGCGGTCCAGGGGGTGAGAGTCTGCATGATGACGTCCTTCGGTGAGGGTTCCGGGCGAGAGGCTCGGGCTGGTCGAGCCGGTCGCCCGGCTCCTGTCACCAGATGACCACAGGTCACGGCTCTGGAGGGCGCTGGGCCGTGGGCACCTCTCCCCATGCCCATGCGTGGCGTCCCTGCGCCGCGCCCCCGCCGACCACCACGCCCTGCGCGAACGTCGGTGCTCTGCACCCGCCCAGCGGGCCCGGGGCGGATAGCCTGGAGCGATGACGACGAACGAGAAGAACGCAGCCCAGGAGCACGACCTGCGACCAGGGACGACGTCCGGGATCGACGTGTCGGCGCTCGACCACGACGTGCGGCCGCAGGACGACCTCTACCGGCACGTCAACGGCCGCTGGATCGCCAGCCACGTCATCCCCGCCGACCGCGCGTCCGACGGCGGGTTCCGCCGTCTCCACGACGAGGCCGAGGCCCACGTGCGCCAGATCATCGAAGAGCTCGGCGGGCGCGACGACCTCAGCGGCGAGGAGGCGCAGATCGGCGCCCTCTACGCGAGCTTCATGGACACCGCGACCGTCGAGGCCGCCGGCGTCGACCCGCTCGCGCAGGACCTGGCCCTGGTGAGCAGCGCCTCGACGCAGGCCGAGCTCACCGGCTCCCTCGGAGCGCTGCAGCGCACGGGCGGTGCGGGAGCCTTCGGGTTCTGGGTGGACAACGACGCCAAGGACCCCGAGAAGTACGTCGTGCACCTCTACCAGGCCGGCCTCGGCCTCCCGGACGAGTCCTACTACCGCGAGGACAAGTACGCGGAGACCCGCGAGGCCTACGTCGCGCACGTGGCGCGGATGCTCGAGCTCTCGGGGACCGTCGCCGCCGAGGCCTCCGCGGACGCCGCCGCCCGGGTCCTCGCGCTCGAGACGCGTCTGGCGACGCACCACTGGGACGTCGTGCGTGACCGCGACTCCGAGCTCACGTACAACCCGACGACCCTCGCGGCCCTCGCCGAGACGGCGCCCGGCTTCGACTGGCGCGCGTGGGCCGTCGCGCTCGGTGCACCGGAGGGTGCGCTCGACGACGTGGTCGTGCGCGAGCCCGACTTCTTCACCGGCTTCGCGTCCCTGTGGACGAGCGAGCCCCTCGAGGACTGGAAGACCTGGATGGTCTACCACCTCGTCAGCGCCCGCGCCCCGTACCTGACCGACGAGCTCGTCGAGGCGAACTTCGACTTCTACGGGCGGACGCTCTCCGGGACCCAGGAGGTCCGCGAGCGCTGGAAGCGTGGCGTCTCGCTCGTCGAGGGCGCGCTCGGCGAGGCCGTCGGCAAGGTGTACGTCGACCGGCACTTCCCGCCGACCCACAAGAGCCGCATGGACGTGCTCGTCGCCAACCTCATCGAGGCGTACCGGCAGTCCATCACCCAGCTCGACTGGATGGGCCAGGAGACCAAGACCAAGGCGCTCGCCAAGCTGTCGGCCTTCACCCCGAAGGTCGGGTACCCCGTCCGCTGGCGCGACTACTCCGCGCTCGTGGTCGACGCGGGCGACCTCGTCGGCAACGTGCGCCGGTCGAACTCGGTGGACCTGGACCGCGAGCTCGCCAAGATCGGGCAGCCGATCGACCGCGACGAGTGGCACATGACCCCGCAGACGGTCAACGCGTACTACAACCCGTCGATGAACGAGATCGTGTTCCCGGCCGCGATCCTCCGGCCGCCGTTCTTCGACCCCGAGGCCGAGGACGCCGCCAACTACGGCGGCATCGGCGCGGTCATCGGCCACGAGATCGGGCACGGCTTCGACGACCAGGGCTCCAAGTACGAC